>JBGQHJ010000064.1:0-25867 GCA_041497895.1 Methylomirabilia bacterium
GAGGTGCTGGTCGCGCTGGGGGGCACGGTGCGCACCCTCGCCAGCGTCCACCTGCGCGCGAACCCGGGCGAGCGCAAGCACCGCCACGGGCTCGTGCTCCGCCAGTCCGACGTCACCGCGATCCGCGAGCGGCTCGAAGCGCTCTCCTCGCGTGGCCGGCGGAGGATCCGCGGGCTCAAGGCCGAGCGGGCCGACATCATCCTGGCCGGCGCGATGGTCATCGAGGACGTCATGATCGGTGGAGGCTACCTGAGCCTGCTGGTCTGCACGCGCGGCGTGCGCGACGGCGTGCTCCTGCACGAGGTGTCTCGCAAGCGAAGCACCCTGCCCGCCGGCTAGGCCGCACCGCCGCCAGCCGGCCTTGACAGGTCGGCGAACGGTAGGACGATGGAGGGGCGGTCGGCCCGACCGCATCCCGCCCAAGTACCTGGATTCGTGCGGGACGTGCTCAGGCCGACGCGAGAAGTGGGCGGTTTCGTAACAATTCCGTAATTTGACGCCTCGGGCCTGGCCGACGACACTCTCGCCATGCCCGCGGCCGGCCGCCCTCCCCTCTTGCCCCCGAGGTCTCCGATGAGCCCGTTTCCACCGGATGCGTTCGTCAATCGCGAGCTCTCCTGGCTCGAGTTCAACCGTCGCGTGCTGGAGGAGGCCCAGGACTCGACGGTGCCGCTGCTCGAGCGCGCGAAGTTCCTCGCGATCTTCAGCTCCAACCTCGACGAGTTCTTCATGGTCCGGGTCGCGGAGCTGAAGCGTCGGATCCGCGCCGGCGACACCGCCGCCGGGCCGGACGGCCTCTCCCCGACGGAGACGCTCGCCGCGGTCGCCGACAAGGTCCACCGGCTGGTGGACGCCCAGCACCGCTGCTACCTCGAGGAGCTGGGGCCGATCCTGGCCTCGGAGGGTATCCGGCTCGTCCGGCCGAAGGAGGTGACCGCGGAGCAGGAGCGGTTCCTCGAGGACTATTTCCGGCGCACGCTGATGCCCATCCTGACTCCCCTCGCGATCGATCCCGGCCACCCGTTCCCGCACCTCGCGAACCGGGCCCTCTGCCTGGTGGTCACGGTCAAGCCGGTCACGGCCAGCGTCCTGCCCCACGCGACCCTCACCGTGGTTCACATCCCGGGGCAGGTCGTCCCGCGGTTCGTGGCGCTGCCCGGCCCCGCGGGCCTGCACGCCTTCATGCTGCTCGAGGACGTGATCCGCCTCCAGCTCCCCACGCTCTACACCGGCTACGAGATCGTCTCCTGCCACGCCATCCGGATCACGCGCGACGCGGAGATCCCGGTCGGGCGCAAGACCGCGGTGGACCTCCTGACCAGCGTCGAGGCGGGCGTGCGCGAGCGCCGCATGGGAGACGCGGTGCGGCTGCAGTACGACGCCGACCTGCCCTCCCCCCTGCTGGCGATGCTCGTCGACGAGCTCGAGCTCGGCCCCGACGATCTCTACGCGGGGACCGGCTTCACCGCGTTCTCGGACCTCTTCCAGCTCTACGCCGCGGTGGACCTCCCGCGGCTCAAGGATCAACCGCTGCCGCCGCGCCCGGTCCCGGCCTTCGAGGGCAGCCCGGACCTCTGGAGCGCGATCCGGGGGGGCGACGTCCTTGCCCACCACCCGTACCACTCGTTCGACGCGGTCACCCGCTTCGTGAGCGACGCCGCCGTCGACCCGCGCGTCCTCGCGATCAAGATGACGCTCTATCGCGTGAGCCCCACCTCCCCCATCGCCCTGGCCCTCACCCGCGCGGCCGAGAACGGCAAGGAGGTCGCGGTGCTGGTCGAGCTGCAGGCGCGATTCGACGAGGAGGCCAACATCCGCTGGGCCCGCGCGCTGGAAGAGGTCGGGGCCCACGTGGTCTACGGCCTGCCCGGCTACAAGACGCACTGCAAGGCCTGCCTCGTGGTGCGCCAGGAGCCGGACGGAATCCGGCGCTACTGCCACCTCGCCACCGGCAACTACAACGTGCGCACCGGCGGGATCTACGGCGACTTCAGCCTGTTCACGTGTCGCGAGTCCATCGGCGAGGACGTCACCGAGCTGTTCAACATGCTGACCGGCTACACGCGTCCCCGCCGCTTCCGCCACCTCCTGATGGCGCCCACCGGGATGCGCGACGCCTTCCAGCAGCGCATCCGGCGCGAGGCCGAGCACGCGCGCCGGGGCGAGCCGGCCCGCATCGTTGCCAAGATGAACAGCCTGGTGGACCGCACCCTGATCGAGGAGCTCTACGCGGCGAGCCAGGTCGGGGTCCGGGTGGACCTGATCGTGCGCGGGATCTGCTGCCTGCGCCCGGGGATCCCCGGCCTGTCGGACCGCATCCGCGTGATCTCGATCGTGGACCGCTACCTCGAGCACGCCCGCGTCTTCTACTTCCACAACGGGGGCCACTCCGAGTACTGGCTCGCCTCGGCCGACTGGATGCCGCGCAACCTGGACCATCGGGTCGAGATCGCCTTCCCGGTGCTCGACCCGCGGCTCCAGTCCGAGATCCGCGAGGTGCTCGAGGTGCAGCTCACCGACACCGCCAAGGCCCGGGAGATCCAGATCGACGGCAGCTCGACCCGCCTGCGCGTCGCGCAGGGCCCGCCCGTGCGGTCGCAGGAGCGGCTCTACGAGCTGGTGGCCGCGGAGAGCCGCGCGTCCTAGCCGGAGCGGACCGCTCCGTCCACCGCGAGCAGGTCCCGGAGCGCCTGGTCGTGGGCCAGCGGGTCGCCGGCCAGCAGCGCGATCGGCTCACCCTGGTAGCCGTCGGGATCGAGGGGAAAGAGCGGGGTGCCGCGCTCGCCGGTCAGCACCCCGCCGGCCTCGGTCACCACCGGGGCCGCGCCCGCGATGTCCCAGAGGGTGGCCCGCTGATCGTGGACGAAGGCCAGCGCGCCGGCCGCCACGTAGCAGAGATGGAGCGCGGTCGAGCCGACGCGCCGGAGCCGGTAGCGTGAGAGCCACCGCGGCACGAAATCAGGCGGACCGTCTCGATAGGGCGTGCGGACGCAGAAGAGCGACCGGGGCGAGAGCGGGGCCGGCTCCAGACGCAGCGGCCGCTCGTTGACCCATGCCCCGTGGCCCACGAGCGCGCTCCAGAGCTGCCCGCCGAGCGGATCGTAGACCGCGCCGCAGAACGGCCGCCCGTGCCGGAGCACCCCGACCGAGACCGAGAACCCCGGGATACCCCGCCCGAAGTTGTTGGTGCCGTCGATCGGATCGACGACCCACACGTGCGTCGCCTCGAGCCGCCGCGGCGCGGAGGCCCCGTTCTCCTCGCCCAGCACGCCGTCGTCCGGGAAGGCGGCCGCGATCTCCCGGTCGAGATAGGCCTGGATGGCGATATCCGCGTCGGTGACCATCGAGTCGTCGCTCTTCCAGGAGATCTCGGCCCGGGTCCAGTGCTCGAGCGCGATCTGGCCACCGAGCCGGGCGAGGCGGGTCGCGGCGGCGAGCCGGATCGGACCGTCGGGGGACGGCTCGCGGCGCATCATGCCGCCCGCTCCCCCTGGCACCACACCCCCCGCACCGCGACGACCTCGCCGGCCACCCGTACCCGGACCAGGTCCGCACGCCGGCCCGTCGCGATCGCGCCGCGGTCCTCCAGGCCCACGCGCCGGGCCGGGGTGGCCGACACGGTGGCGATCGCCCGGGGCAGGGTCATCCCGTGACGGGCGTGGAGCAGGAAGGCGCCGTGGAGCACGCTCGCCGGCACGTAGTCGGACGACAGCACGTCGAGCCATCCCCGCTCGGCCAGCAGGGCGGCCGGGACATTGCCGGAGTGCGACTGGCCACGGACCAGGTTCGGCGCCCCGGCCAGCACCGCCAGGCCGTAGTCGTGCGCGGCGCGCGCGGCCTCGAGGGTGGTGGGGAACTCCGCGATCGCCGCGCCGGCCTGCATCGCCTCGTCCACGTGCGCGACGGTCGCGTCGTCGTGGCTCGCCACCGGCAGGCCGTGCTTGCGGCAGAGCGCGGTGATCGCGGCGCGGTGCTCCTCGGCGTAGCGGGCCCGCTCCTCCAGGCGGCGCTCGACCAGGGCGTCGAGCTGCGCGTCGGTGAGGCCGTAGCGCCCCTGGTTGTACTCGCGGTACTTCGCGACGTCGACGAACTGGCGCTGGCCCGGCGCGTGGTCCATCAGCGACACGAGCCGCACCAGCGGATCGTCCGCGAACGGGACGAAGTCCTGCACCACCAGCGCGGTGCTCACCTCGCATCGCATGTGGAGATAGTGATCGGACCGGAGCAGCCCCGCGGCCCTCGCGGTCCGGATCGCCTCGACGAGCGGGCGCGGGTCCCGCGGCCGCTGGCCGGTGTCGACCAGGTAGCCGATGGCCAGGCTGTCGAGCACGGTGGTGATGCCCGCGCCCACGAGCTGGCTGTCGTAGGCCAGGACCGCCGGCAGCTCGGGCCAGTGCACGCCCGGCCGCGGGATCGCGTGGCGCTCAAGCACGTCGGTGTGAAGCTCGACCACCCCCGGCACCAGGTAGTCACCGTCGAGGTCGATGGTCGAGCTCATGGCCCCGCGCGTCGCCTTCCGACCCGGCTCCACCGCCGCGATCAGCCCGTCCTCCACCACCACCGAGCCCAGGAACACGTCGTCCGGCGTCACGATCCGCGCATTGGTGAAGAGGGTCATGGGGCCTCCGTTCCGGCCAGCGTGCGCACGCGCGTCGCCACCTCGGCGCGAACCTGGGCGTCGTGCACGATGCCGAGCACGGCCGCGCCGCGGCGGCGCGCCTCCCGGATCAGCTCGACGACCGCGAGGCGGCTCGCCGCATCCAGCGAGGCCGTGGGTTCATCCAGCAGGACGACGGGATAGTCGGCGACGAAGACACGGGCGACGTTCACCCGCTGCTGCTCGCCGCCGGAGAAGGTCACCGGCGACAGGGTCCACAGCCGCTCGGGAATGCCGAGCCGATCGAGCACGGCGCGCGCCCGCCGCAGCGCCGCGGCCCCCTCGACCCCCCGGGCGCGCAGGGTGCCGGCCACCACCTGCTCGGTGGGCACGCGCGGGATCACCCGCAGGAACTGGCTCACGTAGCCCAGGGTGTGGCGGCGGACGTCGAGCACGAGACGAGGTGGGGCCCCGACGATGTCCACGACCCGGTCCCGGTGCCGGATCAGGACCTGCCCCTCCCGCACCAGGTAGTTGCCGTAGATCGACCGGAGCAGCGTGCTCTTCCCCGCCCCGGACGGGTCGGCCAGCACCACGCACTCGCCCGGCTCCACCGCGAGGCTCACGCCGGTGAGCACCGGCAGCTCCACGCCGCCCTGGACGTGCAGGGTGAACGCCTTGACGAGCGCGCGCACCTCGAGCGAGGCCGCGCTCACGGCTGGAGCACCGAGGAAACCAGGAGCTGCGCGTAGGGATGCTGGGGGTCGTCGAGCACCTGATCGGTGAGCCCGGACTCCACCACTTCCCCGCCCCGCATCACGAGCAGGCGGTGCGCGAGCAGGCGGGCCACCGCCAGGTCGTGGGTCACGATCACCGCGGAGAGCCCGAGGTCTTCCACCAGGCCGCGCAGGAGGTCGAGGAGGCGCGCCTGCACCGAGACGTCGAGGCCGCCGGTCGGCTCGTCCATCAGGACCAGGCGCGGCCCGGTTACCAGGTTGCGCGCGATCTGTAGCCGCTGCTGCATGCCGCCCGAGAAGGTCTCCGGGAGGTCGTCGATCCGGCTCTCGTCGATCTCCACCCGCGCGAGCCAGTCGAGCGCACGCCCGCGCACGCGTCCGTAGTGCCGGGCCCCCAGGGCCATGAGCCGCTCGCCGACATTGGCCCCGGCGCTCACGCCCATGCGCAGGCCGTCGCGGGCGTGCTGGTGCACGACCCCCCACTCCGTCCGCAGCAGGCGGCGGCGCGCCGCCTCGTCGAGGCGCAGGACGTCGACCACGCCGCCGTCGGCCGTGGCGTACGCGACCTGCCCGCCGTCGGCGGTGACCCGGCCGGACAGGCAGTCGAGCACGGTGGTCTTGCCCGAGCCCGACTCGCCCACGATCCCGAGCACCTCACCCGGCCACAGGTCGAAGCCCACGTCGAGGCACCCCACCTGGGCGCCGTAGCGCTTGGCGAGGCCCCGCACCCCGAGCAGCGGGCGATCGTCCGGGCTCGCGCTCATGCGCCGGGCCCGTGGCCCGCCGCCTGCCGGCGAGCGCAGAAGTCGGTGTCCGAGCAGATGAAGAGCCGGCCCCCCTTGTCGTCGACGATGAGCTCGTCGAGGAACGCGCCGCGGGCCCCGCAGAGGTCACAGGGGCGGTCCCAGTGCTCGACCTCGAACGGGTGGTCGTCGAAGTCCAGGCTCTTGACGGACGTCCAGGGCGGGACCGCGTAGATGCGCTTCTCCCGGCCGGCCCCGAAGAGCATCAGGGCCGGGCTCCGGTCGAGCTTGGGGTTGTCGAGCTTCGGGATCGGCGAGGGCCGCATCAGGTAGCGGCCGTTGACGATCACCGGGTACTCGTAGGTCTGCGCGACCCGGCCGTGGCGGGTGATGTCCTCGTAGAGCCGTACGTACATCACCCCGTACTCCTCGAGGGCGTGCATCTTGCGGGTCTCGGCCTCCCGCGGCTCGAGCCAGCGGAGGGGCTCCGGGATCGGGACCTGGAACACGACGATCTGGCCGGGCCCCAGGGGGGTCTCGGGAATGCGATGCCGCGTCTGGATCAGCGTCGCCTCCGCGGTCCGGGTGGTGGTGGCGACGCCGGTGGTGCGGGCGAAGAACTTCCGGATGCTCACCGCGTTGGTGGTGTCGTCGGCACCCTGGTCGATGACCTTGAGCACGTCGGTGGGCCCGATCACGCTGGCGGTCACCTGCACGCCTCCGGTGCCCCAGCCGTAGGACAGCGGCATCTCGCGGCTGCCGAACGGCACCTGGTAACCGGGCACCGCGACCGCCTTCAAGATCGCGCGTCGGATCATCCGTTTCGTCTGCTCGTCGAGGTAGGCGAAGTTGTACCGGCTCATCGCGAGGCGGTCCCGCCGTGGGCGGCGCGCAGGTCGCGGACCAGGACCAGCTCCGCCTGGAAGTCGACGTAGTGGGGCAGCTTGAGGTGCTGCACGAAGCCCGAGGCCTCGACGCTGTCGGAGTGGCTCAGCACGAACTCCTCGTCCCGGGTCGGCGACGCCGGCTCCTCGCCCAGCTCGCGGGCGCGCAGGGCCCGGTCCACCAGGGCCATGGCCATCGCCTTGCGCTCCGTGCTCCCGAAGGCGAGCCCGTAGCCTCGAGTGAACTGTGCGGGTACCGCCGCCGAGCCTTTGAATTGATTCACCATCTGACACTCGGTCACCTGGATCGTCGCGATCTCGACCGGAAACCCGATCTCCTCCGGGGCGAGGCTCACGGATACCTCGCCCTGCCGGATCTCGCCCGCGAAGGGATGGTTGCGGCCATAGCCCCGCTGGGTGGCGTAGCCCATCGCGAGGAGGAAGCCTTCGTCGCCTCGCGCGAGATTCTGCAGGCGCACGTCGCGTCCGGCCGGGAAGGTCAGCGGCTCTCGGGTGAGGTCGCCCACCCGGCCGTCGTCGCTCACCGCCGGCTCGCTCTCGATCAACCCCTCGCGGTCGAGCAGGTCGATCACCCGGGGGAGCGACGCGTCCGCCTCAGGCCCGGCCGCATCGTCCTCCGTCACGGTGGAGTCCGGGTCGCCGGGCTCGGCCAGCTCGAAGTCCAGCAGCCGATGCGTGTAGTCGAAGGTCGGCCCGAGGATCTGGCCGCCGGGCAGGTCCTTGAAGATGGCCGAGACCCGGCGGTGGACCACCATGGCCGCCGTGTCGAGCGGCCGGCTCACGCCCAGCCGCGGCAGCGTGGTCCGGTACGCGCGCAGCAGGAAGATGGCCTCGATCAGGTCGCCGCGTGACTGCTTGACCGCCAGGGCCGCCAGCGCGCGATCGTAGAGCGAGCCCTCGGTCATGACCCGGTCCACCGCGAGGGCGAGCTGCTGCTCGATCTGCGCCAGGCCGAGCTCGGGCACGCTCGGGTCGCCCCGGCGCTCCTCGGCGAGGAGCTGATGCGCGCGGTCGATGGCGCGCTCGCCTCCCTTCACCGCGACGTACATGGGCTCAGCCCTCCACGCGCGTGGTCCGCGGCAGCGCGACCACCGCGGTGCCCGCGGTGAGGAGCACGTCCACACCTCGTGGGAAGCGGGCGTGGTTCGCGCGCAGGCCCTCCCAGAAGCGTGCCGGGAGCCCGTCCGCGTCCAGCCGGCCTTCGGAAGCGATGCCGGGCCCGGTCAGGCGCCGGCCGGCCCCCGCGGCGAGCGTGCGGGCCTGCACGATGACCGTCGCCGAGCGGTCGGGGTACTCGTCCGTTCCCGGATCGAAGCGATCGAGCTCCGGCATGGCCGCCGGCGCGGCCACCACCGCGAAGCGGGCGCGCTCCGGAGGGTCCACGAGCGGGCAGCCGCAGTGAAAGCGCAGGTGCGCGCTCACCTCCTCCGTCCGGCCGGCCGTGTCCAGCCACAGCGGCGTCTCGAAGTCGACCAGGGCCAGGCAGATCGCGAGGGTCGCGGGGTGCAGCGGCGGGAGCCACGCGCCCTCCAGGCCGATCGACACGACCCGTCCCGGGTGCGACATCGCCTCGAGCACGGCGCGGAAAACGCGCTGGCTGTCGAGCACGGGATCGGCCAGCCCGGCCCGCACGAGGCTATTCCTCCCCCCGCACCATGGTGAAGAACTCCACCCGCGTGGCCGCCGCCCGGGCCCGAGCGGCGCGCTCTCGGGCCAGGCGCGTAGCGATCAGGGGCTCCACCACCGAGGCCTCCAGAACTTCACGCGCGCCCGGGTCCTGCAGCATCGCGTCGAGCACCGCCGCGGTCTCCGCGTGGCGGGGATCCCGCCCCGGCACGTAGGCATGCCCGACGCGGCCGTCGCCCAGCTCCACCGAGCAGCGGGTCACCGTCATCTCCCCGAGGTTGAACGCGGCTCCGGTGCCCCCGGCCCGGCCCCGCACCATCACGAGGCCGGTCTCGGGGGCCCGGAGCATCCGGTAGTCCGGCCGCGTCGCCAGGCGCGCCCACGCGGCCTCGACCGCGGCCGGCTCCGCCTGGGCCAGCGCCGACATCCAGCGCGCCCGCGCCGTCTGGGTCGCCGACACGGGCCGCTACTTCTGGGCCGCCAGCTTCTTGGCCACGTCGTTGAGCTCGCGGATGACCTGGTACTTGCCGTCGTCGGCGGGCACGAAGTTGCCGACCCAGGCTCCGATCTCCTTGAAGGCCTCCGGGTTCCGCGCCTTCATCGTGGTCAGGGACTCGGTGATCGCCGACCGCAGGCTCGCCGGCATGTCCTTGCGCACCACGATCGGGTCGTTGGGGATCAGCTTCGACACCCAGATCACCCGCAGCGCGCCCCGGGGCACCTTGCCCTCGCGGGTGAGCTGCTGGAGATCCGGCAGGTTCGTGGAGGCGACCTCCGCCTTCTTGTTGGCCACCGCCAGGATCGACGCCTCGTGCGACCCGGAGAACGTCACCTTGGAGAAGTACTTCTTGGGATCGACGCTCATCTCCATCATGAAGAACGCGGACGGCACCAGGTAGCCCGACGTCGAGTTGGGATCATTGAACGCGAAGGTCTTCCCCGCCATGTCCTCCGGGCTGAACATGTCCGAGTCCGAGTGCACGATGAGGCACGAGCGATAGCCGAGCGAGCCGTTGGCGAGCTGCAGCTGGGCGATCGGCTCCACGTTGGCGTAGTTCCCGTTGGAGGCCTCGACATAGGACTTGGGCCCGAGGTGGCCGATCTCCGCCTTCTTGAACTTGAGCGCCTCGATGGTGCCGCGGTAGTCGGTCGCGGTCACCGACTTGACCTTGACGCCCAGGTCCTTCTCGAGCTGGGCCATGATCGGGCCCCAGCGCCGGGTGATCTCGGAGGCGTTCTCGGTGGAGAGGAGCGCGAAGGTGATCTCCTTGGGCCAGCTCGAGTCGGCCGCCGGGGCGGACGTCACCCCGCCCGCGATCGTGAGCAACGCCAACGCCAGCACGCGTATGAGCCGCATGAGTCTCCTCCTTGCCTTAGATCGCCGCCCGCCGGATGCGCGCGGAGATCACGTCGGTGCACATCACCATGGCCACGATCAGCAGGATGACCGTCGCCGCCTCGCCGTCCTTGAAGGATCGGATCGTGTCCCAGAGGTAGAAGCCGATGCCCCCGCCGCCCACCATGCCGATCACCGCCGCCGAGCGGATGTCGGACTCGAAGCGCAGGAGCACGTAGGAGAGGAAGTTGGGCAGGACCTGGGGCACCACCCCGAACGCGATCACGTGGAGCCGCCCGGCCCCCACCGCGGTGACGCCCTCCGCCTGGCCCGGGTCGATGCCCTCGATGGTCTCGCTCAGGAGCTTGCCGAGCACGCCGCCGGTGTGGATGCCGAGGGCGAGCATGCCCGCGAAGGGGCCGAGCCCCACCGCGGTCACGAACATCAGCGCGAACACGAACTCGTTGACCGCCCGGAGCACGTCCATGGTCCGGCGCGCCGCGAAGTAGACCAGCGGGTGCGGGCTCAGGTTGCGGGCGCCCAGCAGTCCCAGCGGCACCGAGATCACGAAGGCCAGCAGGGTGCCCCAGAGCGCGATGCACACCGTGACCACGCACTGCCACGAGTACTCGCCGATGTTGCCGAAGGACGGCCGCAGGTAGCCCCTGAGGAAGACCCCGATGTTGCCCACGTCGCGGACCAGCTCGAGCGGCCGGAGCTCGATGACCCGGGCCGCCATCCCCAGCAGCACCGCGAGGGCCACCGTCACGAGCAGGTTCCGGCCGAGGTCGGAGCGGCGCGGCGGCGCCTGGGGCGCGGGCCCCCGGAGGATGCCGGCGAGCGGAGCCGTCAACTCGCCACCAGCACGGGCTCCGGCAGCCGCGCCGGCTCGACGTCCCCGCCATCCGGCTCGGGCACCGACCCGAAGATCTCGCGGATCGCGTCGTCGTCGAGCCTGGCGGCCGGCCCGTCGAACACGAGCCGCCCCGCCCGGAGCCCGAGCACCCGGTCCGCGTAGCGGCGCGCGTACTCCACGTGATGGAGCGTCGAGACCACCGTGAGCCCCGCCGAGGAGGCGATGCGCCGGAGCGTCTCCATCACCAGGGCCCCGTTGATCACGTCGAGGCTCGCCACCGGCTCGTCGCCCAGGATCAGCTTCGGCTCCTGGGCCAGGATCTTGGCGATGGCCACCCGCTGCTGCTCCCCCCCGGACAGCGTGTCGGTGCGCTGCCAGGCGCGCGCCAGGAGCCCGACGTGGTCCAGGCAGGAGAGCGCGGCGTCGCGCTGGACGCGATCGAAGACCCGGACCAGCGCGGCGTGGCGCCGCCAGCCGCGCAGGTGGGGCAAGCGGCCGATCAGCACGTTGTCGAGGACGCGCAGCCGCCTCACCAGATTGAACTGCTGGTAGATGACGCCGACGCGCGCCCGGTGGGCGCGGAGGGCTGCTCCGGCGAGCGGACCCAGATCCTGCCCGCCCATCCGGATCGCGCCCTGCGTCGGGACGATCGCGCGGGAGAGGCACCGGAGCAGCGTGGTCTTCCCCGCTCCCGACCGGCCGACGATGGCCACGAACTCCCCGGGCCGGATACAGGCCGACACCCCGTCGAGCGCCACCTGCGCGCCGAAGCGCCGACCGACCCGCTCCAGGACCACCACCGGCGAGGTCGTCGGGCTCATGTCGTGCCCGAGGTTAGCCGCGGCCTGTTGCAGCGTGATGACCGGCCGGTGAAGGTTCGGTGACCCGGCCACGCTACGACCGCCAGTCGCGCTCGCGTAGCGCGCCGCCCACGCGGTCGTAGTCGGCGATGTCGGCGACGTGGAGGTCCGCGCGGCCGCGGCCCGTCGTGTCCCGCCCGGTCATGATGCTCTCCATCACGATCGAGCATGCACGAGGGGCATCGATCACATATCGTTTGCGCCGTGAAGTTCGGGTGACGGGGGGGGCGGCGCTCAGGCCGCGGAGTCGACCGGCAGCGTGAAGCGCACGGTGGTGCCGCGCCCCTGCTCGCTCTCGATGCCCAGCTCGCCGCCGTGGGCCATCACCAGGTGCTTGACGATGGCCAGGCCGAGACCGGTGCCGCCGAGCTCGCGCGAGCGCGCCTTGTCGACGCGATAGAAGCGCTCGGTGATGCGCGGGAGATCGGCGAGCGGGATGCCGATGCCGGTGTCGGTCACCGCCACCTCGATCGCGCCGTCCTCCCGGTTGCGGCCGGTCACGGTCACCGACCCGCCCTCCGGCGTGTACTTCACCGCGTTGTCGATGAGGTTGATCAGGATCTGGGCCAGGCGGTCGCGATCCGCCGAGACGTCGCGCAGATCGGCGGCCAGCCGCGCGCTCACCGTGACGCGGGCCCGGTCCGCGCGGGGCGCGATGATGTCGATCACCGAGCCCACCACGTCCGCGATGCGCACCCGCTCGCGCCGGAGCGTCACCTTGCCGAGCTCGATGTTGGAGAGATCGGTGAGGTCGTTGAGCAGCCGGCCGAGCCGCTCGCTATGCCGGAGCACGATCTCGAGGAATCGCCGCGCGTTCTCCCGCTCGTCGAGCGCCCCGGACAGGAGGGTCTCCAGGTAGCCCTGGATCGCGGTCAGCGGCGTGCGCAGCTCGTGGCTCACATTGGCCACGAACTCGGTGCGCACCCGCTCGAGCTGGCGGAGCGCGGTCACGTCGTGGAGGACCATGACCACCCCGGGTCGATCGCCCCCGATGGCGAGCCTCACCGCGTTCACCGCGAGGGTGCGCGTGGTCGGGCTCGTCACCAGCATCTCCCGGCCGACCGGCGCGGCTTCCGTGCCCGCGTGCACCGTCCGGAAGATCTCGTGCAGGTCCGCGTTGCGGATGACCTCGAGGAACGGTTTGCCCTCGCCGCGGATGCCGCCCAGCCCGAACATGGCCCGGGCCCGCTCGTTCATGAGCAGGATGTGCTCCTGGCCGTCGACCGCGATGACCCCCTCGACCATCGCGTCGAGGATCGCGGTGGTCTTGGACTGCTCCAGCTCGAGATCCTGGATCTTCTCCCGCAGGCGCGCCGCCATCACGTTGAGCGACCGGCCCAGGGTCCCGATCTCGTCGGTGGAGCGGGTGGGGGCCCGGACCAGGAAGTTGCCCCCGCTCATCTGGCGCGCGATGGACTGCATCTCCACCACCGGGCGCGTGACCCGCCCGGCCACGAAGATGCCGATGCCGAGCGCGATCAGCAGGGCCAGCGCCCCGCCCACCAGCATCACCTGGTGGAGGCTCGCGTACGAGCGGGTGACCGCGGAGAGCGGCAGCGCCAGGCGGAGGACCCCGACGATCCGATCGCCGTCGCGCACCGGCTGGGCCACGTAGAGCAGCGGGGCCGCGACCGTGACGCTGCGCCGGAGGTCGCGGCCCTGACGGCCCTCGAGCGCGGCCCGTACCTCCGGCCGGCCCGCGTGGTTCTCGAGCTGGCTCAGATCGGCCTGGCTCCGGTCCGACTCGCCCACCACCCGCCCGTCGGGGGCGATCAGGGTCACGCGCGAGCCGGTGGGCCGGGCCACCCGGTTGACGAAGTCCGGCGCGCCGGCGCCCCCGTTCGCGAGAGCGGCGCGGGCCTCTCCGTGCAGCACGGTGGCGAGCGCGCCGAGCCGTGTCTCGAGCGACTCGACCGCGAAGGCCTCGAGGGCCCGATTCAGGTAGAGCCCGGCCGCGAGGACGGATACCGCCACGAAGCCCACCAGGGTCAGGGTGAGCTTGAGCGCGATGCTGCCCCGCACCAGCCTCAGCAGCGCGCCCACGGCGCCCTCCTCACCGGCCGCTCTCGAACCGGTAGCCCACCCCGGTCACGGTGCCGATCCGCTGCCCCTCCACGCCCAGCTTCTGCCGGAGCCGGCGCACGTGCACGTCCACCGTGCGCGACTCGATCTCGCCCGCCGCCGAGTAGCCCCACACGTGATCGAGCAGGTACTCGCGCGACAGCACGCGGCCCTGGGCTTCCGCGAGCGCCCGGAGCAGGTCGAACTCCTTGCGGGTGAGGCTCACCGCGGCCCCGTCCACTGTCACCCGGTGAGCCGCCGCGTCGATGGCGATCCGGCCGACGACGAGCGGCGCGCTCCCGGTCTCGGGCCGGGCGCGCCGCAGCACCGCGCGGATGCGCGCGACCAGCTCGCGCGGGGAGAAGGGCTTGACCACGTAGTCGTCGGCGCCCAGCTCGAGCCCGAGCACGCGATCCACCTCGTCGCCACGCGCGGTGAGCATGACGATCGGCAGGCCCTGCGTCGCCGGATCCTGCCGCAACCGCCGGCACACCTCGAGCCCGTCCATCTCCGGCAGCATGAGGTCGAGGAGCACCAGGTCGGGCGGTCCCGCGCGCGCCAGGCGCACGGCCTCGGCCCCGCTCCGGCAGTGGGTCACCTGGTAGCCCTCGCGCTCCAGGTGGAAGACGAGGAGGTCCCGGATGTCCGGCTCGTCCTCGACGATCAGCACGCGCTGGGCCATGGCTTGGCGCCGCTCACCAGGGCCGCGTCTCCCCGATCTTGAGGATCCAGGCCCGCGCCGGATCGAGCCGCCGGCGCTCGAACTCGGCCCGCATGCGGACCGGGGGCTCGTCGAGCGGCTCCTCGGCCAGATCGAAGGTGCCCCAGTGCATGCCCAGCATCGCCCGCCCGCCGAGGTCCGCGAAGGCCTGCACCGCCTCCTCGGGCGTGGAGTGCACCGCCTTCATGATCTCGGCGGGAAGATAGGCTCCGATCGCGAGCGCGACCACGTCGAAGGGGCCGAGGCGGCGCCCGGCCTCGCGGAAGCCGTCGAAGTAGCCGGTGTCGCCGCCGAAGTAGAGTCGCCGCTCGCGTCCCAGGATGGCCCACGAAGACCACAGGCGACGGTTGGCGTCCCAGAACGACCGCTGCGCGAAGTGCTGGGCCGGGACGCACACGAAGCGCACCCCGCGGTACTCCCGCTCTTGCCACCAGTCGAGCTCCTCCACGTGGGACATGCCGTTGTCGCGGAACCAGTCCCGGAGGCCGAGCGGCACCAGGAAGAGCGGATCGGGGGTCGCGGCGAGCCGGCGAACGGTGGGCAGGTCGAGATGGTCGAAGTGATCGTGGGAGATCACCACCACGTCGATGCGGGGGAGGCTCTCGAAGGCGAGCCCCGGCGGGGTCAGACGCCGTGGTCCGATCCACGAGGTGGGGCCGGCCCGGTCACTCCACTGGGGATCGGTGAGGATGCTGAGCCCGTCGACCTGCACGAGCAAGGTGGCGTGGCCGATCCAGGTGATGGCGGGGACGGGCGGCACCGCGCGAAGCGCGGCCCCGTCGTTGGCCACGCGCGGCGCCTCGAAGTGGCGCGGCGAGGCGATGCTCTGGACGGCCCGGCCGAGGATGAACGTCCATCGCGTCCAGGCCGAGGGACGCGTGAACCCGGGATCGAGGTTCCGGAAGCCGCCGCCGGCGACGTGGTGCGCCGGCCGGCCCGTGATGCCTTCCGTGCCCGCGCTCGCGCAGGCGACCAGGATCAGCAGGGGGACCAGCGCCGCGGCTCGGGAGACCACTCTGGGCCGCAGTCTACCGCGGCCCCGTCGCGGGGGTAAAGCCTAAGCCGGGCGCGTCGCGCTCCCGGCCTTGCTCCCGTTGCTCCCGTTCTGCGGCAGGAGCCCGAGCAGGCGCAACCGCTTGCGCAGCGTGTTGCGGTTGATCCCGAGCAGCTTCGCCGCCTTCAGCTGGTTGCCACCGCACAGCTCGAGCGCGTGGCGCAGCAGCGGCTGCTCCACCCGGGCCATCACGCTTCGGTAGAGCCGGCCGCCCTGGGCCGCCGCCTCGCTCACGAGGGAGGGAAGCGTGGTGGTGACGAGGTCGTCGAAGCTCTCCGTCCCGGACTTGGTGCTCATGCCGGTCCCCTTCCCGTTTGGCCGAACGCATAGCGCGCGGGCGTCGCCATCTGGCTACCGACGGCAGCAAGGCCTGTGCCCGCGAAGGCGGGTCCGGCAAATCAAGCGCTTACGAGGGACGGTGCGGGCCGGTGGCGACAACGATGCTCATGCCATGAGCATGAGCCTCAATCATGGGCAGGAGCGAACGCCGGCGGCTCTCTAGAGCTTGCGCAGCCGGAGCGGCGCCAGGCCCAGCAGCTCGCGGCGGCAGCGAGTCCACAGCGCCTCCACCGCCGCGTGAAGCGCGGGCGTCGACGGGCCCAGGACGCGGGCGAGCACGCCACCCCGGCCGAGCGTCGTGACCCCGGCACGGCATCCCGGCGCGGCGACCGCGACGTCGTCCTGAAGCGCGCGCGCGAGCGCCTCCCAGTCGCGTCGGTCGGGGCGGATGGCCGCCACGGTGGCCACGTAGCCGAAGCCCTCCGTGCCGCCCAGGCCATCCTGCGGCGGCCGGCCCAGGATGGAGCGCTCCCGAAGGAGCGGCCCGGCCGGATCGCGGACGAGCAGGCCACTCTCGAGGTGGTCGAATCCCCACGCCTCGCCCCGCGCGCCGCGCCCCATCGCCCAGGCATCCAGATAGAGCAGCGTCGCGTCCACCGCCATCGAGATCTCGGTCGACTGGCACAGGCGGGCGCCGGGGGACGGGATCAGGTGGTCCGGGTGCCACTCGAGCGACGCCCCGCCGCCGATCTCGATGGCGACCCGCTGCACCGCGGGCGGGCCCGGGCTCCGGTAGACGCGCGTGGCCGAGGGCGTGGAGCAGCACACGCGGCAGCCCGGACCGAGGGCGATCTCGGTGTCCAGGCGGTCGCCCGCCAGGAGTCCCCCGGTCGGGTTCAGCAGCATGAGCGTGGCGACGCCGTCGCCGTCGAGATCCATCGGCTCCAGCACCTGCAGCGGCAGGGTGTAGCGGCGCCCGACGAGCACGGTGCGGCCGTCGCGCCCCTCGAAGACGACCGCGAGGCGGCCGTCCCGTCCGGTGCGGCCCGGGGCCGCCCCGGACTCAGGGCGCGAAGAGGAGGTCGCGGCGAATCCAGGAGACGATGGCGTCGGCGCCGTCGCCCTCCCGGAGATTGGTGAAGACAAAGGGTCGCTCTCCCCTCATGCGCTTGGCGTCGCGCTCCATCACGCCCAGATCGGCGCCCACGTAGGGCGCCAGGTCGATCTTGTTGATCACGAGCAGGTCGGAGCGCACGATGCCGGGTCCGCCCTTGCGCGGGATCTTGTCGCCCTGCGCCACGTCGATCACGTAGATCGTGGCGTCGACCAGCTCCGGGCTGAAGGTCGCCGAGAGATTGTCGCCGCCGCTCTCCACGAAGAGCAGCTCGAGCCCCGGGAACCGGCCCAGGAGCTCGTGCACCGCCTCCAGGTTCACGGAGGCGTCCTCGCGGATCGCGGTGTGCGGGCAGCCACCGGTCTCCACCCCCACCACCCGCTCGGCCGGCAGCGCTCCGCGCCGGACGAGGAACTGCGCGTCCTCCTGCGTGTAGATGTCGTTGGTGATCACCGCCATGTCGAAGTGATCGCGCAGGCGGCGAGCCAGCGTCTCCACCAGGGCGGTCTTGCCCGAGCCGACCGGCCCGCCGATGCCGATCTTGAGTGGACGGGGCACCACACCGGCGCCGCTCACGAGCGGAAGAGCCGCGCGTCCATGCGCTCGTGCAGCATGCCCTGGATGTCCTGGCCGGGGGTGAAGCTCCACAGATCGCCGGGGGCCCGCTCCGCCGCCTCCCGGGCCACCCGCTCGATCACCGGATGCAGGCTCCACAGGACCGCCTGTCCCTCGAGCTGGCCGATCGGCAGGAGGCGGAGCGCCGCGCCCACCAGGAGCGCGGTGGTCGAGTAGAGAAACGCGGTCGCGGTCGCGACGGCCTCCCAGCCGAGGGCCCCCGCGGTCATCCCGAACGCGATCGCGTGATGGCCCGGCGCCCGGCGCGCGTCGACCGCCTCGAGATACGCGGCGAGCCGCGCGTCGCCGGTCAGCGAGACGGCTACCCGCAGGGTCTGGCGTCCCATCTGCCGGCTACCCTCGCGAAACTCCCGCACGACTTTCATGGCCTCGAGCTCGTCGTCCAGCCGATGGCAGGCCGCGACGTCGCCGCGCGCGAACGCCCGCAGCGCCCCCGCGGCCGCGGTGGCGTCGCAGGGGCCGGCCGCGCCCTCGAGCTGCGTGAGCAGGAAGCGCTCCAGCCCGTGGCGGTCCCGCACCAGCCCGGCCTGGCAGTAGCGCTCGAGCCCGAAGGAGTGGGCGTAGCCGCCAGTGGGCAGCGCGCTGTCCGCGAAGTGCAGCAGCGAGACCAGCCGCGGGTCACTCATGGCCGCCGCCGCCCAGCGGGGTGTACACGGTCTGGCGCCGCTCCCACCGCGCGCCGAGGCGCGCCACGAGCTGCGTCATGGCCGGCTCGTCCGGCACCACGAGCGCCTCGCCCTCGATGGCGAGCGTGACGTGCCGGTTGCCCACGTCGAAGGCGATGCGCAGGGCGTCCTCGTGGCTCCGCGGGAAGATCGCGAGCACCGGCTCCGGCCGACCCTCCACCGCGAGGTACCAGTCGTCCTCCACCGCCAGGATCTCCCCCGGCTCGAGCACGCTGCCGGTGGCCAGGGCCAGCGCGACCTCGCGGCCGCCGGTGGTGGTGACCCGCTTGCGGGTCCACCGCCGCTCCTCCCAGGCCAGGAGGAGCGTGTCGCGCGCCTTCCCCGCCAGCGCGGCCGCCCCGACCGTGCGCGGCGGGTCCGTGATCACGACCATCGCGCTAGAAGAGGAAGTAGCGCTGGGCCATCGGGAGCACGCGGGCCGGCTCGCAGGTGAGGAGCTGGCCGTCGGCGCGCACCTCGTACGTCTCGGGATCCACCTCCATGCGCGGGCAGTAGCCGTTGTGGACCATCGCCGACTTGGCGAGGCCCCGGCAGCCGCGGACGGCCCCGGTCATCTTCCGCAGGCCGAGGCGCGCCGCGACCCCGTCCTCGACCGCGGCCCGCGAGAGGAAGGTCATCGAGGTCGAGTGCACCGCGGCCCCGAACGAGGCGAACATCGGCCGGTACCGCACCGGCTGCGGCGTGGGGATCGAGGCGTTGGGATCGCCCATCGCGGCCACCGCGATCAGCCCGCCCTTGAGCACCATCTCCGGCTTGACCCCGAAGAAGGCCGGCTTCCACAGCACCAGGTCGGCGAGCTTGCCCGCCTCGATCGACCCCACCTCGTGCGAGATGCCGTGGGCGATGGCGGGATTGATGGTGTACTTGGCGACGTAGCGCTTGGCGCGGGCGTTGTCGTGGCGGCCGTCGCCCGGCAGCGGGCCCCGCTGGACCTTCATCTTGTGCGCGGTCTGCCAGGTGCGCGCGATGACCTCCGCGATGCGGCCCATCGCCTGCGAGTCGGACGAGAGCATGCTGATCGCGCCCAGGTCGTGCAGCACGTCCTCCGCCGCGATGGTCTCGGCCCGGATGCGCGACTCCGCGAAGGCCAGGTCCTCCGGGATCTTGGCGTTCAGGTGGTGACACACCATCAGCATGTCGAGGTGCTCGTCCATGGTGTTGACCGTGAACGGCATCGTCGGGTTCGTGGAGGATGGCAGGCAGTTGGCCTCGCCGACCACCCGGATGATGTCGGGGGCGTGCCCGCCGCCCGCGCCCTCGGTGTGGTAGGTGTGGATCGTCCGTCCCTTGAAGGCCCGGATCGAGTCCTCCACGAAGCCGGCCTCGTTGAGGGTGTCGGTGTGGATCGCCACCTGGATATCCATGTCGTCGGCCACGGTGAGCGCGGCGTCGATGGCGGCCGGCGTGGTCCCCCAGTCCTCGTGGAGCTTGAGGCCGACCGCTCCCGCCTCGATCTGCTCGCGGAGCGGCTCGGTGCGCGAGGCGTTGCCCTTGGCCAGGAAGCCCAGGTTGATCGGGAAGGCCTCCGCCGCCTCCAGCATCCGGTGGATGTTCCAGGCCCCCGGCGCGCAGGTGGTGGCCGCGGTCCCGGTGGCGGGGCCGGTGCCGCCGCCGATGAGCGTCGTGAGCCCGGAGGCAAGCGCCTCGTCCACGAGCTGCGGGCAGATGAAGTGGATGTGGCTGTCGATGCCCCCGGCGGTGACGATGCGGCCTTCTCCCGCGATGACCTCGGTGGAGGCCCCCACGATCATGCCGGGGCTCACCCCGGCCATGATGTCGGGATTGCCCGCCTTGCCGATCCCCACGATGCGGCCCCCGCGGATCCCGATGTCCGCCTTCACGATGCCCCAGTGATCGAGGATCAGGGCGTTGGTGATGACGAGGTCCAGGACGCCCTGCCCGGCGGTGGCGCGGGCCGACTGGCCCATGCCGTCGCGGATCACCTTGCCGCCCCCGAACTTCACCTCGTCGCCGTAGGAGGTGAAATCGCGCTCGACCTCGATGAGCAGCTCGGTATCGGCGAGCCGCACCCGGTCGCCGACGGTGGGCCCGTAGAGATCGGCGTACTGCCGCCGCGGCAGCCGCAGGCTCACGCTCCCGCCCCCTGGAAGCCGCCCTCGCTGGCGCGCCGCACGCTCTCGGCCCGCCGACCGGCGCCCACCGCCCCGTCGGTGAGCGCATTGAGGCCGTAGACCTCCCGCGCGCCGGCGAGCTCGACCAGCGTCACCACCTTCTCGTCACCCGGCTCGAAGCGCACCGCGGTCCCGGCCGGCACGTTGAGCCGCATGCCGAAGGCCTGACCCCGGTCGAACCGCAACGCCCGGTTCGCCTCGAAGAAGTGAAAGTGCGACCCCACCTGGATCGGCCGATCCCCGGTATTGGCCACCGTGACCTGCACGGTCCGGCGCCCCACATTCGCCTCGATATCCCCCTCCCCCAGCAAATACTCACCAGGAATCATCCCGCACCTCACCGGATCGGGTGGTGAATCGTCACCAGCTTAGTGCCATCGGGGAACGTGCCCTCGACCTGCACTTCCTCGAGCATCTCCGGCACGCCCTCCATCACGTCGTCGCGGGTGAGGATCGTGATGCCAAAGGCCATCAGCTCGGACACCGTCCGGCCGTCGCGGATGCCCTCCAGCACCTCCGCGGTGATCAGGGCCAG
Source organism: Methylomirabilia bacterium (assembly GCA_041497895.1). GTDB lineage: Bacteria > Methylomirabilota > Methylomirabilia > Rokubacteriales > CSP1-6 > CAMLFJ01. Next base: position 20,879 of record JBGQHJ010000064.1, read on the forward strand.
CGCCTCGGGGTAGTTCAGCTTGAGGCCCCGGGCCCGCCGGCGCCGGGCCAGCTCGGAGGCGGTGAAGATCAGGAGCTTGTCCTGCTCGCGGGGGGTCAGGTGCATGGCGGGAGTCTAAACCGTCAGGTGCTGCCTGACCATATCCTCGCGGAGCTCCTTCGTCGCGCCGGTGGACACGATGGTGCCCTTGCGCATGATCGCGTAGGCGGAGGCCAGCCGCCAGGCGAACTCCAGATATTGCTCCACCAGCAGCACCGAGATGCCCTGGTTCCGGATCCGCTCGATGGCCTCCTCGATCTGGTCGATCACCGAGGGCTGGATGCCCTCGGTCGGCTCGTCCATCAGGAGCAGCTTGGGCCGCGCCAGGAGCACCCGGGCGATCGCGAGCTGCTGCTGCTCGCCTCCCGAGAGCACGCCCCCCTTGCGGCCCAGCAGGGTCTGGAGCTTCGGAAAGAGCTCGAAGACCGCCTCGAGCGGATCGCCCTCGCCGTTGCCCCCGCGCCGCGCCCCGAGCAGCCCCATGCGCAGGTTCTCCTGCACGGTGAGGCCCGCGAAGATCTCCCGCCCCTGCGGCACGTACCCGATGCCGCACGCGGCGCGCTCCTCCGGTCGCCGGCCCGCCAGGTCGGTGCCGTCGAAGGCCACGCGCCCCGACCGGGTCGGCAGCAGCCCCATGATCGACTTCAGCAGCGTGGTCTTGCCCACCCCGTTTCGTCCCATCAGGCAGACCACGCTCCCCGCCGGCACGTCGAGCGACACGTCCCAGAGCACCTGGCTCTCCCCGTAGGCCACGTTGAGGCCCCGCACCTCAAGCATGGGCGGCCTCGGTCCTCGACCGGCTCCGGCCCAGGTAGACTTCGCGGACCCGCTCGTCTCCCTGTACCTCGTCGACCGACCCCTCGCAGAGCACGCGGCCCTCGTGGAGCACGGTGACCTTGCGGGCGAGGCTCCGGACGAACTCCATGTCGTGCTCGATCACCAGCACCGCGCGCTCCCGCGCGACCGACTGCAGCAGCTCGGCGGTCCGGGCGGTCTCCTCGTCGGTCATCCCGGCCACCGGCTCGTCGACCAGCAGCAGCTCGGCCTGCTGCACGATGACCATGCCGATCTCGAGCCACTGCTTCTCGCCGTGCGAGAGTCCGCCGGCGCGCTCCTCGCCCCGCCCCCCCAGGCCGATCGTCCCCAGGGTCTCCTCGATGCGGCCGCGCTGCGCCTCATCGAGCCGCGCGCGCAGCGTGGCCAGGACCCCCTTGCTCGGCCGGGCCACCGACAGCTCGAGATTCTCGCGCACGCTCAGGTTGGCGAAGATCGACGGGGTCTGGAACTTGCGCCCGATTCCGAGCGAGGCGATCTCGTTCTCGCGGCGGCCGGTCAGCTCGGTGTGCTTGCCGAAGATCACGCGACCGGCCACCGGCTGCACCTTGCCCGAGATCACGTCGAGCAGCGTGGTCTTCCCCGCCCCGTTCGGCCCTATCACCACCCGCAGCTCGCGGTAGTCCATGAAGAAGTTGAGGTCGTGGAGGGCCTTGAACCCGTCGAAGTCCACGGTGACGTTCTCCAGGTAGATGATCGAGCCTTCCGGCGCGGCCGCGGTGAAGTTCATTTAGCGCGCTTGAATGTGGGGGAGTTCGGTTTGCGGTTTGGCCTCTTCGGGCCTCCGGCCCTCATCGGGGCGCCCGGCCAGCCGTGCGCCCGCTCCACCGTACGCTCGCGAGCGCGGGAGCAGCTTCTGGGCGGTGCCCACCACGCCGTCGGGGAAGAAGAGCACCACCGCCACGAACAGGCCGCCCAGCACCAGGAGCCACAGGTCCGGGTAGCTCGTGGTCAGGATGCTCTGGAGCCAGTTGACCCCGACCGCCCCCACCACCGGGCCCAGCAGCGTGCCGCGCCCCCCCACCGCCACCCAGATGATCATCTCGATCGACGGCAGCACGCCGATCTTGGCCGGGGTGATGATGCCGACCTGCGGGGCGTACAGCGCACCGGCCACGCCGGCGAGCACCGCGGAGACCACGAACACGAAGACCTTGAACGCGGCCGGCGAGTAGCCCGAGAAGAGCACGCGGGTCTCGCTGTCGCGGATGGCGATCAGGACCCGGCCCGCCGGCGAGCGGGTGATGAAGCGGCACAGCAGGTAGGCGCCGCACAGGCAGAGCGCGGTGGCGACGTAGAGCCCCCGCTGGGTGGCCGCGCTGTTGAGGGTGAAGCCGAAGACCGACTTGAATCCGCTCAGCCCGTTGGTGCCGCCCAGGTTCATCGCGTTCCGGTTGAACATCAGCCAGGTGGAGAGCGCCAGGGCCTGGGTGATGATCGAGAAGTACACGCCCCGGATGCGGCTGCGGAACGTGAGGTAGCCGAACACGAAGGCGAAGAGGGCGGGCACCACCAGGATCGCCAGCAGCGTGAACGAGACGCTGTAGAACGGCTTCCAGAACAGCGGCAGCTCGGTCACCCGGTTCCACACCATGAAGTCGGGCAGCACGTCGCCGTAGACGCTGCGGGTGCCGATCTCGAGCATCAGGTGCATGCCCATCGCGTAGGCCCCGAGGCCGAAGAAGACCCCGTGGCCGAGCGAGAGGACTCCGGTGTAGCCCCAGATCAGGTCGATGCCGAGGGCCAGGATGGCGTAGGCCAGGAACTTGCCGAAGAGGTTCAGGGTGAAGTCGGACACCCATAGCGGCGAGCCGGCCGGCAGGGCGTTGAGCGCGGGCAGGACCACCACCAGCAGCCCGGCGACCCCGAGGAGGCCCCAGCGCTCAAGACTCCGCATAGCGCCCCTTGGTCGCGAAGAGCCCGGCCGGCCGGCGCTGGATGAACAGGATCACGAGCACCAGGATCAGGACCTTCCCGAATACCGCCCCCATGCCCGGTTCGATGATCTTGTTCAGCCCCCCGATCCCGATCGCGGCGAGGATGCTGCCGAGGAGCTTGCCGACCCCTCCGGTCACCACCACCATGAACGAGTCCACGATGTAGTTCTGCCCGAGCTCGGGCCCCACGTTGCCGATCTGGGTGATCGCGCAGCCCGCGAGCCCGGCCAGCCCGGCGCCGAGGGCGAAGGTGCCCGCGTCCACCCAGCGCGCGCGCACCCCCAGGCAGGCCGCCATGCCGCGATTCTGGGTGACCGCGCGGATGCGCAGGCCGGCGTCGGTGCGGAACAGCAGAAAGTACATCGCGCCGACGCACACCGCGGCGAGGCCGATGATGAAGAGGCGGTTGTAGGGGAGCTGCACGCCGATCATCACCGGGATGCCGCCCGAGAGCCAGCGCGGCGCGGTCACGTCCACGTTGGCCGCGCCGAACCACAGGCGCAGGCCCTGCTGGATCATCAGGCTCACGCCCCAGGTCAGCAGCAAGGTCTCGAGCGGGCGGCCGTAGAGGAAGCGGATCACCCCGCGCTCGAGCAGGAGCCCGGCGGTCGCCGACACCAGGAACGAGAACGGCAGCGCGACCAGGAAGTAGTAGTCGAAGTAGGCCGGGAAGTGGGCGGTGAACCAGCCCTGCATCAGGAACGTCGAGTACGCGCCGAGCGCCATCAGCTCGCCGTGGGCCATGTTGATGACACCCATCAGCCCGAACACGATGGCCAGCCCCAGGGCCATGAGCAGGAGGATCGAGGAGAGCGAGAGGCCCTGGAAGGCGATCTCGATGCCCTGGGTGAAGAGGCCCCAGCGCTCGATGCGCTTGATCGAGTTCCGCGCCGCCGCCGCGAGCCGGGGCGGCGACTGCGCGTCGCCCGCGATCTGGTAGAGGGGCTCCATGGCGTTCGCGCTCCGCAGCCGCCCGAGCGCCACCGCCGCGGCCACGCGCTCGGGCTCGCCGCCGGTGCGCAGCTGGATGAGGGCGACCGCCTCCTCGAGGGCGAAGCGCACCCAGCGGTCGCCCTCCTTGCCGAGAGCGTCCTCGAGCACCTGGCGCGTGGACGCGTCGCCGGTATAGCCCATCTTGGTGGCGGCGGCGCGCCGGGTGGCCGGGTCGGGATTGACGAGATCGCTCTGCCCCGAGAAGGCGTCGATCAGCGGGCGGATCGCGATGCGCAGGCTGCGCCCGGTGGAGACCTCCTCGAGCGTGGTGAGGTCGGCGAGCAGGGGCTTGCCGTCGGCACCGGCGATGGGCTCGCGCCCGTAGGCGCGGAAGAGCGGCACCAGGGTCTTGTCGCCCTCGGTGACCTTGTCGCCCACGATGACGGTCTCCTTCTTGCCCCCCGGGAGCGGCCGCACGTAGACGCTGCCCTCGCGCAGGGCCTCGAGCAGCGGGAGGATCTTGCGGTCGCCGGTCTTGCCGAGCGCCACCGCGGCGGCTTCCTGCACCGAGGCGTCGGCCGAGGCCACGTCGGTGATATGCCTGGCGACCTCGGCCGACGGACCGGAGCCCGCGGAGGATGCCCCCGCGCTCTGCGCGGCTGCCGGGGCGGCGAGCCCCGGCAGCAGCGCGAGCGCGAGGAGAAGCGACTGCCACACGATGTGCTTACGCCTTCTTCTGGTAGGTGCCCTGGTGCTTGATCCAGTCGCAGCCCTTGTCGGGGCTCGTGTACTGGCTCCACGGGTCGGCCTTCACCAGGCCCTTGGAGCGCGAGACGACCTTGAACTGGCCGTCCTTCAGGATCTCGCCGATGAGCACCGGCTTGTAGGTGTGCTGGTTGGCCTCGTCCATCTTGATCTGGCCGCCCGGGGCCAGGAACGTCTGGCCGTAGACCGCCTTGCGGACCGCGTCCACCTCGAACGACTTGGCCTTCTCGGCCGCCTGCTTCCAGATGTGGACGCCGAAGTAGGCCGCCTCCATCGGGTCGTCGGTGACGCGCTTGTCGCCGCCGGGCAGGTTGTTCTTCTTGGCGTAGGCCTTGAAGGCCTGGACGAACTTCTTGTTCTGCGGCGTCTCCACCGACTGGTAGTAGTTCCACGCCGCGAGGTGGCCGACCAGCGCGGAGGTGTCCATGCCGCGCAGCTCGTCCTCGGCCACGCTGAAGGCCATGATCGGGCACTGCTCGGA
>JBGQHJ010000065.1:0-25770 GCA_041497895.1 Methylomirabilia bacterium
CACAAGAACGACCTGGTGGTGATCTACTTCGCGGGCCACGGGGCTTCCGAGGTCGACCAGCGCGGGGTCGAGCGGGACGGTCTGTCCAAGTACCTGGTGCCGGTCGACGCGGATCCCGACGATCTCTACTCGACCGCGCTGCCGATGGACGAGATGCAGAACGTCCTGGCCCGCATCGAGGCCGAGCGGGTGACCGTCTTCCTCGACGCCTGCTACAGCGGGGCCGCGGGCGGCCGCACCTTCGCGTCGACCAAGACGCGCACCGTCAACGTGGACGACATCTTCCTCGAGCGGCTCACCCGCTCGAAGGGCCGCGCGATCGTCACCGCCTCGCGACCGTCCGAGCTGTCTGTCGAGCTGCCCGAGCTGGGGCACGGCATCTTCACCTACTACCTGGTGCGCGGGCTCGAGGGCTACGCCGACCTCAACCGCGACGGCATCGTCTCGCTCCAGGAGCTCTACGAGTACCTCACCCAGGAAGTCAGCCGGAAATCGCGCGCGGTGGGCGGCAACCAGCATCCCATGCTGAAGGGCGAGCTCGAAGGCGCCCTGCCGCTCACGAAGGCCGGCAAGCGCAACTAGCCGTGCGCCACGCGTCCGCGGCACTCGCCGTCCTGCTGGTCGCCGCGACGGCCTCGGCCCAGCCCACCGGAGACGGTCAGAGCTGGGAGTCGCCCATGTCCGCCGGCGACCGCGCCTACCAGCAGGGCCATTACGCGGAGGCGGAGCGCTTCTTCGCCGCCGCCCTCGAGCGCGCCGAGCGCGCGGGGGGCGCGCAGGACCCGCGGGTGGCCCTCAGCCTGGAGCTCCTGGCCTCCGCCTACCAGGCGGCGGGCAGCTTCGCCAAGGCGGAGCCGCTGCTCGGCCGCGCGCTGAACATCTCGGAGGGCGCGCTCGGGCCGGACCACCCGGAGGTGGCCGCCACCCTCACCGCGGTCGGCGGCCTCGCCACCGCGCAGGGGCGGTACGCCCAGGCCGAGCCGCTGCTCCGCCGCGCGCTCGCCATCGACGAGCGGGTCCTCGGCCCGGAGCACCCCGAGGTCGCCCAGACCCTGCAGGCCCTGGCCTCGCTCGAGCGCCGCCAGGGCCGCTACCCCGACGCCGAGGTACGGAGCCGCCGCGCGCTCGCGATCCGCGAGAAGGTGCTCGGGCCCGAGCACCTGGACGTGGCCACGAGCCTCGCCGGGCTCGCCGCCCTCTACTGGCCGCAGAGCCGCTACGTCGAGACGGAGCAGCTCGCCCAGCGCGCCCTCACCATCCGCGAGAGCCGGCTGGGCCCCGAGCATCCCGACGTGGTCCCGCCGCTGGTCACGCTCGCCCTGGTCTACGCCGAGCAGGGCCGCTGGGCCCGGGCCGAGCCGCTCGCCCGCCGCGCGCTCGCGGTCGCCGAGAAGGCGCTCGGCTCCGAGCATCCCGAAGTGGCGACCGCCCTCGGGCCGCTCGCCGCCCTCGCCCGCGAGCGCGGTCGCTACACGGAGGCCGACACGCTCGGCCGGCGCGCGCTCGCCATCCGCGAGAAGGCGCTCGGCCCCGAGCATCCCGACGTCGCCGCCGCGGTGGACGATCAGGCGGAGCTGGCCATCCTACGCCGGAACGTGACCCAGGCGGAGTCGCTGGCCCGCCGCGCGCTCGCCGTCCAGGAGAAAACACTCGGGCCGGAGCACCCGGACGTGGCCCGGAGCCTGCGGGTCCTCGGCCAGGCCCAGGCGATGCAGAATCGCTACCCCGAGGCGGAGCCGTCGTTCCAGCGCGCGCTCGCCATCGACGAGAAGCGGCTCGGCCCCGAGTCTCCCCGCGTGGCGCTCGACCTGGCCGGACTCGGCACCCTCTATCGCCGGCAGGGCCGCTTGGCGCAGGCCGAGCCCCTGCTCCACCGCGCCCAGGCGATCGGCGAGAAGGTCTTCGGGCCCGAGCATCCGCAGGTCGCGGCCAGCATCGTCGATCTGGCGTCGCTCTACCGCGACCAGAGCCACTTCTCCCAGGCCGAGCCCCTCTACCAGTGGGCCCTCACCCTGCAGCGCAAGTCACTCGGGCCGGAGCACCCCGACGTCGCTCTGAGCCTCGAGGAGTACGCCTCGCTCCTCAAGCAGACCAACCGCGAGGCCGAGGCCGGCCCGCTCGAGGCGCAGGCCCGCGCCATCCGCACCAAGACGCCATGAGCCGCCGGCGGGATCGCTAGCGGATTCGGGCGGGGGCACCGGCTGCGAGCTCGCGGGCCTTGGCGTAGGCGGCCTTGGCCGCGGTGTCCCACTCGGTCTCCAGACGCGACTTCACCTCGAGCTTGTCGCGGAAGGCGCCGTTGACCTCGCGGTCCGACGCGCGCGCGCCGTCGAGCGGCACCGTGCTCGCGAGCCGGCGGGCCTCCGCGAGCTGAGCGACCGCGGCATCGACGGACCGGCCGCCGCGACGCGCGGTCGCCACCTGGGCGTCGGCGCCGTGGATCGCGCCCCACGCCCCCCGCAGCTCCGCATGGCGGAAGGTGATCACGTGGTCGAAGAGCGAGTTGACCACGTTGCGCCGGCTCGAGGAGAGCTTGTCGTCGAAGTCCACCCCGCCCAGCTTCATCGCGAATGGATTGGGATAGCCCTTGGGGGCGCGGGCATACAGGGCCGGCACCACCGGGAGCCGGCCGATCTCGGGAGCGAAGAGCTTCTGCTGGCCCTCGTCGCCCAGCAGATATTCCACGAACGCGCGGGCGTTGGCCGGGTTGGGACCGTTACGGACCACCGCCACCGAGGCCGGGACCACCGCGGTGAGCGACGGGTACGCGAAGTCGATCGGCTGGCCGGACGCGATGGCCGAGAGCCCGAAGAAGTCGATCACCACCCCGACGCCGTACTGGCCCGATATCACGGCCTCCGGCACCCCGAAGCTCCGCTCGGTGATCGCCCCCATGTTGCCGCCCATCTGCAAGAGCAGGCCCCAGCCCTTCTCCCACCCGTAGGCCTGCAGGATCACCTCGATGGTGAGGTGCGTGGTGCCGCTGCGCGACGGGGCCGAGATGACCAGGTGCCCGAAGTAACGCGGGTCGGCGAGATCCGTCCACTCGCGGGGCGCGGGCAGCTTGTGCAGCGCGAGGTAGCGCGTGTTCCACATGAGCCCGTAGCCCGAGACCGCGAAGCCCCAGTAGGTGCCGTCGGGATCGTGCAGCGGGAAGCTACCGATCCTGGCCGGCATGCGCGCGAGCGTCTCCCGCGGCAGGGTCACGCGGTCGAGCAGCCCGTCGGCCTTGAGGGTCTGGAAGGCGTCGACCGCCGAGACCCAGAACACGTCGACCTCCGGGCGCGCCCGCGTCTCACGCAGGTAGGTCACGGCCTGATTGGTCTGCTGCTGCTTCACCACGACCTTGACCCCGGGCGTCTTCTGCTCGAAGGCCTGCTTGTAGGCCTCGAAGAGCTCCTTGGGAAAGGAGGTGAGCACCACGACCTCGCGGGTCGCGGGCTGCGCCGCGCTGGAAGCCGCGCCCACGGTGAGGACGAGGAGAACGACGAGGAAACGGATCATGAGGAGGAGCCTCCGGGGCTTCGCAGCACGAACACGGTCATGTCGTCCTGGATGCGGGCCCCGCCGCGGCGGAGCACGTCCTCGCAGAGGGCGAGGGCCAGGGCCGCCGGCGGCCGCGCGCGCTCGCGCGTGAGGAAGGACAGCACCGCCCGCACGCCGGGCCGCTGCCCGTCCTGCTCGGGAGCCTCCAGGATGCCGTCGGTCAGGAGCACCAGCGCGTCGCCCTGCTCGAGACGGAGCGCGGTCTGTCCGAACGGCGAGTCGTCGAAGACCCCGAGCGGGGCGCCCGCCGCGTCGCCGAGTGCGGCCACCCGGGCGTCGCCGGCCGCGGGGACCACCACCGGGTCCGGATGTCCCGCGCTCGACAGGAGCATGCGCCCGGGATCGCTCCCGTCCGGCACCGCGAGGATCAGGGTGACGAACATGGACGGCGGCATGTCGCGGCAGAGCGAGCGGTTGAGCGCGGCCAGCACCGGGCCGGGCTCCTCGAGGCTCCGGGCGAGCTCGCGCAGGAGCGTCCGGGCCATCACCATCAGGAGGGCGGCCGGGATCCCCTTGCCGGAGACGTCCCCGACCGCGATCCCGAGGCGCTCGCCCATGGGGACGATGTCGAAGAAGTCGCCCCCCACCACGGTGGAGGAGCGCAGCGCCGCACCCGCCTCGAGCCCGGCCACCGTCGAGGGCACCGGGGGCAGCAGGCGCTCCTGGATGTCGCGCGCGGCCTCGAGATCGCGGCCGAGCTGCGCCATCCGCTCGGCGGTGAACCAGTCGCCGAGCACGCTGAGCAGCGGGCTGACCACACGGGAGTGGGCCGAGCGCTTGAGCAGGGCCGACACCCGTGCCACGACCTCGGCCGGCTCGAAGGGCTTGGCCACGTAGTCGTCGGCGCCCCGCTCGAAGCCGGCCATCTTGTCGGCGAGCCCCGACCGCGCGGTCAGCATGATCACCGGCACCTGCGCGGTGGGCGGGTGCTGGCGGATCCGGCGGAGGGTCTCGAGCCCGTCGGAGCGCGGCATCATGACGTCGAGCAGGATCAGGTCGGGTGCCTGCCGCTGGATCGCCTCGACCGCCTCGAGCCCGTCGGCCGCGCTCGTGACCTCGTAGCCGGCGCGCCGCAGGGTCACGGTCAGGATCGTGCTGATGTCCGCCTCGTCGTCGACGACGAGGATGCGCGCCGCGGTCACGCGCCGGCCCCGTTCACCGGTCGCAGGCGCGAGCGGATCGCGGTGAGCAGGTCGGCCGAGCTGAAGGGCTTGGTCAGGCAAACGGTGGCCCCGAGCGCGCGCGGATCGCCGGGCTCGACCTCGATCGCGCTCAGCACCACCACCGGGGTGTCGCGCGTCTCGGCCTGCTCCCGCAACAGGCGGATGGCCTCGAAGCCGTCCAGGTCGGGCAGCATGAGGTCCATCGTGATCACGTCGGGATGCTGCTGACGGGCGAGCTCCACGCCCTCCAGGACGCGGCCCGCCTCGATGACCCGGAAGCCCGAGGCCTGCAGGACGTCGCGCATGAGCGCGCGCACGTCGGGCTCGTCGTCGACCACCAGCACCAGCGGGACCTGGTCCGACCGCTCGGCGGGGACCTCGTCGCCCGGCGCGGCCGCCGCGGCGCCGGGCACCGGCAGCCGCACCGTGAAGGTGGCACCGGCCCCGGGCCGGCTGTCCACCGCGATGCGCCCGCCGTGCTCCTCCACGATCCCGCGGCAGATGGCGAGGCCGAGGCCGGTCCCGCCGACCGCCCGCACGTTGCTGCCGTCGAGCTGCTGGAACTTGCGGAAGAGCCGCCCCACGTCCTCGGGCGCGATTCCCCGCCCGTGGTCGCTCACCCAGATCTCCACCGCCGCGCCGGCGCGGCGGGCCCCCACCGTGACCCGCTCCTGCTCGGGGGAGAACTTGATGGCGTTCGAGAGCAGGTTGGTCACCACCTGCACCATCCGGTCGAAGTCGACGTGGACCGACGGCAGGTCGGCCTCGATCTGGGCCTCGATCGAGATCCGGCGCGACTCCGCGAACCCGCGGATGCCGTCCACCGCGAGCTCGACGAAGTCGGCGGGGCGGTGCATCTCGAGATCCAGGTGGATGTGGCCCGCCTCCATCTTGGAGATGTCGAGGATGTTGTTGATGAGGCGGATGAGCCGGTCGGTGTTCTTGAGCGAGATGTCGACGAGACGCCGCTGGGTCTCGTCGAGCACCAGATGCTCGTCGGACAGCAGGAGGTGGAGCGAGCCCTTGATGGAGGCGAGCGGCGTCCGCAACTCGTGGGAGACGGTGGAGACGAACTCGGTCTTCATGCGGTCGATCTCCCGCTCGCGGGTGACGTCGCGCAGGGTGACCGTGACCCCGACCACGCCGCCCAGCAGATCGTGGGTGGGCGTGATCATCCAGCGGAGCGTCCGCCGCTCGGCTCCCGCGAGCTCGAGGTCGCCGGCGGCGGCCTCCCCCGCGTGCGCGAGCGCGGCGGCCAGCGCCGGTCCGCCCGCCGCCTCCCAGTCGACCGGGCGCGCGAGCGTCTCCACCAGGTGCGCGAACGGTCGCCCGATCACCGCGCGCGGCTCGACCCCGAGCAGGCCGCCGCCCCGCTGGTTGAGCGCCACCACCGACCGGTCGAGGTCGAGCACCAGGAAGCCGTCGGAGGTCGAGGCGAAGACCTGCTCGAGCTGGGTCTTCTGGTTCTCCGCGTTCTCGAAGAGGGTCGCGTTGTCGAGCGCCATCGCGAGCTGGTCCGCGTAGGCGGCGAGGAGGCGCGTCTCGGCCTCGGTGAGCGCGCGCGGCCCCGCGAACTGGAGGAGGAGGCCGCCGAGCACCCGGCTCCGGCCGCGCACCGGAAAGCCGGCGAGCCCCCCGCCCGCCTCGACGAGCCCGGCCCGGAGCAGGTCCGCGCGGGCCGCGGTGTCGGGAATGAGCAGCGGGGCCTCGCGGCGCCGCAGGGGCTCGGCCAGCGCGCGCACCGCCTCGCGGGGCCAGTCGCCCCACGCGATGGTCTCGCCACGGCCGGCGCCGGGCTCCTCGAACAGGACGATGCCGACGCGGCTCGCCCCGAAGGTCTGCCCCAGGGTGCCCGCCGCCTCGGGCAGCAGGCGCTTGACGTCGAGCGTGCGATGCAGCGTGCGGGCCGCCGCGTTGAGCAGCGCGGCGCCGGCCAGGTTCTTCTGGGTGGCCGAGTACAGGCGTGCGTTCTCGATGGCCACCGCCCCCTGGGCGGCCAGGCTCGAGAGGAGGTTCACCTCGCGCTCGGTGAAGACGTGCGGGGTGAAATAGGAGCCGCCCAGCACCCCGAAGACCTCGTCGCGGATCATGATCGGCACCGCGAGATACGCGCGCGGCGCGTCCTCGCGCTGCAAGGCCGCCGCGTTGTCGGCCGCGTAGGCGAGCGTCGGGTCGGCGAGCCGGTCGTTCGTCCAGGCCGGACGCCGCTCGGCGTAGGCGCGCCCGGTGATCCCCTCCCCCGCCCGCATCAGCAGCGGGCGCGAGAAGCTCTCCGAGTGGTTGCGGCCGCGGACGAAGACGAGGCCGCCCCGCGCGGTGTCCCAGCGGTAGAAGCCCGCCGCCGCGCAGCCGAGCGCCTCGATGGTGCCGTCGGCCACGAGGTCGAGCACCGCGTCCAGCTCGAGGGTGGACGAGAGCTTCCGGGTCACCTCGAGGAGGAGGGTGGCGTCGCGCTCCCGCTGCCGGGTCTCGCCGTACAGCCGCGCGTTGTTGACCGAGGTCGCGAGCTGCTGGCAGAAGAGCTCGAGGTGGGCGACCCCGCGCCGGGTGATGGGCCGGCGGCTCGGCTTGTTGTCGGCGCTCACCACCCCGATCGGGCGGCCCTGCACGAGCAGGGGGACCAGGACGAAGCGCCGGGCGCGCAGGATCGGGTGGCGCTGCCACCGCGTGGGCAGCGGCGGCACGCGGGCCAGCTGCTCGTCGTCCGACACCATGAGGGTGATGCCCGACTCCCACACCGCCTGGAAGCCGCCCACTTCCCGCAGGGGAACCAAGCGGGGAACGTCCGGCCCGACGTCGCGGCCCGCGACCAGCCGGAGCGTGGCGCCGTCGGCCTCCGCGAGCCAGACGTTGAGGCGCTCGAAGTTGAGCGCGCGGCCCGCCGCGTCCGCGAAGATCTCGACGCGCTCCTGCAGGTCCATCGAGCGGTCCATGGCCTGGGTCAGGGCGTAGAGATCCTCGGTGAGCCGCCGCCGATCCTGGATGTCCTGGAAGAGGCGGGCCTTGGCGATGGCGGAGGCGGACTGGGTGACGAAGACGTCCAGCATCTCGTGGTCGTCCACCGCCATGCGGAACGGCGCCCGCCCTCCCATCACCAGCACCCCGAGCAGCAGGTCCTGGAAGATGATCGGCACGCCGAGGAAGCTGCGGAAGCCGTGGGTGTCCCACCACTCCCGGTTCGTCACGCGCGCATCCGACGTCACGTCGTCGATCTGGAGGGCGCGGCGATGGGTCGCCACCCAGCCCACGTCGCCCTCGCCCAGGTCGAACGAGCGCCGGGGAAAGTCGGGCACCCCGTTCGGGCCCGCGAAGGCGCGCGCGTCGAGGCGCTTGAGGGCCGCGTCGACCACCCACACCGAGACCACCGGCACCTGCATCAGCTCGACCGCGGCGGCCGCGATCCCGGCCAGCACCTCGCCCGGCTCGAGCGACGAGGACACGAGCTGGTTGAGCCGGGTCAGGGTCCGCAGGCGGCTCGCCCGCGTGTTCAGCGCGTCGTGCAGCCGCGCGTTGCGCAGGAGGACGCCGGCCTGCTCGCCGATCGCCTCCAGCGGGGCGAGGTCCGCCTCCTCGAAGCGCCGCCGCGTCCGCCACCACACCAGGTAGAACGCGCCCGCGACCTGGCCGTCGAGGAAGAGCGGGATGATCAGGCCCGACTGGTGCGGGAAGCGGCGGAAGAGGTCGATGGCGAACCGCGGGTCGGAGGGCAGGTCGTCGCTCCAGATGACCCGGCCGCTCCGGAACACCGCGTCGAACCCGCGCTGGTCGGCGACGGTCAGCTTGGCCCGGGCCAGAGCCTCGAGCGCGTGCTTCGGCACGTGGTAGGCGGCCATCGGGCTCAACTCGGCGCCGTCCGCCTGCCGGACGTAGGCCGCGACCGTCTCCGCGCCGGTCAGCCGGGCTAGCTCCCGGCAGATGAGCCGCAGGGCCTCGAGAAAATCGGTGGTCGAGCTGGCGACGCGCGCGACCGACAGCAGCGCGGCGGTCTCGCGCAGTCGCGATTCGAGCCCGTCGTCGCCTTCGACGGGACCGGAGCCGGCCTCATCTCCCGGGCGGCCCGGGCGCGGGCCGCGGGCCCTGTGGCTCTCCATGGGGTGAGTTCCAGTATATGCCGGAGGCCCGCGAACACCGCCAACCAGCGGCCCCGGGAGGAGCGGGCCGGCTCGCGTCAGCGCCCGCCCGGCTTGAGGCCGGTCGCCCCGTAATAGTTGAAGGTGAACACGAAATGCCCCGCCGCGTCGGCGCGCTCGATGGCGGCCAGCCATCGGGCGGCCCGCCCGGGGCCGATCAGCCCGAATTGCATGGCGATCTCGGCCCGCCGCTTCAGCAGGTTGTGGGTGAACGGGTCCAGGCTCCGCACCTGGTAGACGTCGGCCAGGAGCCGCACCCGCTCGAGGCCGAGCTCCACCAGGCGCCGGACGAGGGTCCGGCCCGAGTAGGGCTCGGGGTACATCCGGGCGGCCACGCCCTCGAAGATGAGGCGGGTGAGGGCGCGATCGGGGTGATCCAGCACCTGGGTCCCGAAGTCCTGATCCTGCAGCCCCACCACCCCGCCCGGCCTGGTCACCCGCACCAGCTCGCGGAGCATCGCCCGCGGCCGCGCCACGTGGAGCAGCACCGTCACCGCGAGGGCGCAGTCGAAGCGTCCGGCCCGGAACGGCAGCGCGGCCGCGTCGCCCCACCGGAAATCGAGGCGCCGGCCGAGGCCCTCCTCGCGCGTTCGCTGCCGGGCCGCGGCCATGAGCACGCGGCTCCGGTCCACGCCGGTGACATGGCCGCGTGGCCCCACCAGCGCCGCGACGTCGCGGGCGACCACGCCGCTGCCCGAGCCCACCTCGACGACGCTCCAGCCCGGGGCGATGCGACAGAAGCGCAGGAAGCGACGCCGCAGGCGCGTCTGGGTGGGCGTGCGCCCGCGTGACTCCATCATGCGCACGTAGCGCGCCGGATCGGGCTGGCGGTCGATGGCCCGCCACGGATCGGGATGCGGGGCCATGGCCGGCCGCGTCACGCGAAGGGCTCGGGGAACAGCTCGCCGAGGAGGCGGAGGAGGCCGCCCTCCGCCGCGGACGGCGCCACGCGGTCCGCGGCCCGCCGCACCGCCTCCGGGGCGTGCGGCATCGCGACGCCGAGCCCGGCCTCGCGGAGCATCTCGATGTCGTTCTCCTGGTCGCCGACCGCGACGACGCGGTCCAGGGCCACGCCCACGTGCGCGGCGAGCGGGCCGAGGGCGGCGCCCTTCGAGGCCGCGACCGGGATGATCTCGAGGTAGTCCTGACGGGTGCGCACCAGGCGGCCGTGCTCGGCCACGATCGGGGTGAGCTCGCCCCGCACGATGTCGAGGTCGCGGGGGTGGCCGATGAGCAGGCTCTTGATGAACGATCCCAGGCCGAGGAACTCCTCCAGGTCCGGGACCACGTCGACGGTGAGTCCCTCCTCGTCGCAGTAGCGCCGCACCGCGAGCGTCCGCTCCCAGCAGAAGAGCCGGTCGTCGCGGTAGAAGATCGGATGCACCGGCGCCTGCGAGACCACCGTCCACGCCCGGCCCAGCACGCCGCGCGGCAGCGTGAGCGAGAGGAGGTCGGGCCCACCCTGCGCTCCGCGCACGACCGCGCCGTTGTAGTAGATGACCGGCGCGGTGATGCCGAGCTCGTCGCGGTACGGATCCGCCGCGGCGGGCATGCGGCCGGTGGCGAGCGAGATCGCGAGCCCGCGCGCGGCGGCGCGGTGAAAGGCCTCCACGAGCGCCGGGTCGAGCCGCATCGAGTCGTCGAGGAGAGTTCCGTCGAGGTCGCAGACCAGCAGGTCGTAGCGGGCCGGCGCCGCGCCGTCGCGCCCGCCGGCCGGACTCACGCCCGGCGCTCGCCCTGCTGGAAGCGCGCCGCGCACTCGCGGCTGCAGAAGTAGGCGGGCGCCCCGCCCGCCTCCCCACGGATCGCGCGCGACATGAGCACGTAGGTCTGGCAGACCGGGTCCTTGACCAGTTCGTCGCGGCGGGGCGGCGCCGAGGGCAGGCGCCCGCGCAGGGACGACGGCAGGCGCGAGAGCGCGATCACGACCAGGACGAGGCAGCCCAGGATCAGCAGCGCGCGCATGGCGCGGTCAGCGGGGGTCGGGCCGGATCGAGAGCGAGCGGAGGAAGTCGCGATCCTGCTCGGTCAGGTCGAAGCCCTCGGAGGCCTCGGCGCCCCGCGCGCCGGAGAAGAAGATGCCGGTCTCGGCCCCGCGCCGCAGGATCTCCTGCACCGCCTCGCGGGAGGCCTCGGTGGCCTTCATCGACAGCTCGATGGCGCGGAGCAGCTTGTCCATCAGCCGATCCGCGGGGCGCTCTTGCGTCATGCGCTTTACGATAGCACACTGGCGCGGCGAGACTCCCCGTGCCCCCCGATGCCGGCAACCGCGAGTGGCGCTTCATCCGCAGCACCGAGCGTGAGCGGCTCGGCAAGCTCACCCTGCGGGAGGACGTCTGGCGCCTGCCTACCGGCATCGAGCGGACCTACCCGATCCTGCACGTGGGCCCGACGGTGGGCGTGGTGCCGTTCGTGGACGGCGAGCGCGTTCTCCTCGTCCGCCAGTTCCGCCACCTGGCCCGCGCCGACTCCTGGGAGCTGCCCGGCGGCGGCGCGCTCCCCGGCGAGAGCCCGGAGGCGGCCGCGCAGCGGGAGCTCCGCGAGGAGGGCGGCTACCGCGCGGGGCGCCTCACGTTCCTGACCCGCTTCCTGCCGTCGGCGGCCTATCTCGACGAGACCGCGTACTGCTACCTCGGGGAGGACCTGGTCGCGGACCCGCTCGCCTCCGACGACGACGAGTTCTTCGAGCGCCGCGCCGTCTCCTTTCGCGAGGCGGTGGCGATGGCGCTCGACGACCGCATCACCGAGTCGGTCTCCAAGCTCGCCCTCCTCGCCGCCGCCCTGCGCCTGAACGTCCGCCCCTGAGCCCCGCGGCTCCTAGTACGTGGCGCGGCCGCCGGAGAGGTCGTAGACCGCGCCGGTGCTGAACGAGCACTCGTCGGAGGCGAGCCAGGCCACGAGCGCGGCGACCTCCTCCGGCCTGCCGACGCGGCCCATCGGGATCTTCGAGATCAGGAGGTCGACCGTGCTCGGCTCCATCTGCTTGAGCAGCTCGGTGCCGATCACCGCGGGGGCCACCGCGTTGACGAGGATGCCGCGGGTCGCGACCTCCTTGGCCAGGGCTTTGGTGAGGCCGATGACGCCAGCCTTGGCGGTGGAGTAGGGCACCAGCGTCGGGTTGCCCTCCTTCCCCGCGATCGAGGCGATGTTGACGATGCGCCCGCTCCCCTGGCGCAGCATGACCTTCACCGCGGCCCGGCAGCACAGGAACACGCTGGTGAGGTCCACGTCGATCACCCGCTGCCAGTCCTCGTCGCCGAGCTCCCAGATCGGGAACGACCGCCCGGTGATGCCCGCGTTGTTCACGAGGACATCCAGACGGCTCCACATTTGCTCCACGCGGGCTATCGCGCCGTCCACGTCGCGGACGCGGGTGACGTCGGCGACGAGGGCGAGCGCGTCCCGCCCGATCGCGCGGGCCGCCGCCTGCACCGCGTCGCCGTCCTGGTCGAGCAGCGCCACCCGCAGGCCGTCGGCGGCGAGGCGGGTGGCGATGGCGAGCCCGATGCCGCGGGCGGCGCCGGTCACGAGGGCGGTCTTCTCCGAGGGCGCCATCGCTAGTAGGCCGGCGGGGCGTACACCGAGAGGAAGAAGAGCGGCCCCGCGCCCGGGTTCTTCACGTGATGGCGCGAGCCCGCCGGGATCAGGGCGCAGGCCCCGGGCCTCGCGTGGTGCTCCGCGCCCTCGATGGTCACGATCGCGTGGCCCTCGATCACGTAGACGATCTGGTCGGCGGCGTGCGTCTCCTCCGGCCCCGCGTCCTGGCCGGGGCCGATGGTCATGACCGCGGTCTGGCTCCGCGTGGTCTCCTGCAGCACCTCGAAGAACTGTCCCTTGTGACGGGCGACGTCGATCACCGGCTGGGTCATAGGGCTCCCGTGGTGGCTCCGGCCGAGGCTTCCCGGGGCTCGCGCCAGGCCTGCGTGCGGCGGTGCACGCCCCGCATGAGCGCCCAGTAGCCGAGGCGGACGGCGAGGCCGATCCCGACGATGCACACCGACATCGCGGCCGCCTGCGCGGCGTCGCCCGCATCGTCCATGAGGAGCACCGCGACCGCGGCCAGCTCGGTGCCGGGGGCCACCAGGAAGACCACCGCCGAGAGGGTCACCATCGCGTTCAGGAAGAAGTACATGCTGATGGCCACGATGGACGGCAGGGCCATCGGCACCGTGACCCGCCAGAAGGTCCGGTAGAACGGCACCCCCAGCGAGGCCGAGACGTTCTCGAACTCGGCGTCCATCTGGCGGAGCGCGGTGGTGGCGGTGAGGAAGCCCACCGTGAAGTAGTGGATCACGTTCGAGACGATCAGGATGGCGAGGGTCCCGTAGAGCGCGTTGAGCACGCTCCCCGCCGCGTTGAACGTGAAGATGTAGGCCAGGCCCAGCACCATCCCCGGGATGGACACCGGCAGCACCGACAGCAGGTAGAGCGGGCCGCTCGCCATCGTGCGGCACTTCTCGACCACGTACGCCCCCACGAAGGTGAGCACGGTGCCGATCATCGCGGTCCACGCGGCCACGTAGACGCTGTTCCAGAGCGGAGCGTACCCGCCCACCGTGTCGAAGCGGTAGTGGCGCAGGGTCGGCGTGAAGTTGTAGGGCCAGCGCATCACGAGGGAGTAGACCACGATCGCCAGGTACATGCCCACGATGGCGCCCCCCACCAGCGTGCAGTAGGCGAAGCAGCCCCAGTCCGCGGCGGGCCGCCGCACGGGGGCGAGCGGCTGGGAGGCCGAGGTCACCAGCGCGTAGCGACGCCGCTGCACCACGCGGTCGACCAGGAAGGCGAGCACCGCCGGGATCAGCAGCACCACCGAGACGGTGGCCCCCATGGTGAAGTTCTGCTGGCCCGAGACCTGGTTGTAGATCTCGGTCGCCATCACCGAGAACTTCCCCCCGATGGCCTTGGGGGCGCCGAAGTCGGTGATCACGAGGGTGAACACCACGAAGCACGCGCTCACCAGCCCGAACTTCACTCCGGGCAGGGTCACGGTCAGGAAGGTCTTGAGCGGCCCCGCCCCGAGGGTGCGGGCCGCGTCGTAGAGGCGCGCGTCGGTGGCCGAGAGCGCGGCCACCAGGATGAGCACCGCGTGGGGGAAGCAGTAGAACACCTCGGCCAGCACGATGCCCTTGGCGCCGTAGATGCCCACGTTGAGCCCGGTGGTGCGGGTGACGATGCCGTTGTTGCCGAAGACGTAGATGAAGGCGAGCGCCTGCACCAGCGAGGGCGCGAAGAGCGGCAGCATGGCCACGAGCCGCAGGAGGCCGCGGCCGGGCATCCGGCTGCGGGTCAGGCCGTAGGCGTAGACGAAGGCCAGGACCACCGTGATGGCCATCGAGACCACCGAGACGAAGAGGCTGTTGACGATGGACTGGGCGATGGCGGGCGTGCCGAAGTAGCGCCGGTAGTTGGCCCAGCCCACGAAGCTGCCGTCGTTGGCGAGCAGGCTGCGCCAGATCACCTGCAGCAGCGGGTAGAGCACGAAGAGGTACAGCACGGCCGCGAACAGGGCGACCAGCGCGTAGCGGATGAGGTCCTCGACGCCCCGCCGGTGACCGATCACGCGGTCGGGGATCGCGGCCGGCAGGCCGCCCGGGAGCGTGGAGGCCACCACGCTAGACCGCGGCCGGGAAGACCCGGAGCGCGTCGGGGCGGAGCGAGAGCGCCAGCTCCGAGCCCTCCGCCGCGCCCAGGGCCGCGAAGGCGGTCGCGGCCACGTCGCACTCGAGCGCGGGAGACCCGTCGGGCAGGGCCAGGCTCAGCCGGGTGAAGGGCCCCAGGAACTGGATCGCGCGGATGCGCGTGAGCAGCCGGTTCTCGGTGCCGTCGGCGGCCGCGCCGACCTGGATCTCCTCGGGCCGGATCGCGAGGGTGAGCCGGGTGCCCGCCGCGAGCGGCGTGGCGCCCCCGTGGCGCATCTCCACCCCGCCCATGCGCGCCCAGCCGGCGCGCTCGCCCGCGATGGCCTCGAGGAAGTTCATCTGGCCGACGAAGCGCGCCACGAAGGGCGACCGCGGCCGCGTGTACACCTCGACCGGGGTGCCCACCTGCTCCACCACCCCGTGGTTCATGACCACGATGCGGTCGGCCATGGCCAGGGCCTCCTCCTGGTCGTGGGTCACCATGATGGTGGTGACGCCGAGCCGGCGCTGGAGCGCGCGGATCTCGTGGCGCAGGCTCTGCCGCACTCGCGCGTCCAGCGCGGAGAGCGGCTCGTCCAGCAGGAGCAGCGCGGGGGACGGGGCGAGCGCGCGGGCGAGCGCGATGCGCTGCTGCTCCCCGCCCGAGAGCTGCGCCGGGTACTTGGCCTTGTGCGCGGCGAGCCCCACGAGGGCCAGCAGCTCGTCCACGCGGCGCTGGATCTGGGCCCGCGGCGTCCCGCGCGTCTCGAGCCCGTAGGCCACGTTGCGGGCCACCGTGAGGTTCGGGAAGAGCGCGTACGACTGGAAGACGATGCCGTAGTTGCGCAGGCTGGGCGGCAGGCCGGAGACGTCGCGCCCGGCCATCAGGACCAGCCCCGCGTTCTGCCGCTCGAGCCCCGCGATGATCCGCAGCAGCGTGGTCTTGCCGCAGCCGCTCGGCCCCAGGAAGCAGACGAACTCGCCCGGGGCGATCGAGAGGCTGACGTCGCGCAGGGCCACGAACTGGCCGAACTTCTTGGCGATGCCCTGGAGCGCCACCGCGGCCGGTCGGGACGGGGCGGGCGCGGTCACGAGGCTCCCGCCTTCGCGGATTCTTCGGCCACGATTCTCAAGAAACCGGCGCCGTATCGCTCCGCCTTGTGCGGTCCGACCCCGTGGGCCTCCTGAAGCTCGGCCAGGGTCCGCGGCCGCAGCGAGGCGATGTCGCGCAGCGTCCGGTCGCTCGCGACGATGAACGGGGCGAGGCCCTCGGCCCGCGCCACCGCGAGCCGGTGGCGGCGGAGGGCCTCGAAGAGCCCCTGGGCGGCCGCGTCGAGCTCGGCCGCCTCGCGGGCGGGCCGGCGACGCGTCGGCTCGCCGCTCCGGCCCGTCGAGGCCGCGGCGCGCCGGGCTGCCGGCGGCAGGAGCAGCCGTGCCGGTCGCTCCCCTTTCATGACCGCCCGTCCCTCGTCGGTCAGGACGACGACCGGCCGATCCTTCCCGCTGAAGCTCACCCAGCCCGCCGACACGCAGCGGCGGAGCAGCGCAAGCAGCCAGGTCTCGGCGTGCTCCTTCAGGTTGCCAAAGGTGGGGACCCGGGTGAGGCCGGCCCGCTCGAGCCGCTCGTCCAGCTCGCCGTGGATGAGCTTGATCACGGTCTGCAACCCGAACCGGCCGTGGACGCGCGCCACCCCCGACAGCGCCTTGCGCACGATCAGCGTCACCCGCTCCGGGTCGCCCGCCTCGCCCTCGGCCTCGAGCCCCCGGCAGACGTCGCAGCGGCCGCAACCGGCCAGCGTCTCGGCCTCGTCGCCGAAGTAGCGGAGAATCGCGTCGTGACGGCAGCTTCCACCCTCGACCCAGCGAATCAGCTCGAGGAACATTCCCCACTTGTGCTCGACCACCGCCGGGTCGGGCTCGCTCCCCTCGGACCCTCGCTCGAGCAACGCTCGGCGCAGTGCCAGATCGCCCGCGCCGACCAGCAGCAGACCCAGGGCCGGCGCCCCGTCACGGCCCGCCCGGCCGACCTCCTGATAATAGGCCTCGATCGAACCGGGAGGTGCCAGGTGGATGACCGCCCGCACGTCGGGCCGGTCGATGCCCATGCCGAACGCATTGGTCGCCACCACCACCTCGATCCGACCCTCGGCGAAGCCCCGCTGGGCGATCTCGCGTGTCCGGCCGTCGAGCCCGGCGTGGTAGGCGGTGGCCCGCCAGCCCTGCCCGCCCAGCCGCTCCGTCTCCTCCTCCGCCCGCTTCCGCGTGGGGGCGTAGACGATGGCGGTGCCGCGGCCCTGGCCGGGTCCGCCCAGCGCCTCGGCCAGCGCCGAGTCGACCAGGCGCTCCCGCTCGCGGCGGCCGTCGACCTCCACGGCCCGCAGCGCCAGGTTCGGGCGGGCGAAGCCCCGGACCATCTGCGGCGTATCCGGCGGCAGGCCCAGCCGGGCGAGGATCTCGTCGCGCACGATGGGCGTCGCGGTGGCGGTGCAGGCGAGCACCCGGGCCCCGGGGAAATCCGCGATCACCCCGCCGATCTCGAGGTACTCCGGGCGGAAGTCGTGGCCCCACTCGCTGATGCAGTGGGCCTCGTCCACCGCCACCAGGGGCACGTCGAGCTCGCGCAGCATGGCGCGGAAGCCCGGGAACGCGAGGCGCTCCGGGGCCACGTAGACCAGCGAGAAGGCGCCCGAGGCCAGACGCGCCATGCGGCGGCGCATCTCCGCCGCGTCGAGGGTGGCGGCCAGGTAGGTCGCGGCAACGCCCCGAGCCTCGAGGGCCTGCACCTGGTCGGCCATGAGCGCCACCAGCGGCGAGATGACCAGCGTCGTCCCGGGCAGGAGTGTGGCCGGGAGCTGGTAGCTCAGGCTCTTGCCGCCCCCGGTGGGCGCCACCAGCAGAAGGCGCCCCTGGGCGAGCAGGGTCTCCACCGCCTCGCGCTGGCCCGGCCGGAAGGCCGTGTAGCCGAGCCGCGCGAGGCCGGCGTCGAGGTCGGCTCGATCTATTTCGCGTACCGCTTCTGCCACTCGGCGAGGATCCGGTCGCGGTTCTTCGCGGACCAGTCGAAGTCGTTCGGGAACACCACCTTGCTGATGTCCTTGGGCAGGCCCTCCGGCACCGGGAAGCCCGGCACGCTGACCGCGGCGAAGAACTGCGAGGCGATCTTGAGCGACTCGTCGGTGATGGCCCAGTCGAGGAACTGCTTGGCCGCCGGGTTCTTCGCGCCCTTCTTGGTGAGCCCGTTGGCCTCGATCTCGTAGCCCGAGCCCTCCTTCGGCAGCACCATCACGACCGGCGAGCCCTTCTTGATCATCTCGTGGGCCACGTACTCGAACGACACCCCGATGGCGCGCTCGCCGGACGCCGAGTCCTTGCAGGGCTTGGAGCCGGACTTGGTGTACTCCGCGATGTTCTTGTCGAGCGCGTCGAGGTACTTCCAGCCCTCCGCCTCGCCCATGCGCTGCAGGATCGAGACCACCGAGAGATAGCCGGTGCCCGAGGAGGCCGGGTTCGGCATCACCACGTGCCCCTTGTAGGCCGGGTTGGTGAGATCGGCCCAGCCCGCCGGCTTGGGCAGGTTGTGCTTCTTGCCGGTCTCGGTATTGAAGCAGAAGGCGGACATGTAGATGTCGAGCCCCACCCAGGAGGGCGGGTTCGCCTTGTCGCGGAAGAGCGGCTGGATGCGCTCCAGGCCCTTCGGGGCGTAGGCCTCCAGCAGGCCCGCGTTCTTGAACTGGAGCATGTTGGTGGCCCCCACGCCCCAGATCACGTCGGCCTGCATGTTGTCCTTCTCGGCCATGAACCGGGCCGCGATGTCCCCGGTGGAGAGCCGGAGCATCTTCACGTCCACGTTCGGCAGCGACTTCTCGTAGGCCTTCTTGTACTCGGCGATCTGCTCGTTCTCGATCGCGGTGTAGATGACCACCGTCTGCTTCTGGGCCGCGGCGGGGGTGACCGCTCCCAGGCCCAGCGGCGCGGTCACCAACGTGAGGATGAGAGCGCGGCTCGCGCGGGTCAGCATGGACGCCTCCTTGAAATGGGGTGAGGAGCCTGGCAGCGGGCCATCACTGGGCCATGAAGCCGCCGTCGATGATCATCTCGGCCCCGGTCATGAACGACGACTCGTCGGAGGCGAGGAAGAGCGCGGCGTTCGCGATGTCGCGGGGCTGGCCGATCCGGCCCAGGGGGATGCCGGTCTTGAACTCGGCCCGCAGCGCGTCGTTGAGGTACGGAGCCTGGAGCGGGGTCTCGACGATCCCCGGGTGGATCACGTTCGAGCGGATGTTGTCCTTGGCGAACTGGATCGCGAGCGACTTGTTCAGCGAGATCAGCGCGCCCTTGGCCGCGGTGTAGGCGTCCTGCGCCCGGGTGAAGCCGGCCAGGGCCGAGACCGAGCCCACCAGGATGATCGAGCCACCGCCGGCGGCCCGCAGGTGCGGGATGCCGTACTTGGTGACCCAGAAGACGCTCTTGAGGTTGATGGCCATGACGCGGTCCCACTGCTCGCCATCCGTCTCGAGCACCGAGCGGTCGCGATCCTTCCAGAGCACCCCCGCGTTGTTGTAGAGCACGTGGAGCGCCCCGAACCGGCGCACCCCGTCCTCGATCATGCGCTTCACTTCCGCCTCGACCGCGACGTCGCCCACGACCGCGAGGGCCTCCCCGCCCGCCTTCTTGACCAGGTCGACGGTCTCCGCGGCGGCCTGCCCGTTGAGGTCGGCGACCACGACCCGCGCGCCCTCCCGGACGAAGAGCACCGCCGCCTCGCGGCCCATGCCCATGCCGGCGCCGGTGATGAGGGCGATCTTGTTCTGGAGCCTCCCTGGCATCTAGCCGTTCTCCTTTGTCAGTGGCCTTTGCTTCGTTCCGGCTTCTGACGCTTTGCTGTTCGGCTACCGCCTTTATTTGATTGAACGGTCATCCCAAGGGATGACCTCTGTAAGGTGGCTTCGCATTTCTTGTAGATTCCGCGGTCAGCCGTTCTCCTGCCGGACGTTTCTGTCGGTGCTTCTTGCCTTAGATTCGCTCGAAGTTGCGGATCAGCTCCCAGTCGGTGACGGACTGGTCGAAGGTCTGCTGCTCGAGACGACCGTGCTGGAGGTAGTGCTCCACCACCTTGGGCCCGAAGGCCGCGCGCGCGACCTCGGAGCGCTCCAGCTCGCCGAGCGCGTCGCGCAGCGTCTTCGGCACCTGGGGCAGCGTGGCGTCCTCGTAGGCGTTGCCCTCGAACATGGCCGGAGGCGCGAGCTTCTTCTCGACGCCGTGGAGACCGGCCGCGATGGTGGCCGCGAAGGCGAGGTACGGGTTGGCATCCGCCCCCGGGATGCGATTCTCCACCCGGAAGCCCCCGCCCTCGCCGCAGATCCGGAAACCGCACGTGCGATTGTCCCAGCCCCAGGCGATACGGGTCGGCGCGAAGGAGCCGGCCTGGTAGCGCTTGTAGGCGTTGATCGTCGGCGCGTAGAAGTAGGCGAGCTCGCGCGCCATCGCCATCTGGCCGGCGAGCCACTGCTGGAAGACCGGCGTGCCCTGGCGCGAGCCGCCCTTGGCCGCGAAGAGGTTGCGGCGGCCGGCCTGGTCCCACAGCGAGGAGTGCAGGTGGAACGAGGAGCCCGCCGCGCCCATGTCGTACTTCGCCATGAACGTCACCGAGCAGCCCTGCTGCCAGGCGATCTCCTTCACCCCGTGCTTGTAGAGCACGTGGCGGTCCGCCATCTCGAGCGCGTCCGCGTAGCGGAGGTTGATCTCCTCCTGGCCCCGTCCCCACTCGCCCTTGGAGAACTCCACCGGCACCCGCGCCGCCTCCATGCCGTTGCGGATCGCGCGCACCAGCGGCTCTTCCTTGGAGGTCTGGAGGATGTGGTAGTCCTCCAGGTAGTTCGAGACCGGGGTGAGGCCGTGGTAGCGCTTGGCGCGGGCCTCGTCGAAGGACTCGCGGAAGAGGTAGAGCTCGAGCTCGGAGGCCGTCTTCACCCGGTAGCCGATCCGCGCCGCCCGCTCGAGCTGGCGCCTCAGCACCCAGCGGGGCGACTCCTCCAGGGGCTCGCCCTCCTCGGAGTAGACGTCGCAGAAGACGAGCGCGGTCTTGGGCAGCCATGGGAGCAGGCGCCAGGTGGTGAGGTCGGGCACGAGCTTCATGTCGCCGTAGCCGCGCTCCCACGAGGTGAGTCTGAAGCCCGGCAGCGGCTCCATCTCCATGTCCACCGTGAAGAGGTAGATGCAGGCGTGGACGCCGTCGTGCAGCACGTGGTCCAGGAAGTAGCGGCCGACCACCCGCTTGCCCATCAGGCGCCCGAGCCCGTCCGCGAAGACGGTGAGGACGGTGTCGACGTCGCCCTTCTTGATCAGCGACTCGAGGCCCTTGGGGTCTGCCCGATCCTCAGGCACAGAGGTGTCTCCCGGCGGGGACGAACGACGTAAGGAAGAGGAGGCGCCGCAAAGCGCCGCAATCTTACCCCAACGGGGTCAGGTCTTGCATTCCGACATTTGATGTACGACGGACGACACACTCCGCCCGCGGCGAATGTCGGAATGCAAGACCTGACCCCTTCAGCTGATCGGGACGGGAGGGATGAGGAGGATCAGCAGGATGAGGCAGCCGACGCCCAGGACGTAGCGGCGGGGTGAGACCGGGGTGAGGTCGTCGAGCGGCGGCGGGTGGTGGAAACCCATCAGGAGCAGGATCAGGCCGGCGAAGACGATCCAGTTCGCGGAGCGGAACACCGCGCCCAGGGCCATCAGGCCCACGAAGGTGGCGATGGAGACCTGGCGGTGCCAGGGCCCGAACAGCGCGTAGGCGATGCGGCCGCCGTCGAGCTGGCCCACCGGGAACAGGTTGAGCGCGGTGACGTAGAGTCCCACCCATCCCGCCAGCGCCACCGGGTGCACGAAAACGTCCATGCCCGGCGGGATCGACCCGAACACCAGCCAGGTGAGCGCCCGCATCAGCAGCGAGTCGCCGAAGGTGAGCCCGCTGTGCTCCGGCAGCAGCATGCCCAGCTTGGACCACGAGAGCCCGAGCAGCAGGGCCGGCACCGCGACCACCAGCCCGGCCAGCGGCCCCGCGACCGCGATGTCGAAGAGCGAGTTGCGGTCGCGCGCGGGTGAGCGCATGCGGATCACCGCCCCCAGGGTGCCGAACAGGAAGATGGGCGGCGGCGCCGGGATGAAGAAGGGCAGGCTCACCGAGGCCCCGTGGAAGCGGGCCGTGAAGTAGTGGCCGAACTCGTGGGTGCCCAGGATCGCGAGCAGGGTGAACGCGAACGGCACGCCGTCGAGCAGCCGCACCGGCTGGAGGAACGGGTTGAAGGTCACGAACGGAAACGAGCCGTTGACCAGGCAGCCCGCGGCCAGGGTCGAGAGCACGGTCAGCACGAACAGGAGCAGGTTGACGCCCGACCGGGTCCGCTCGCTCGCCTCGGCCAGCGGCACCGCGCGGATCCAGACCAGGTCTCCCTGCCGGCCGAGGAACGGGGTGAAGCCGAAGGGCTTGAAGCGCGGCTCGATCAGGGCCAGGGCGCGCGCCGGCTCCACCAGCAGGGTCCCGCCCCAGGCGAAGGTGGCCCCGCGGATCTCCTGCCGCTCGACGCGGAAGACGTCCTCCACGTTTCGCCGCAGCAGGTCCTCGACGACCGCGAAGCGCTCGAGCGAGGTCCCGTCGAGGCCGGCGACCGCGGGCGCCGCCGATTGAAACGGCCAGAGTCGCATGGGTGCAGGTTACCACACGGCCAGCCGCGCGATCGCGGGCCGGCAGGCGTCGAGCCCGCCGTCGAGGTAGATCACGCCGAGCACCGCCTCGAGCGCGGTGGCGAGCACCGACTCCTTGGCGCGCCCGCCCATCTGCTCCTCGCCCCGCCCGAGCCACAGGTGCGCGCCGAGGTCGACCGCGGCCGCCCAGCGGGCCAGGTTCTCCCCCGACACCAGGGCGGCCCGGCGCGGGGTGAGCACGCCCACCGGCTCCTCCGGTGCGGCCGCGAGCAGGCGCTCGGCCACCACCAGGGACAGTACCGCGTCGCCCAGGAGGGCGAGGCGCTCGTTGTCCCGGCTGCCCGGGTTCTCGTTGGCGAAGGAGCGGTGGGTGAGCGCCTCCCGCAGGAGGCCCGGGTCACGGAAGGCGTGGCCGAGACGGCCGCCCAGCGTCGCCCGCGGGTCGGCCGCGACCGTCAACTAGGGGCGATACTTCCGGAGGACGATGGTGGCGTTCGTGCCGCCGAAGCCGAACGCGTTGCTCAGCGCGACCTCCACGTCCTGCTTGCGCGCCTGGTTCGGGACGTAGTCCAGATCGCAGTCCGGGTCGGGCGTCTCGTAGTTGATCGTCGGCGGCAGGATCCCGTGGTGGATGGCGAACGCGGTCGCGATCGCCTCGATCCCGCCCGCCGCGCCCAGCAGGTGGCCGGTCATGGACTTCGTGGAGGACACCGCGAGCTTCCGCGCGTGCTCGCCGAACACCCGCTTGATGGCCATGGTCTCCGACTTGTCGTTGTAGGGCGTCGAGGTCCCGTGGGCGTTGATGTAGCCCACCGCCGACGGCTCGACCCCCGCGTCCTTCATCGCCAGCGCCATCGCGCGGGCCGCCCCGTCCGCCTCCGGATCCGGCGCGGTCATGTGGTGGGCGTCGCCGGTCATGCCGTAGCCGACCACCTCCGCGTAGATCCGCGCGTCGCGCCCGAGCGCGTGGTCGAGCGACTCCAGCACCAGGAGCCCGCCCCCTTCGCCGCAGACGAAGCCGTCGCGGGTGGCGTCGAAGGGGCGGCTCGCGCGGGCGGGATCATCGTTCCGGGTCGACATCGCCTTCATCTGGCAGAAGCCCGCGAAGGTGAGCGGCAGGATGATCGCCTCCGCCCCGCCCGCGATCATGATGTCGGCGTCGTCGCGCTGGATGATCCTCATCGCGTCGCCGATCGCGTGGTTGCCGGTGGCGCACGCGGTGACCACCGAGGAGTTCGGCCCCTTGGCCCCGAAGCGCATCGAGATCAGCCCCGAGGCCATGTTCACGATCAGCATCGGGATGAAGAACGGGGAGACGCGGTCCGGCCCCTTCTCGAGCAGGACCTTGTGGGTCTCGAGCAGGGTGGTGATCCCGCCGATGCCGGAGCCCACCAGCACCCCGAAGCGGGTGCGGTCCACCCGCTCGACGTTGAGCCCGGCGTCCTCCACCGCCATCACCGCGCAGGCGATCGCGTACTTGAGGAACGGGTCGAGCTTGCGGTCGTCCTTCTTGTCGATGTAGCGGAGCGCGTCGAACCCCTTCAGCTCGCCCGCGATCTTGGTGGGCAGCGGCGTAGCGTCGAACCGGGTGATGGGACCGATCCCCGACTTCCCCTGGATCAGCGCGGCCCAGAACTCCTCGGCCGTGTTGCCCACGGGGGTGACGGCTCCCACCCCGGTGATGACGACGCGACGCATCTCCACCGTCTTCATCCCGCCCCGCCGCGCCTACGAGTTCTCTTTGATGTAGCTGATGGCGTCCCCGACGGTGGCGATCTTCTCGGCATCCTCGTCGGGGATCTCGAGGTCGAACTCCTCCTCGAAAGCCATCACGAGCTCGACGGTATCGAGGGAGTCCGCGCCCAGGTCCTCGATGAACTTGGCCGCGGGCAGCACCTCGTCTTCTTCGACTCCGAGCTGCTCCACGATGATCTCCTTCACGCGCTCCTCAACCGGCTTCGCCATGCCCTCCCTCCTGACTGCGAGTGATTCTGGATTCGATCAGACGTACAGCCCACCGTTCACGTGGATCGTCTGGCCCGTGATGTAGCTCGCCCCGTCGCCGGCCAGGAAGCGCACCACCTCCGCCACCTCGCGCCCCTGGCCGATGCGCTTCAACGGCACCTGCTGCAGCATCGCCTCCCGCGCCTCCGCGGGAATCGCGGCCGCCATGTCGGTCTCGATCAGCCCGGGCGCCACCGCGTTCACGAGGATGTTCCAGTGCGCCAGCTCGCGCCCCGCCGCCTTGGTGAGCCCGATCACGCCGGCCTTGGCCGCCGAGTAGTTCACCTGCCCCGGATTGCCCATCGCCCCCGCGGTGGACGCGATGTTGATGATGCGCCCGCTCCTCTGCCTCATCATCACCTTGCCGACCGCGCGGGTCATCAGGAACACGCCTCGCAGGTTCGTGTCGAGCACCTGGTCCCAGTCGTCGTCCTTCATGCGGACGAGGAGCTGATCCCGCGTGATCCCGGCGTTGTTCACCAGCACGTCGATACGCCCGAAGCGCTCGCGCGTCGCCTCCACCAGGCGGTCCGCGTCCTCGCGCTTCGCCGCGTCCGCCACCACCCCCATCGCGGGCGCGCCCAGCGATTCCAGCTCTTTGACCGCGGCCTCCAGACGCGCCGCGTCGCGGCCAGAGACTACCACGGAGGCGCCGTCCTCTGCCAGCAACCGGGCGATCGCGAGCCCGATCCCACGGGTGCCGCCGGTGACGATCGCGACCTTGCCGGCCAGGGTCTTCGCCTCGGTCACGCCGGCTCCCCCGCCAGGGCGGCCACCGCCTTCTCGAGCGAGGCGAGATCCTCCACCGCGTGGCCCCGCACCCCGTCGAGCGTACGCTTGAGCAGACCGGTGAGCACCCGGCCCGGGCCCACCTCGAGGAACGCGGTGGCTCCCTCGCGCGCCAGGCGCTCCACGCAGTCCGTCCACCGCACCGGGCTCGCCACCTGCTGGACCAGGAACGGCTTCACCTCGTCGGCGGACGTGGTGACCCCGCCGTCCACGTTGCGCACGATCCGGATGTGCGGCGCGGAGACCGCGACCCGGTCGAGCTCGCCCGCGAGGCGATCCGCGGCCGGCTTCATGAGCGCGCAGTGGAAGGGCGCGCTCACCGGGAGCATCACGCTCTTCCTGGCCCCGCGCGCGGCCGCGCCCGCCACCGCACGCTCCACCGCGCTGCGGTGGCCCGCGATGACGATCTGCCCCGGTGAGTTGATGTTGGCCACCCCGACCACCTCGCCCTGCGCGGCCTCCGCGCACAGCTGCTCGGCGGCGGCCAGGTCCACGCCCATGAGCGCGGCCATCGCCCCGGTGCCCACCGGCACCGCCTCCTGCATGAACTCGCCGCGCCGGCGCACCAGACGCACCGCCTCCGCGAAGCGCAGCGCGCCCCCCACCACCAGCGCGGAGTACTCGCCCAGGCTGTGGCCCGCGGCCAGGTCGGGGCTCACCCCCCGCTCGGCGAGCGCGGCCGCCGCGGCCACGCTCGCGGTGAGCACCGCGGGCTGGGTGTTGGCGGTCAGCCCGAGGTCCTCGGCCGGGCCCTCGAAGCACAGGCGCGAGAGCGGGAAGCCGAGCGCGGCGTCCGCCTCGGCCCACACCGCC
>JBGQHJ010000066.1:0-25463 GCA_041497895.1 Methylomirabilia bacterium
ACGCGATCACCGCGAGGATGCGCAGGGCGAAGCTCATGCCGCACCTCCTGGGGCCGGGCCGGCCCCGTCGGGCGAGGCCAGGTGCCGGATGCGATCCTCCGCCTCGCTCATCGGCGAGCCGCCGTGCATCATCGCCCGGGCAAACTCGAGCATCGGGTAGCCGTTGCTGGCCTCGTCCTGGAAGCGCCGGGCGAACCCCCCGCTCCGGATGTCCTCGAGGACCCGGCGGAAGCGCTCCGACATCTCCTCGCGGTCCATCTCGAGCGAGCGGGTGATGCCGCCGAACACCGCGGTGGGCCCGTGGTCCTCGGAGGCGCGGAAGAAGCCGGTCTCGCGGAACGCCTGGAAGACGGCCTCCATCTCGCCCGACATGTACATCTCGAGCACGAGCGCCTCCGCGGGCACGCCCGCCTCGCGCGCGACCTCGAAGGCCATCATCATGGCCATGCCGAGCACCGCGCCCACCGACTGCTCGATGAACAGGTCGAGCGTGGCCTCCACCTTCGCGGTCATCTCCACCGCGCCCGCGCGCAGGACGCCGAGCCCGTCGGCCAGCCCCAGCATGCGCTGCTGCGCGCGGCCGCTCGCGTCGGCCTCCACGCCCACGCACGCCCAGAAGCCGTGGCCCTCGACATATCGCGCTCGCGCGGTGGTGCCGGCCATGCGCGGGGCCACCAGCAGCACGTCGATGCCAGCGGGTGGGTGGATGAGGTCGAAGGCGAGGCTGTAGCCCGAGCCGAACGCGATCGCGCTGCCCGGCCGGAGCGCGGGGGCGATCGTCGCGTCGAAGACGGTGGGGATCACCTCGTCGGGCAGCAGCACGTAGACCACGTCGTCGGTGGCCGCGGTCGCGATCGGCAGTACCTCGAAGCCCTCGCGGCGCGCCTGCTCGGCGTACTCGTCGTCGCGATTGCCGATGCGGACCTTCGCGCCGGAGTCGCGCAGGTTGAGCGCGGCGGTGCGGCCGAGGTTACCGTAGCCGAGCACCGCCACCGCCTCGCCGGCGAGCGCGCCGGGCGGCGCATCCGCCGCGCGATACACTCGGACCGGTGCCTGTCCCGGATTTGTCATTGCGTGATACTAACCTATCTCGTGTGGGTTTGCTTCGAGTTCGGGCGCTCGCCGCGCCGGCATTGTAGCATTGGAGCGCCATGTCCAGTCGACCGTCCGCGGTGACCTGCTGCGTGGCCGGCGGCGGCCCCGCCGGCATGATGCTGGGGCTCCTGCTCGCCCGCGCCGGCGTCCGGGTGCTGGTGCTCGAGAAGCACGCCGACTTCCTCCGCGACTTCCGGGGCGACACCATCCACCCCTCCACGCTCGAGCTGATGCGCGAGCTGGGCCTGCTGGAGGAGCTCCTGCGCCTGCCCCACCAGGAGCTGCCCCGCCTGGTCGCCCAGGTCGGCGACACCGCGCTGCCCATCGCCGACTTCACGCATCTCCGGACCCATTGCAAGTTCATCGCCCTCATGCCGCAGTGGGATTTCCTCGATTTCCTCGCGCGGCACGCCGCCGGCTACGCCGCGTTTCGTCTCGAGATGCGGGCCGAGGCGACCGGGCTCGTCGAGGAGGCGGGGCGGGTGATCGGAGTGCGGGGGAGCGCGGCCACCGGCCCCTTCGAGGTGCGCGCCGACCTGGTGGTCGCCGCCGACGGGCGCTCCTCGATCCTCCGCGAGCGGGCCGGCCTGCACGTGGAGGACCTGGGCGCGCCCATGGACGTGCTGTGGTTCCGGCTCTCGCGCTCGCCGGGAGACCCCGCGGCCACCATGGGCCGCTTCGACGTGGGAAGGATCTTCGTGCTGATCAACCGGGGGCGGCACTGGCAGTGCGGGTACGTCATCCCGAAGGACGAGGCCGGAGAGGTCCGTCGGCGCGGGCTCGAGGCCTTCCGCGCCTCGGTGGCCGCCCTCGTGCCGTTCGCGGCGGACCGGGTCGGCGAGATCCGCGACTGGGACGACGTCAAGCTCCTGACCGTGAAGGTGGACCGGCTGCGCCAGTGGTACCGGCCGGGGCTGCTCTGCATCGGGGACGCGGCGCACGCGATGTCGCCGGTCGGCGGGGTCGGGATCAACCTGGCGATCCAGGACGCGGTGGCCGCCGCGAACCGGCTCTGGATGCCGCTGCGCGAGGGCCGCCTCACCACCGAGCACCTGCGCCTGGTGCAGCGCCGGCGCGAGTGGCCGACGCGCGTGACCCAGTGGCTGCAGCTCCTGGCGCAGCGGCGGGTCATCTCGCCCACGCTCGGTCGGCAGAACGGCCCCCTCGCTCCGCCCCGGCTCCTCACCGTCCTCGGCCGTCATGGGTTGCTTGGCCGGCTGCCCGCGCGGCTGGTGGGGGTCGGGATTCGCCCCGAGCACGTCGAGGCCCCGGTCCTCGCATGAGCCTCTGCCCGCGCTGCGCGCACGCGGCCCCCGACGGCGCGCGCTTCTGCCCCGCCTGCGGCGGTCGCCTCGGCGCTCCCGACGCGGGGCGCTTCGCCTCCCCGGGCGCGTACACGCCGCCGCACCTGGCCCAGCGCATCCTGGACGCGCGGGCGGCGGTCGAGGGCGAGCGCAAGCAGGTCACGGTGCTTTTCGCCGACATCCACGGCCTCGTCGACGTGATGGGCGATCGCGATCCCGAGGAGATCGGGCCGATCCTCGACCGGGTCCGCGAGCTGATGATGGAGGCGGTGCACCGCTACGAGGGCACCGTGAACCAGGTGGTGGGCGACGGGATCATGGCCCTCTTCGGGGCGCCGCTGGCCAACGAGGACCACGCGGTGCGCGCCTGCTACGCGGCGCTGCGGATGCAGGCGCAGGTGACCGCCTACGGGGACGAGGTGCAGCGCTCGCTGGGCTTGCCGCTGCTGGTCCGGATCGGTCTCAACTCCGGCGAGGTGGTGGCGCGCTCCATCGGCCACGACCTGTCCTTCACCTACACCGCGGTGGGACAGACCGTGCACCTGGCCGCGCGCATGGAGCAGATGGCCAAGCCCGGCACCATCCTGGCCACCGACCACACGATGGCGCTCGTCCGCGGCCGCGTGGCCGCGCGGCCGCTCGGGCCGGTGCCGGTGCGGGGGCTGCAGGCCCCGGTCGAGGTGCACGAGATCAGCGGGGCGGTGCCGATCCGCTCGCGCCTGGACGCGGGCTCCCCCGCGCGCCCGCGCTCGCCGCTCCTGGGACGAGAGGTCGAGATCGCCCGGCTCGACGCCGCGCTCGAGGCGATGCTGGCCGGCCGCGGTCAGGTCGTCTCCATCGTCGGCGAGGCGGGTGTCGGCAAGTCGCGCCTCTGCCTCGAGTTCGCCCGGCGCTGCCGGGAGCGGGGCTGCCTCGTGATCGAGGCGCCCGCCGTCTCCTACGGGCGGGCCGCCGGCTACCGCCCCGGGGTGGAGCTGCACCGCCGCTACTTCCAGGTCGAGAGCGGCGACGACCCGGCGACGGTCCGCGACAAGGTGGCGGCCCGCCTGCGCGATCTCGATCCCGAGCTCGAGGAGGGCGTGCCCGCGATCCTGTGGGTGCTGGGCGTGGCGCAGGACGGCGGCGGCGTCGGCGCCATGGATCCCGCCGTCCGGCGGCGCTACGTCATGCGCGCGGTCCACCGCCTGGTGGCGCAGCAGGGCCGCCGCCAGCCCTTCGTCATGATCCTCGAGGACATGCAGTGGGTGGACTCGGAGACGCACGCGGCCATGAGCGCGGTCGTCGAGGGCCTGCCGCCCCATGTCCTGATCGCCTGCACCTATCGCCCCGAGTACACGGACCCCTGGAGCGCGCACCCGAGCTCCACCCAGGTGCGCGTGGAGGCGCTCGAGGCCCCGGCCACCGCGGCGCTGCTGGACACCCTGCTCGGCGTCGATCCCGCCCTCGCCCCGCTCAAGCGGCTGGTGGCGGAGCGCGCGAGCGGCAACCCGCTCTTCCTCGAGGAGTGCGTGGCCAGCCTGGTCGAGACCGGCGCGCTCGAGGGCGAGCCCGGGGTCTACCGCTTCACGCGCCCCACGCTGGCCCTCGAGGTGCCGCCCACCGTGCGGGCCACCATCGCCTCCCGCATCGACCGGCTCCGCTACGAGGACAAGCGGCTGCTCCAGGCCGCCTCGGTGATCGGCGACGAGGTGCCGGTGCGCCTGCTCGAGGCGGTCGCCGACGTGCCGGTGGAGGAGGTGCGGCGCGGGCTCGACCAGCTCCGGGCCGCCGGCCTCCTCGACGAGCGCGCGCTCTTCCCCGATCTCGTCCACGGCTTCTGCCACGCCCTGGTCCACGACGTGGCCTACGAGAGCCTGCTGCACGATCGGCGGCGGAGCCTGCACGCCCGCATCCTCGAGGCCATCGAGCAGCTCTACCCGGCGCGGCTCGCCGAGCAGACCGAGCGCCTCGCCCACCACGCGTTCCTCGGCGAGGTGTGGGACCGCGCGGTGGGCTACTGCCGCGAGGCCGGGGTCCGGACGCTGGCGCGCATGGCGAGCTGGGAGAGCGTGTCCTTCTTCGAGCGGGCCCTGGCCGCGCTCGCCCACCGGCCGGTCGACGCCGGGCTGGGCGTCGATCTCCGCTTCGATCTCCACAACGCGCTGGTCCCGCTCGGCCAGCACGCGCGCAGCGTGGCGGTGCTGCGCGAGGCGGCCGCGCTCGCGGGAAGCCTCGGCGACCAGCCGCGGCTGGCCCGCGCGCTCTCGTTCGAGAGCAACGTGCACTGGGAGATGGGAGCCTCCGACGAGGCCGCGCGGGTGGGGGAGCGGGCGCTCGCCATCGCGGAGGCGACGCGGGACATCGGGCTGCAGGTCGTCGGCCAGTACAACGTGGGGGCCGGCCGGCGGGCGCTCGGCGATTACCCCCAGGCGCTCGTGTTTCTGCGGCGCGACCTCGCGCTGCTTCCCCCGGACGCGAGCGACGAGCGGTTCGGCCTGCCCGGCATCGCGGCGGTGCTCACCCGCGCCCAGCTCGCCTGGACGCTCGCCGAGCTCGGCCAGTTCGACGAGGCGGTGGCGGCCGCCGAGGAGGCGCTGCGGATCGCGGAGGCGCGCCGCGACACCTACAGCACCACCTACGCGCTGCTGGGCCTGGGCGGCACGCTCATCCGCCGCGGCCAGCTGTGGGAGGCCAAGGGCCTGCTCGAGCGCGGCATCGCGCTGTGCGGGGACATGCCCGCGTTCTACCCGCCGTTCGCGGGGGACCTCGCGCTCCTCTACGCGCTGACCGGCCGGACCGCGGAGGCGCTCGAGCTGGCCGACCGCGGGGTGCGGC
The DNA here is from genome assembly GCA_041497895.1 of Methylomirabilia bacterium. Lineage (GTDB taxonomy): Bacteria > Methylomirabilota > Methylomirabilia > Rokubacteriales > CSP1-6 > CAMLFJ01. The sequence continues at coordinate 5,214 of JBGQHJ010000066.1, forward strand.
AGGCCCAGAGCATGCAGCGGCTCGGGCGCCTCTCGCTGATCATGACCCACCTGGGCGAGGCGCGCCTGCTCGCGGGCCAGCCCGCGGCCGCGGCGGCCGACGCCCGGCGGGCGCTCGAGCTGGCCCACGCGCACCGCGAGCGCGGCAACGTGGTCTACGCGGAGCGCCTGCTCGGCCTGGCCGCCGGCGCGGCGAATCCGCCCGACGTCGAGGGGGCCCGCGGCCACTTCGCGCGGGCGCTCGCGCTCGCGGGAGAGCTCGGCATGCGCCCGCTGGCCGCGCGCTGCCACCTGGGGCTCGGCCGGCTCGCGCAGCAGGCGGGCGACGTCTCCTCGGCCCTCAAGCACCTGGCCGCCGCGCGCGAGGGCTTCCGGGCGATGCGGATGCCCTTCTGGCTGGAGCGGCTCGGCCTCGAGCCGGGCGGCTCCGCCGTCGCGGGCCGGCCCGAGGTCTGACCGTCAGGTCAGGTCTCGAGCACCCACTGCACCAGGGTGCGGAGGTCGTCCACCGAGAAGGGCTTGGTCAGCACCGGGTCGCCGGTCTGGGCCAGGAACGGCACGAAGGCGTCGGCCTCCGAGTGGCCGGTGACGAAGATCACGCGGGGGAGCGCCTGCCCGTAGCGCTCGCGCAGGGCCTCGTGCAGGCCCGGGCCGTCGAGGTTCGGCATTTGCAGGTCGCTGATGATCAGGTCGTACTCGCGCTGCTCGATGCGGTAGAGCGCCTCGACGCCGTCGCGTGCGGTGTCCACCTCGTGGTCGTCGAGCAGCAGGATGTGGGCGATCAGCTCGCGGAGGCTGGTCTCGTCCTCGACGACCAGGATGGTCCTCGCCCGGGTCACGGCTGGAGCACTCGCCCCACCAGCTCGAGGACGCGGCCCGGCCTGAGCGGCTTGATGAGCACCGGCGCGCGCAGGTCGGCGAGGAAGCCGCCGTAGTGCGGATCGAACGTGTGGCTGGTCAGGAACACGACCGGCGGGAGCCGCTCGCCGAAGCGCTCGCCCAGGGCCGCGAGCAGGCGGGGCCCGTCGAGGTCCGGGGTGCGAAGATCCGCGATGACGAGATCGTAGCGGCGCTGGTCCAGGATGAGCAGCGCGGACTCCGCGTCGCCCGCGCCGTCCACCTCGTGGCCCTCGAGGCTCAGCACGTCGATCAGCGTCTGCCGCACCGCGCTGTCGGTGTCCACCACCAGGATCAGGCGACGGTCCATCAGTGGCGCGAGCGACGGCAGCCGTCCTGGCGGGCCTCGTCCTCCGTGGCGTAGCACCGGTCGGTGCGGCTCTCCGCGTAGGTGGCGGTGCCGGGCGGGTAGTAGATGCAGCGCTCGCTCGAGTAGGTGCGGAAGTCGCCCTTGATCGGATGGCCGAGCGGGCAGGTCCATCCGTTGGTCGGCCGCACGCCGGGCCGGCCCTGGGTGGGGCGTGGCTCCGGCGCGGCCGGTCCGCTCCGGGGGGGCGGCGGGGTCGGCCCCGCGGTCTTCCAGATGCCGAGCCGTGCGGTGCGGGCCTCCTGCTGACGGCGCAGCAGCATCTCCTGGTAGCGCACGTTGGGGCCTCCGCCCACGACCTGACCGTAGCCGCGGCCGACGATCTCCGCGTTGACCATCACGTCACCCAGCCACACGTAGGCCAGGAGGCGCCCCTCGGGGTCGCGCTCCTGGGCGTCCAGCTCGAGCCGGACGTTCTTGGCGCTCACCAGCCCGCGGTTGAACCGCAGCGCCTCGCTGCCCTGCGGCTCGCCGGCCTGGTCGCCCTCGCCCGGCTCGGGGGCGATCACGCCGATGTAGCGCACGCCCTCGACCTCGCCGTTGACGAAGACGTGAATGGTGTCACCGCTCAGCACCTTCACCACCGCGGCGGGCAGGCTGCGGCCGCGGCCCGGCTCCTGGCTCCAGGCGGGCGCGAGCCCGAGCGCCAGCGCCGCGAGCACCGCGAGCCGGATCGCCCACCGCACTACTTCCGGCCTTCGCTCAGGGCGCGCTCCAGGGCCTCGCGGCGCAGCCGCTCGGCCGCGAGCTGATCGGTCAGCGCCTTGACCTGCGCCTCCAGCCGCGCGAGCTCCTCGGTCTGCTGCGCGCGCAGCGCGGCCTGCTCCTGCCCGCTCTTCTGCCGCCAGATCAGGTCCGCGGCGAAGCCGCCGCCGACCAGCCCGAGCACGATCCACACCGCGACACGCTTGACGAGAGCCTTTCGGAGGTCCATGGCGAGCCTTTCGTCGAGTCGAGGGGGTCAGTCCACGAGGGCGATCGCGCGGACGGGCGAGCCGTCCGCGCCGCTCACCCGGAGGGGCAGGGCGATGAAGCGGCAGCGCGGAACGCCGATCCGGTGGAGATTCGTCAGGTACTCGACCACCGTGATGCCCCGGGGAAAGAACACGTGATGCGTGGTGCACTCTTCGCGCGCGATCTTCGTATCAGGGGAGAAGATGGACGTGCGGATGCAGTAGTCGGGCGGGTAGTCGTAGCCCACGGCCTTCACCCCGCGGGCCACCAGCCAGTCGCACGCGGAGCGCCCGGTGTAGGGCGCGTCCTTCCAGAACCGCTCGCTCTCCACGCTCGTCCGGGCCGGCCAGTCGGTGCGGAGGAGCACGATGTCGCCCGCCCGCACGTGGCCCGCGCGTCGGTCGAGATCGGCGGCGGTCACCTCCGCGTTCTCGCCCAGGTGGGTGAGATCCACCACCGCGGCCTCGCCCATCCACTGGTCCACCGGCATGGAGGCGATGTCGCGGTCTCCGGGGAGGAAGTGCACCGGCGCGTCCACGTGGGTGTAGGCGTGGCAGCTCACGGTGAGCACGGTCGACTGGAAGTTCTGGCCCGCCTCGTGGGTCGAGCGGCGCTCGCTCGCCACCGTCCAGCGAAAGTGCGGCCCGATCGGGAAGCTCAGGTCGATGACGCGCATCGCGGTCCATGGTGTACCCGGGCCGGCGCAACTTGTCAATGTTGGTCAGGACTTCTTGCCGCCCGCGCGCGGCGTCGGCGCGGGGGCGATCCGGACCACGCTGTCCTCGTGGAGGCCGTCGGGCGGCGACGTCACCACCTGGTCGGCCGCCTCGATACCCCGCACGATCTCCACGGTGGCCCCGTAGTCCCGGCCCAGCTCGACCGACTGGAAGCGCACCTTCTGGTCGGGCCCGAGCACCGCGACCCGCGGTCCGGTGGCCTGGATGATGAGCGCGCTGGTGGGGATGATCAGGGGCGGGTGGTCGCGCTCGACGTGGAGCCTCACGTCCGCGTACATCCCGGGTCGCAGCGTGCCCGCCGCGTTGCGCACGCGCACCTCGGTGAGCAGGGTGCGCGAGGCGGCGTCGAGCGCGCCGGAGGCGTTGGCCACGACCCCGTCGAAGGGCTTCTGGGGGAACTCGCGGACCAGCACCTGGACCCGCATGCCCGGGGTGATCGCGGTCATGAAGGTCTGCGGCACGTTGACGAAGACGCGCAGGTCGTCGGTCTGGGCCAGGCGGAACATCGGGGTGGTGGTGCTGCTGCTCCCCGCGCCGATCAGGGCGCCCGCGTCCACGAAGCGCACCGTGATCACGCCCGCGAACGGCGCGCGCACCCGCTGGAAGGCCTGCAGCTCGATCAGCCGCTGCACGTTGGCGCGGCTCGCGTCCACGTTGGCCTGGGCCGCGATCACGCTCGACTGCAGCGACTCCACGTTGGCCTGGGCCGCGTCCACGTCGGCCTGGCTCGAGTCGAAGGCGATCTGGCGGTCGTCCACGTCCTGCTGGGCCACCAGGTTCCGGTCCCGCAGGGCCCGCCAGCGGGCGAGGTTGGTACGCGCGTACTCGGTGGTGGCGCGGTTGTGCTGGAGCGCGGCGCGCGCCTGCTGCAGCCCGGAGCGGGACTGGGCCAGGCCCGCCTCCGACGCCGCCGCGGCCGCGCGGGCCTGCGCGAGCTGCTGGTCGAGGTCGGGCGTGTCGATCTCGGCCAGGATCTGGCCGCTCTGCACCCGGTCGCCGATATCCACCAGCCGTCGCTTGAGGTAGCCGTCCACCCGCGAGTAGATGGACGCTTCCTGGATCGCCTGGATGCTGCCGGGCAGCATGAAGTCCGTGGTGCGCGCGCCCGGCGTCGGCTTGACCACCGTGACCACGAGCGCGCTGCTCTTGGTGGCCTTCACCGCCTCGGCCAGCTCGGTTTGGCGCTGGATGCGGGGCACGATGCCGATGACGAGCAGGACGGCCAGGCCGAAGAGGCCGAGGAGGGCGATGCGCAGGGCGGGCCGGCTGCTGCGTCGGCCCGCGCTCCTCGGGGGGGCCGCCGGGTGCGGCTCCGGGGACGGCGTCTCCATGATCTAGTGGGCCTCCTGGGGACCGGGCCGGGCGGGCGCGACGCCGGGCTCCGCCAGCTCCGGATGCAGCTCTCCGGCCGTGAACGGCGGCCGGCGCCGCAGCAGACTGTAGATGACCGGGACGACGAAGAGGGTGGCCACGGTGGCGAGCGCGAGGCCGCCGATCACCGCGCGGCCGAGCGGGGCGTTCTGCTCGGCGCCCTCGCCGAGGCCGAGCGCCATCGGCAGCATGCCGATGATCATGGCGAGCGCGGTCATCAGCACCGGGCGGAGCCGGATGTGGCCGGCGGAGAGCGCGGCCGCGGTGGCGTCGAGGCCCTGTTCTTTTCGCTGGTCGTTCGCGAATGTGACCAGCAGGATGCTGTTCGACGTGGCGACCCCGATGCTCATGATGGCGCCCATCAGGGAGGGCACGTTGATGGTGGTCTGGGTCACGAAGAGCGCGAGCAGGATGCCGGAGATGGCGCCGGGCAGGGCGGTGATGATGATGAACGGGTCGAGCCACGACTGGAAGTTCACGACCATCAGGGCATAGACCAGGATCACCGCGAAGACGAGGCCCCCGGCGAGGCCGCGGAAGGCGGAGTCCATGTTCTGCACCTGGCCGCGCAGGGTGAGGGTGGTCCCGCGGGGCAGGTCCTTGTCGATCTCCGCCATGATCCGGCGGACGTCGCGGGCCGCGCCGCCGAGGTCCCGGTCCTGCACGTTCGCGAAGACGTCGAACACGTTCTGGATGTTGTAGTGGTTGGCCACCGACAAGGTGGTGCCGCGCTCGACCTGGGCCAGGTTGGTCAGCAGCTCGGGCACCGGGACCCCGGAGGCCACCATCGGCTCGCTGGTGAGCGCGTCGAGGCTGTCGATGCGGTACTGCGGGGTCTGCACCGAGACGCGGTAGCTCACCCCGTTCTGCGGGTTCAGCCAGAAGTTCGGCGCCGCGTCGCTGCTCGAGGCCAGCGAGACGAGCAGGTTGTTGGCCACGTCGCGCTGGGTCATCCCGATCTGGGCCGCGCGGGTGCGGTCGACCTCGACCCGGAGCTGGGGCGCCGCCACCACCTGGTGCACCCGCACGTCCACCAGGCCCGGCACCGCCCTCACGCGGTCGGCGAGCCGGCGGGCGATCTCGAAGTTGGCGGCGCGGTTGTTGCCGACCACCTGCAGATCGATGGGCGACTGCAGCCCGAAGTTGAGGGTCTGGCTCACGATGTCGGCGGACTGGAAGAAGAAGGTCAGCTCCGGGAACCGGGGGTAGACCTGCCGGCGGATCGCCTTCATGTAGTCGAAGGTCGAGCCGCGGTGGTCGGGCCGGAGCGAGATCAGCATCTCCCCGTCGGCGGGGCCGATGGTGGCCCCCTCGCCGAACGCCATGTTGATGCTGCCGATCGGGATGCCCACGTTGTTGATGATGCGCGAGACCTCGTCGTCGGGGATCACCCGGCGGATGGCCTCGGCGACCTGGCCGAAGATCCGGTCGGTCTCCTCGATGCGCGTGCCCGCGGGGGCGCGCACGTGCAGGCGGAGCTGGCCGGCGTCCACCGTCGGGAAGAAATCCTCGCCGGTGAAGAAGGCGAGACCGAGGGACAGCAGGAAGAAGAGGGTGAAGACCACCAGCACCGTCGCGCGGTGGGCGAGCGACCAGCCGAGCGCGCGCCGGTACCACTCGCGCATCTGCTCGAAGCGCCGGTCGAAGGCGCCGTGGATCGTCCAGAAGAGGCCGGCGCCCGAGCCGTGCCCGCCCTCCGCGTAGCGGTCGACCTCGCTCGCCAGGAGGAAGTGCACCATCGTCGGCACGAGCGTGCGCGAGAGGAAGTAGGAGGCCATCATGGCCAGGACCACCGCGAGGGCGAGGGGGACGAAGAGGAAGCGCACCGCGCCCTCGAGGAAGACCACCGGCACGAACACGATGCAGATGCAGAGAGTGGAGACGAAGGCGGGCACCGCGATCTGCTGGGCCCCGTCCAGGATGGCCCGGATGATCGGCTTGCGCATACCGAGGTTGCGGTGGATGTTCTCGATCTCCACGGTGGCGTCGTCCACCAGGATGCCCACCGCGAGGGCGAGGCCGCCGAGAGTCATGATGTTGATGGTGTGACCCATGAGGCCCAGCCCGATCACCGAGGTGAGGATCGAGAGGGGGATGGAGACGCTCACGATCAGGGTGCTGCGCCAGCTGCCGAGGAAGATCAGGATCATCAGGGCGGTGAGGCCCGCCGCGATGATCGCCTCGCGCGCCACCCCGTCGATCGCGGCCCGCACGAACACCGACTGGTCGAACATGAGCTTGAGATCCAGCTCCGGGGGCAGGGTCGCCTGCACCTTGGGCAGCATGTCCCGGATCCGCCGCACCACGTCCAGGGTCGAGGCGCCGCCGCTCTTGAAGATGGTCACGAGGCTTGCCCGCCGGCCGCCCTGGCTCACGATGTTGGTCTGCACCGAGTAGCCGTCCCGCACCTGCGCGACGTCGCGGATGTAGACGATCGCGTTGTTGACCTGCTTGATCGGCAGGTTGTTGAGGCCCTCCACGGTGTCCGGGCTGCTGTTGACGCGCACGCTGTACTCGCGCGCGCCGATCTTGGCGGTGCCGGTGGGCAGGATCAGGTTCTGGGCGCTGATCGCGTTCACCACGTCGCTCGGGGAGAGGCCGGTGGCCTTCAGCGCGCGGGGATCGAGGTCGACCATGATCTGCCGCGGCTTGCCTCCGAACGGCAGGCTGACCGACGCGCCCCGCACGGTGGCGAGCTGGGTGCGGACGAAGTTCTGCGCGTAGTCGAACAGCACCGCCTCCGGCAGGGTCTCGCTCGCCACCGACAGCTGCAGGATCGGCACGCTGGACGCGCTGTAACGGATGATGAGCGGCGCGGACATGCCGGGGGGCAGCGCGCGGAGGACGCTCTGCGAGGTCGACCCCAGCTGGGCGACCGCGGCCTCGATCTTCGCGCCGGGCTGGAAGTAGATGCGGGTCAGCCCGATGCCGACCATGGCCTGCGACTCTATGCGCTCGATGTCGTTGACGCTGGTGGTGAAGGCGCGCTCGGTCACCAGCAGCACCCGCCGCTCCATGTCTTCCGGCGAGATGCCGGTGAACGACCACACCACGCTGACGACCGGGACGTCGATGTCCGGGAAGATGTCGGTCGGCATGCGGACCATCGAGACCAGGCCGAGGACCACGATGAGGAGGGCCACCACGACGAACGTGTAGGGCCGGCGAAGCGCGAGCCTGACGATCCACATTGCGGAGGCCCAATCATACGCAAGCCGGCCGCCCGATGCGCCAGGATTCTGCCCGTCCCGGCCGCGTCTTGACACCGGCCGGAGCGACGGCCCATAGTCGCCGCGTACCCATGGCGGAGCCTCGAGTGCGGCGCGTGGCGGTGGTGCTCTTCGAGGGCTTCACCGTCCTCGACGTCTACGGTCCCGTGCAGGCCTTCGCGAGCACCCGGATCCCGCGTCCCGACGGCTCCGCGCACCGCCTCTTCGAGATCGTCACGGTGGCCGAGAAGGCGGGGCCGATCAAGAGCGGCGAGGGCCCGACCACCCAGGCCGACCACGCCTTCGCCGACGCGCCCCCCTACGACATCCTGCTGGTCCCGGGCGGCTTCGGCACCCGGCAGGCGGTCAACAACGCCCCCCTGCTGCTGGCGCTCACCGCGGCGAGCCGCCGCGCCGCCATCACCACCACCGTGTGCACCGGCTCGGCGCTGCTGGCGCGTACCGGCCTCATGGACAATCGTCCGGCGACCTCGAACAAGATCGCCTGGGACTGGGTGGTGCAGCAGGGCCCGCGGGTGAAGTGGCAGCGCCGGGCCCGCTGGGTGGACGACGGCGATCTCGTGACGTCCTCCGGGGTCTCGGCGGGGATCGACATGGCGCTCTCGGTGGTGGCGCGGCTGCACGGCGTCGACATGGCCCGACAGGCGGCCCGGTTCATGGAGTACGTGTGGCACGAGGACGCGGGGGACGATTCCTTCGCCTGACCGCGGGGCTCGTGGTGGCGGTCGCCATGCCGGGGGTCGGCCTGTGTCCTGAGCCGGCAACCGCCCAGCCCGCCGACGTCCGCGTCGTCACGCTGCGGGTCGTCGCCGAGGAGATGTACCGCGCCCGCCCCGGCTGGGAGGCCGAGCTGCGCCGGACGGTCCAGACCGTCTCCGACATCTACGAGCGCGCCTTCCAGATCCGCTTCGTGATCCGGGACGTGGTGCCGTGGACGATCGGCCCGGGCGTCCCGCTCACCACCATCCTGCGCCGGCTGCACCGCGAGGTGCCGATCGGATCCGCGGACGCGCTCGTGGGCTTCGCGGCGGAGCGGTGCGAGGGGCTGAACTACGGCGCGACGCAGCTCTTCGGCCGGGTCGCGATGGTGCAGACCGCCTGTCTCGATACCGCGATCCTGTCCAACACGACGGCCGAGGCGGTGCTCTCCCACGAGATGGGGCACCTCTTCGGCGCGTTCCACCCGGGGCCATCCGGGGCCGGCTCGGTCATGCGCTACGGTCCCGCCGATCGCTTCGACGGCCAGAACCTCCGGATCATCCGCCTGACGCGCGCGCGCGACTTCGCGACCGGCGTCCAGGGCGTGGACGCGGCCCAGCGCCGGGCGTGGATGGCGATCTACGCCGAGGGCCACGCCTCCGACGAGCCCAATCCCCTGGCCGGCGCGATCGCCAACGCGGGCGAGGCCCTGGTCGTGGAGGGGAAGGAACGGGAAGGCGAGGGCCTGCTGCAGGAGGCGGCCGGGCTCGACCCGAAGGCGGCGCGAACCCACACCATGCTGGGCTTCCTCTACAGCGGCCAGGGCCGCCTGCCGGACGCGGTGCGCGAGCTGCAGACCGCGAAGGGCCTGAGCTTCCGGGAGACGGAGGCGCGGACCGAGCTCGGCTTCGTGCTGCTCAGGCTTGGGCGCGAGGAGGAGGCCCTGGTCGAGCTGCGCGACGTGCTCCGTGTCGACCGGCGCGCGCCGCGCCCGTACATGGGAGTGGGCATGATCCTGGCCCGACGGAACCGCGTGCCGGAGGCGATCAGCGCGTTTCGCGGCGCGATCTCGGTGGACCCGAAGTACGGACCGGCCCAGCTCGAGCTGGCTGCCGCGCTCGACACGGCGGGCCAGCCCGCGGAGGGATGGGCCGCCGCGGAGCGCGCGCACGACCTGGGTGAAGACGTGCCGGCCGCCCTCTGGCAGCGCCTGGGCGACAAGGTGCCGACCGCGCCGCCGCTGCCCCCGCAATGCGGCGACGCGGCGGGCCCGGCGATCGATCTGGACCGCCCGGATTCCACCTCGCGCGCCTACGTCACGAACGTGCGCGAGCGCATCCGCGCCCACCACGTCTACCCGCGTCCGGCCGCCGAGCGCCGGCAGGGGGGCGAGCTGCAGGTCGAGCTGCGGATCGCGCGGAGCGGACGGCTCGACTGCGCGACGCTCCGGCGGTCGTCCGGCTCGGACATCCTCGACCGGTACATGATGGACGCGGTGCGGCTGGCCCAGCCGTTCCCGCCCATCCCGTCCTACCTGCCGCAGCCGTCGCTCACCCTGAGCGGCGTCTTCCGGTATCGCATCGTCTCCGAGCCGGACGCGCCGCCTCCGCCGCCCGCGCGCTGAGGCGGCGCATCCGGCCGCGCCTCTGGTCCGCCCCGCCGCGCTGCGGTAAGGTACGACGACATGGCCGACGCCCACCTCGCCACCCTCGAGTCCATCCAGAAGCGCGTGCTCTGGCTGAGCGCGCTGATGGTCCACCACGCCAACAGCGTGCGACCGAATCCGGACGGCACCAAGGTGGGCGGCCACCAGGCCTCCTCCTCCTCGGTGGTGGGCCTCATGACCGCGCTGTACTTCCACGCGCTGCGGCCCGGCGACATCGTGGCCACCAAGGCTCACGGCTCGCCGGTGCTCTACGCCATCGAGTACCTGCGCGGGCGGCTCACCGCCGAGCAGCTCCGCTCACTGCGCAGCCTCGGCGGGCTGCAGGCCTACCCGAGCCGGCGCAAGAACCCCGAGATCATCGATCTCTCGACCGGCTCGATGGGCCTGGGCGCGGTGAGCGCGACGTTCGGCGCTCTCGCCGCGCGCTACGTGAGCCAGCACGGCGGTCCCGCGATGCCATCTCGCTTCATCGCGATGGTGGGCGACGCCGAGCTCGACGAGGGCAACGTGTGGGAGGCCCTGCTCGAGGAGGCGGTGCGCGAGCTCGACAACCTGCTCTGGATCGTCGACGTCAACCGGCAGAGCCTCGACCGCGTCGTGCCCGACGCGCGGCGGGCCCAGCTCCGCGACTGGTTCCGCGGGGCGGGCTGGCACGTGATCGAGCTGCGCTGGGGCGGGCGGCTGCGCGCGCGCTTCGGCCGGCCGGGCGGCGAGCGGCTGCGCGCGCGGCTCGAGGGGCTGGGCGCGGCGGAGTACCAGGCGCTGCTGCGCCTGCCCGCGGGCGCCGCGCGCAAGGCGGTGGTCGCCACGCCCGACGGGGAGACGGATCCGGCGGTGGACCGGCTGCTGGCCGACGTGCCCGACGAGACCCTGGGCGCGCTGCTCGCCGACGTGGGCGGGCACGATCTCGCCGCGATCCTCGCCGCGTACGAGGAGGCGGCGCGGCCCCGGCGGGGGCCCTGCGTGATCCTGGCCGACACCATCAAGGGCTGGGGCTATCCGTTCGCGGCCGACCCGATGAACCACGGCGCGCTGCTCACCCAGCGGCAGCTCGACGAGCTGCGGGCCGCGCTCGGCGTGGCCCCGGGCGATGAGTGGGCCGCCTTCGCGCCCGGGAGCGCCGAGGCCGCGCTGATCCGCGGGGCGCCCGCGCCCTACGCCCAGCCGGCGGCCGAGCCCGCGCCCGAGGTGCCCGACGCGCTCGAGGAGAGCTACCCGGCGCAGGGCTCGACGCAGGAGGCCTTCGGACGCGTCCTCGGCCGCCTGGGCCGGCTGCCCATCGGCGACCGGGTGGTGACCTTCTCGGCGGACGTGGCGGTGACCACGCACCTGGCGGGCTGGATCACCCGCAAGGGCGTCTACTTCCCGCGCGCCAAGCCCGCCTTCGCGGCGGAGGGCCCCGCGATGGTGCAGTGGAAGGAGTCGCCCGCCGGCCAGCACATCGAGCTCGGCATCGCCGAGCACAACCTCTTTCTCGCGCTCGGCGCCTTCGGCCTCGCCCACGAGCTGTCGGGCCGCACGCTCCTGCCCATCGGCACGCTCTACGATCCCTTCGTGAGCCGCGGACTCGACGCGCTCTACCACGCGCTCTACGCGGGCGGGCGCTTCATCGTGGCGGCCACCCCGTCGGGGGTGAGCCTCTCGCCGGAGGGCGGCGCGCATCAATCGGTGATCACGCCGGGCATCGGGGTCGCGCTGCCTGCGATCGTCTACTACGAGCCCACCTTCGGCCAGGAGGTGGAGTGGATCCTGCTCGACGCCATCCGCCGTCTCGTGAACCGCGACGGCTCGGCGGAGAGCGTGTACCTGCGCCTGTCCACCAAGCCGGTCGATCAAGCGCTGGCCCCGGCGCCGTCGCCCGCGTACCGCGAGGCGGTCCTGCGCGGGGGCTACCGGCTGATCGACGCGCGCGAGCGGCCCGGCTACGACCCGGAGGCCAACGCGGTGCACATCTTCGCGGCCGGCGTGATGGTGCCGGAGGCGGTGGAGGCGAGCCACGCGCTGGCCGGGGCGGGGATCTGCGCGAGCGTCTTCGCGGTCACGAGCCCCGACCTACTGTACCGGGGCATGCGCACTACGAAGCCCTACGTACTCGACCTGGTCACGGCGGACGAGGAGGGCGTGCCGGTGGTGTCCGTGCTCGACGGCCACTCCCACGCGCTGGCCTTCCTGGGCGGCGCGCTCGGCGTCCCGCAGCTCCCGCTCGGCGTCGATCACTTCGGCCAGTCGGGCGCGCGGGGCGATCTCTACCGCCACTACCGCATCGACGCCACCGCGATCGCGCGCGCCGCGCACACTCTCCTTGCCCGGGGGCCCGCTCTGGGTTAGCATCCGACCATCCCAGCCGCGCTCCATAGCGCTATCGCGCTCCAAAGGAGGAGCCTCCATGGACACCCGCCTGAAGAACCTCGCCGAGCAGCTCGACGCCGGTCTCATCGCCCGCCGCGAGTTCCTGCGCAAAGCCGCCGTCATCACCGGTGGCACCGCGGCGGGCCTGCACGCGCTGCGCGGGATGGCCTCCGCGCAGGCCAAGGGCAAGCTGCGCGTGTGGCTCTTCAAGAGCTTCGTCACCGCGGGCAACGACGTGGTGGCCAAGCACATCGAGACCTGGGCCAAGGACAAGAACGTCGAGGTCGAGATGGACTGGGCGACCTTCGGCGACCGCGAGCAGAAGTTCGTGGCCGCCATCGAGGCCGGCAATCCCCCCGACATGGCCGAGATGAACATCTACGGCCCGATGCGGTACAAGGCCGCGCTGCGCGACGTCACCAAGGTGGCGAGCGACCTCGCCAAGGCGAAGGGGGGCCTGCTGCCGTTCGCCGAGCGGGCCATGAAGCTCGACGGCAAGTTCCTGGGCGTGGCGCGCTACTCGATGACCACCGTGTTCTTCATCCGCAAGGACGTGATGGAGGCCAAGGGGCTCAAGGTCCCGAAGGTCTACGATCCCGACGTGGTCGAGTTCGCCAAGAAGGCGCAGGACTCCGCCAAGGACCTCTGGGGCTTCGGCCAGACCCTGAACCGCTCCGACGACGGCGACGGGTTCATGTCCAACATCCTCTGGGACTACGGCGGGGGTGTCTGGGACAAGGACGGCAAGCCGGCCCTCGGCACGAGCTTCCTCAAGCAGAACATGGCCGCGCTCCAGTTCTCGGTGGACACGATCAAGAAGCACGGCATCCAGCCGCCCGGCGTGATGGGCTGGACCGACGTGTCCAACAACGAGGCGTACATGGCGGGCAAGCTGGTGACCACCAACAACGGCGCTAGCCTCTACTACGCGATGGTCAGCAAGAAGCACGAGCTGGCGCCGAAGACCCTCTGCGTGCTGACGCCGGGCGGCCCCGCGGGCAGCTTCGTGGGCTCCTCCTGCTACAACTGGGCCGTCTTCCAGAAGGCGCAGAAGGCCGAGCTCTGCGAGGACCTCATCCGCTACCTCGAGGACGAGAAGCGCTTCGCCGAGTACACCCAGGTCTCCGTCGGTCAGGCGGGCCCGGTCTACAAGGGCCGGGTGGACAACCCGTACTGGAAGTCGGACCCGAACTTCGACGCGATGGTGCAGAACATCCTGCGCAGCGTGAACATCGGCTACCCGGGCCCCATGACGCCGGCCGCCGCCGAGGTGCAGGGGCAGAAGATCCTGACCGACATGGCGGGGCGCGTGGTGGTGGGCGGCCTCACCGCCGAGGCGGCTCTGAAGGAAGCGCACGCGCGGATCGAGGAGATCCACAAGATCCGCGGCAAGGCCTAGACATGGCGACCGTCCACCCCTCGTCCCCCCCTCTCCCCTCCGGGGAGAGGGTCGGGGTGAGGGGCGGTTTCCACCCCGAAGCCACCCCGAAGCCCCGCGTCAAACTCGAGGTCACGCTGCGGCGGCTCTTCGGCCCCGACTACCGCATGGGCTTCCTGTTCGTGGCGCCCATCGTGGTGCTGGTCCTGGCCCTGGTCGCGTACCCGTTCGGCTACGCGGTGTACCTCAGCATGACCCGCAAGTACGTCGGCATGCCACCGGTGTGGGTCGGCTTCGAGAACTACGTCCGGCTCACCTACGACGGATTTTTCCAGCGCGCGGTCGTCAACAGCTTCACGTTCACGTTCGCCTCCGTCGCCATCAAGACGGTGCTGGGCATGGGCATGGCGCTCGTGCTCACCTCGAAGATCCGCTTCCGGTCGTTCTGGACCGGCGTGCTGCTGATCCCGTGGGTGGCCCCCACCGTGGTGTCCGCGCTCAACTTCCTGTGGATCTTCGACTACAGCCTCGGCGTGCTGAACTACATGCTCGTCAGCGTCTTGCACATCCTGCCCCGCGGGGTGGGCTGGCTCAGCGAGCCCGGCACCGCGATGGCCTCGGTCATCGGGGTCAACGTGTGGCGCGGCTTCCCCTTCTTCGGCATCAGCTTCCTGGCCGGCATGAAGGCGATCTCGGGCGAGCTCTACGAGGCGGCCGCGGTCGACGGGGCCACCGTGGTGCAGCGGTTCCGCTACGTCACGCTGCCCGGCATCCGCAACATCGTGATGATCGTGCTGCTGCTCTCGACGATCTGGACCTTCAACGACTTCGCGATCGTCTACATCCTCACCAAGGGCGGGCCGGGCGGCGCCACCATGGTGCTGCCGGTGCTGACCTACGAGATCGCCTTCGGGGCCCAGCGCCTCGGCGAGGCCATCGCGGTCGCGCTCTACATGCTGCCCGCGCTCGCTTTCGTGATCATCGTGCTGTCGAACTACATGCGGAAAGGCCGCGCGCGGTGATCGTCCGGGCCGGCCGCAGCACGGTGCAGATCGAGCGGACCCAGTCCGCGGTCTCGTACGCGATCCTGCTCACCTTCCTGCTGTTCGTGATCTTCCCGTTCTACTGGATGATCGTCACGTCCTTCAAGGGCGAGACCCAGATGCGCAGCGTGGTCTCGATGTTCTGGCCGAGCCCGTTCGTCACCGAGAACTACGAGCACCTGCTCAACAAGACCGAGTTCGTCTCCTGGTTCAAGAACAGCATCATCGTGTCGGTCTCGAGCACGCTCCTGGCCACCGCGGTGGGCACCCTCGGGGCCTACGCGCTGGCCCGGCTCAAGTTCCTGGGCCGCGCGTTCATGGCCAGCACCGTGCTGATCACCTACCTGGTGCCGCCGTCGATCCTGTTCATCCCGCTCTATGCCCAGATCCGGAACCTGGGGATGGCGGACAGCCTCACCGGCCTGATCGCGGCCTACCCCTCCTTCACGGTGCCGTTCGTGACCTGGCTCCTGATGGGCTACTTCGAGTCGATCCCGGTGGAGCTGGAAGAGTCCGCGATGATCGACGGGGCCACCCGCTTCGGCGCGTTCCGCCGCGTGATCCTGCCGCTGGCCGCCCCCGGCCTGCTCGCGAGCGGGCTCTACGCCTTTACCCAGGCCTGGAACGAGTTCCTCTACGCCCTGGTCTTCATCACCAACGTGAAGCTGCGCACGCTGCCGGTGGGCCTCTCCACCTTCATCACCGGCGACGTCTACGGCTGGGGCTACCTGATGGCGGGCGCCGTCCTCACCACCCTGCCGGTCATCGCGGCCTACATCTACCTGCAGAAGTACATGGTGGAAGGGCTGACCGCCGGGAGCGTCAAAGGCTAACCCCACTTCACCCTCTCCCCTCAGGGGAGAGGGTAGGGTGAGGGGTGGTCCCCCGCTACCCCAGCAGGCTCTTGTAAGTCCCTTCCTCGAATCCCACGATCAGCGTGCGCCCCTTGCGCAACGTGGGCGCCCGCAGATTACCGGTCGGCCCCAGCAGCAATCCCAGTAGCGTGGCGCGGTCGGGCTTGGCCTTCTTCAGATCCACGTGCTCCACCTTCTTGCCCTTCGCCACGTACAGCTCGTCCACGCCATCGAGGACGGCCAGCGCGGCGGCCCCCTTGATGGTGGCCTTCTTGGCGTCGGTCTGCTCGCTCACGCTCACCTTGTGCTTGGCAAGGAACCCTTGCGTCTTGGCGCAGGTCATTCAGCCGTTGCGGTGATAGCTCCAGTCGACTTTGGCCATGTGATCTCTCCTCAGTGGGTGTAGCGGCGCGCGTACTGGGCCACGCACGCCGCCTCGAGGGCCGCCGGATCGCGAGGGGCGGCGCCGAAGCGCTCCACCGAGACCGGGGCCAGGTCGGGATCGCTCTTGCCGTCCACGATCAGGTCGGCCAGCGCGCGGCCGGCGGCGGGCGAGAGGCTGAGCCCGCCCACGCAGCAGCCCGAGGCCACGAAGAGCCCGTCGAGTCCGGGCACGCGGCCCAGGATCGGCCGGCCGTCGGGGGTCATGGTGGGCGCGCCGCCGCGGTGCACCGCGACCTTCGCGTCGCGCAGGGCCGGGAAGTGGGCGGCGACCTCGTCGACCAGCCCGCGCAGCACGCCCAGGTCCAGCTCGAGTGCCGCGATCTGGAAGCCCGGCGGCAGGCCCTCGTGACCCAGCACGCGCGGGGCGTCCTCGTAGCCGCCGAACATGAGCCCGCCCTGCTCGTAGCGCACGTACACGCTCGCCTCCACGAGGCGCACGATGGGCTGGAGCGGCTCCACGCCCGGGATGGCCTCGGTGATGAAGAGCTGGTGTCGCACCGGGACCAGGGGCAGCGTGATGCCCGCGCTCGCGGCCACCCGCGCGGCCCAGCCGCCCGCCGCGTCCACCACCCGCGGCGCGTGGAGCGGCCCGCGCGCGGTCATCACCCCGGCCGCGCGCCCGCCCTCGCTCAGCAGGCCCTGCACCGCGGTGAAGGGGAGCAGGCGCGCGCCCACCTCTCCCGCGCGCGTGGCGAAGCCGATCGCGACCCGCGCCGGATCCACCCAGCCGTCGCTCGGCACGTGGAGGATGTGCCGCGCGGCCCCCGGCTTGAAGTGCGGCGCCAGCCGCCCGGCCTCCGCCGCCTCGATCAGGCGCGCCTCGATGCCGAGGGCGGCCGCGGTCTCCCGGGCGATGCGCACCCGCTCCACGCCTCCGTCGGTGTAGGCCGCGCGCAGGCTGCCGGAGCGATGGAAGTCCACCGTACGGCCCATCTCGCTCTCGAAGCGCTCGAGCGCCTCGCACGCCTCGTGGCGGAGCCGCGCCATGGTGGGCATGGTGTCGGCCTTGCTCGTGAGCCCGGCCGCGCGCGGGGAGGTCTGCGAGCCCAGCGCGTGCTGATCCACCAGCGCGACCTTGAGCCCGCGCCGGGCCAGGTGATACGCGGTGCTCGAGCCGAAGGCGCCCGAGCCGATGACGACCGCGTCGGCGGTGCCGAGCCCGGCGGTCATGTCAGGCGAGCCTCGAGCCGTGCGCGGTTTCCTCGTCGGTGACCGGGCGGCGGCCGCGCAGGAAGTCGAAGTCCACGCCCTCGTCGGCCTGCAGCACGTGATCGAGGAACATGCGCAGGTAGCCGCTGGTGACGCCGTCCGGCCGCGGCGTCCACGCCGCCCGCCGCCGCGCGATCTCCTCGTCGGGCACGCGCAGGGTCAGCCGACGCTCGGGCACGTGCAGCTCGATCTCGTCGTCGTTCTGCACCAGGGCCAGCGGCCCGCCCACCGCGGACTCCGGCGTGACGTGCAGCACCACGGTGCCGTAGGAGGTGCCGCTCATCCGCGCGTCCGAGATGCGCACCATGTCCTTCACCCCCGCGCGCAGGAGACGGGCGGGCACCGGCGCCGCGCCCCACTCCGGCATGCCCGGGCCGCCCTTGGGGCCGGCCTGCTTGAGCACCAGCACCGAGTTCTCGTCGATGGGCAGCGTCGGGTCGTCGATGCGGCGCTCGAGATCGCGATGGTCCTCGAAGACCACCGCGCGCCCGCGGTGGATCATCAGGTGCGGCGAGGCCGCCGACTGCTTGAGCACCGCGCCGCCCGGGCAGAGGTTGCCGGTGAGGATGACCGTGCCGCCCTCGGGCTGGAGCGGCAGCGAGAGCGGCCGGATGACGTCGGTGTCGTGGCACGGCGAGCCGGCCACGTTCTCGCCCAGGGTCCGGCCGGTGACGGTGAGGGTCTCGTGGTGCAGCATCGGCAGCATCTCGCGCAGCACCGCCGGCACCCCGCCCGCGTAGTAGAAGTCCTCCATCAGGTACTTGCCGGACGGGCGGACGTTGGCGAGCAGCGGGGTGCTGCGCGAAAGCTCGTCGAAGCGCCGGAGCGGCAGCGGCACCCCCGTGCGCCCCGCGAGGGCGACCAGGTGCACGATGGCGTTGGTGGAGCCGCCGAGCGCCATGTCGGCGCGGATCGCGTTGTCGAACGCGGCCGCGGTGAGGATCTCGGACGGCTTCGGCCCGCGGGCCAGCGCCATCTCCACCGCGCGGCGGCCCGACATCTCGGCCAGCGCGAGGCGGCGCGAGTCCGGGCCGGGGATGGCCGCGTTGCCGGGCAGGGCCAGGCCCAGCACCTCGGCCATCGCCGCCATCGTGGAGGCGGTGCCCATCACCATGCAGTGGCCGGTGGAGCGCGAGAGGCAGCCCTCGACTTCTGCCATCACTTCGTCTGTGATCTCGCCCGCCCGTCTTTGGGCCCAGATCTTGCGCGCGTCGGTGCCCGAGCCCAGCTCCTGGTTGCACCACACGCCCTTGAGCATGGGGCCGCCCGTCACCATGATCGCGGGCACGTCCGCGGAGGCGGCGCCCATCAGCATCGCCGGCGTGGTCTTGTCGCACGCGGCCAGCAGCACCACCGAGTCGAGCGGGTAGGCGCGG
This sequence comes from Methylomirabilia bacterium, assembly GCA_041497895.1. Classification (GTDB taxonomy): domain Bacteria; phylum Methylomirabilota; class Methylomirabilia; order Rokubacteriales; family CSP1-6; genus CAMLFJ01. Next base: position 23,787 of record JBGQHJ010000066.1, read on the forward strand.
ATGCACTCCTCCACGTCCATCGCCATGAGGTTGCGGAAGAGCATGGTGGTGGGCTTCATCAGGATCTCGCCCAGCGAGATCACCGGGAACTCGAGCGGGAAGCCACCCGCGCTCCACACCCCGCGCTTGACCGCCTCCGCGACCTGGCGGAGATGCGCGTTGCAGTTGTTGAGCTCCGACCACGAGTTGCAGATGCCGACCACCGGGCGCCCGTCGAACATCGCGTCGCTGAAGCCCTCGGCCTTCAGATACGCGCGGTGCATGAAGCCGTCGAGATTCTTCGGGGCGAACCAGTTGCGGCTGCGGAGGGGCGGGGTGGCGGCGCGGGGGGTCGTCATAGGGCCCACATTCTGCCCTGTTTGCCGGGCTACGGCCAGCCCGGCGACCGACCCGCCAGGGCGCACCGGCTGGATCACCCGCTCACACGCGCCAGAGACACCACGAGCGTCGAGGGGTACTCGACGCTCGTGGGCCCACCGCGCTCATCGCATGCGCGGTCGGTTGGCTCAGGACTTACCGCGAGCCGAAGTTCGTCGACTGGGTGAGTGGCTTGCCGTCCGGAGTGGCCGGGTTCGTCATGCCCACGCCGGTGATCCTGTCGACCGTCGGGAGATTGCTGACCGTGATCGGCTTCCCGTCCGGAGTGGCCGGGTTCGTCATGCCCACGCCGGTTCCCCTCGTTGTGACCGGGTCCGGGGTGGTCGTGGGTGGCGGTGTCGGCTGCTGCGCGATGGCAACGCCGGCGACCGTTACGGTGGATGCCATCGCCAGTGCCGTGATCCAGGACGTGAGGGTCATGGTCGTGACCTCCCTGGTTTCGCTCGGGCCCTCGTTGGCCCTGTCCCCCGGACCATTCCGGGGAATGGGCGCATCCGACCGCGCCCGATGCTGGTGCGGGAACATACCAGAACGGCGGCCGGAGGTAAACGACTCCGTGGCTTGCTAGACTTCCGCCATGAGGGCGTGCCACCCGGCAGGGCTCCTGGTGGTGGCCGCGCTGGCGGCCGGGTGCTTCACCATGACTGCCTCGCAGAACCGGAGCCTCGACGAGGTGCGCGCCTTCGCCGACGACACCGCCCGGACCTACGGCCTGCCTCCCATCCACGTGCTGGTGAGCCACAACCCGGAGAGCCCGGTCGGCTCGTATCGCCGCGGCTTCTTCGCGGTCAACCAGCTCGTGCTGCGGTCGGAGTTCCGCGACGCCATCGTGGCCCACGAGCTGGCCCACTACGTCCTGGGCCACGACGCGGCGCTGGCCGCCGCCACCCCCGAGGCCCGCCTGATCGAGCGCCAGCAGCGCGAGCTCGACGCCAACGCCAAGTCGGTGGAGATCCTCACCCGGGTGCGCGGCGTGCCCGAGGACCAGGCCCTGCGCATGGCCTACAGCTACCTGCTCAACGTCCACCGGCGCCTGCAGCGCTCCCCCGGCGAGGATCTGCTCGGCCACCGCCCCCCCTGCGAGGAGATCGCCGACCTGCTGGCCCGGTATCCCGCGCAGCTCACCTGGACTGCGAGACTCGAGTGCGCCCCGCACCGGGCAGCGGTGGGCGGATAGACAGCCCGGGAGCCCGCATGGTATAAAGATGCGTTCTCGTTACGGGCTCGTGGTGCAGCCTGGTTAGCACACTGGACTGTCAATCCAGAGGTCGCGGGTTCAATTCCCGTCGAGCCCGCCAA
>JBGQHJ010000067.1:0-25150 GCA_041497895.1 Methylomirabilia bacterium
CCGCCGCGACGAGGTCCCGCCGCCGCCGCTCCCGTGCGCTTTTTGACCCATGCCGTCACCTCCTCGTCGCCGTTTGCCTTCATCATAGCGACCGGGAGGTATTGACACTCCGCTGACCGGAAGGTACTGACACCTGGCCCCCGACCCCGTTACTGGGCGAGGGCGCCGCCGTCGATGACGACCTCGCTACCCGTCATGTAGGAGGAATCGTCGGAGGCGAGGTAGAGCACCGCGCTCACGATCTCGGCCACGGTGCCCATCCGGCGGAGCGGCACGCGCTGCAGGCGCTTGTCCATCGCGTCGCGGTCCCGGAAGGCGCTGTGGAACATCTCGGTGTCGACCGGGCCGGGGTGGACGGAGTTGCAGCGGATCCGGTCCTTGGCGTGCTGGGACGCGGTCACCTTGGTGAAGATCCGGATGGCGCCCTTGCTCGCCGCGTAGGCGGGCTCCTGATGGAGCGACTGACCGATGCCGGCCACCGAGGAGATGTTGACGATGGAGCCGCCGCCCGACCGGCGCATGGCCGGGATCGCGTACTTGGTCCCGAGGAAGACGCCCTTGGCGTTGACCGCCATCACCTGGTCCCACTCCGCGGCGGTGCGGTCCTCGATCGACACCTTGGGGATCACGATGGCCGCGTTGTTGACCAGGATGTCGAGCCGGCCGTGGCTGTCCAGCGCGGTCTGCACCGCCGCTCGCCAGTCCGCCTCGCTGGTCACGTCCAGGTGGAGATAGGTGGCCTCGCCGCCGCTCGCCCGGATGGCGGCCGCGACCTTCTTCCCCTCGTCGTCCCGGATGTCCCCGAACACGACCCGAGCGCCCTCCCGGGCGAAGGTCTCCGCTTCCGCCGCGCCCTGGCCCCGGGCCCCGCCGCTGATCAGCGCGACCTTCCCGTCGAGCTTGCCCATGCCCCGGGATCATACCCCGGCCGGCTCGAAATGTCGGAATGTAAGACCTGACCCCGGCGTTGACAAGCCGCGGACCGCCGTGCGACACATCCCCCATGCTCGAGGAGCCCACGTCCCTCCGCATCGCCGACCCCGGGGTCCGCGCGCTGTTCACCGAGCCGGCGCGCTTCCAGTCCTGGTTGGACGTGGAGGCGGCGCTGGCCCGGGCCCAGGCCGAGCTGGGCATCATCCCGGAGGCGGCGGCCCGCGAGATCGTCCGCAAGGCTCACCTGTCCTTCCTGGATCTCGGCGCGGTGCGCGAGGGGCTGGCCCGCACCGGCCATCCGCTGGTGCCGCTGGTGTGGGAGCTCGACCACGCCTGCGAGGGCGACGCGGGCGGCTACGTGCACTGGGGCGCGACCACCCAGAACGTCACCCAGACCGGCCAGCTGCTCCAGGTACGCCGGGCCCACGAGATCTTCCTGCGCCAGCTCGCCGCCATCCTGACCACGCTCGCCGACCTCGCCGAGCGCACCAAGGACGTGCTGCTGCCCGGGCGCACCCACGGCCAGCACGCGGTGCCGGCCACCTTCGGCTTCAAGGTCGCGGTGTGGATCGACGAGCTCGGCCGCCACGTGGACCGCCTGCAGGGCTGCGAGGGGCGCGTGTTCGTGGCCATGCTCGGCGGCGGCGCGGGCACGCTCGCCTCGCTGGGCGAGCTGGGCCTGGCCACCCAGGAGAAGATGGCGGCCCACCTCGGCATGACCCCGATGCCGCTGCCCGCGCGCACCATCGGCGATCACCAGGCCGAGTACGTGACGCTGCTCGGCATGCTGGCCTCGACGTGCGGCAAGATCGGGCGCGAGATCTACACGCTGATGAAGCAGGAGTTCGGCGAGGTCGAGGAGCCGGTGCCGCCCGGCACCGTGGGCAGCAGCACGATGCCCCAGAAGCGCAATCCCAAGCTCTCGCAGGACATCATCGCCGCCTCCGCCCAGATCCGGGCGCTGGTGCCGCTCGCGCTCGAGGCGATGCAGACCGAGCACGAGGCCGACCGCACCACCAGCATCATGATGAGCCGGGCCATCGTGCAGGCCTGCGAGCTGACCGGCGACATGCTGGAGCGCGTGGCGGTCCTCATGGACGGCCTGCAGGTCTTCCCGGAGCGCATGCGCGAGAACCTCGATCTCTCCGGCGGTCTCATCATGGCCGAGGCGCTCATGCTCGAGCTGGGCCGGCAGATCGGGCGGCAGCGCGCCCACGACGCGGTCTACGAGGCGGCGCAGGGCTCGGTCACGCAGGCGCGTCCGTTCCGCGAGATGCTGGCGCTGGACCCGCACGTGAGCGCGGGGCTCACCCCCGCGCAGATGGAGGCGCTGCTCGACCCCGCGCGCTACACCGGCCTCTGCCGCGAGTTCGCGGAGCGCGCCGCCGCCCTGGGCCGCGAGATCGCGGCGACGATCGCGCGGCGGCCCGCGGCCCGCGCCACCTGAGCGGTCAGTCGACGACCGCGATCGCCTCCACCTCCACCAGCAGGTCGGGGTGGGCGAGCTTGCGCACCTCCACCGTGGTGCTGGTCGGCAGCGCGCCGAAGTACTCCATGCGCACGTCGACGTGCTTGAAGAACTCCTCGATGTCGGTGACGTAGGTGTTGGTCTTCACGATGTCGGCGAGGGTGGCACCGGCCGCGGCCAGCGCGGCCTTGATGTTCTCGCCCACCTGGCGGAGCTGGGCGCGCATGTCGCCGGGCCCGACGACCTCGCCGGCCGGGCCGCGGGCGAGCTGGCCCGACACGAAGATCGTCTTCTTGCCCTCGACGACCACCACGTGGGAGTAGAGCACGTGCCCGCCCACGACCCGCTTTGAGAGCGCCGGCGGCTGGATGTTCTGGCGTCTCCTGAGGTCGTATCATAGCCGGCCGGGAGGACGAGCGCGACATGCCGGTGTCCGGGGCGGCCACGGAGCGGGGGATCTGGGCAGCGCGTGGCGGCCGGGGCGAGCCGCTCCTCGTCCTCCTCCACGGCATGGGGGCCAACGCGTCGGTCTGGGAGCGCCTGCTCCCGCTCGTCGAGCGCTCCTGGCCGGGCCGGTGGCTCGCGCCGGATCTCCGAGGCCACGGCCGCTCGGTGCGGGAGGGCCCCTACGGCATCGGCGCGCACGCGGCCGACGTGGCCGCGATCATCGAGGCGGAGGCATCGGGCCCGGTCACCCTGGTCGGCCACTCGTTCGGGGGGGCGGTGGCGGCCCTGGTGGCCAGCGGGTGGTTCGGGCCACTGGTGAGCGACGTCGCGGCGTTCGGGGTCAAGATCGAATGGAGCGAGGCCGAGATCGAGAAGGCGCGCGGGCTGGCGCGCCGCCCGGCGCCGGTCTTCGCCACGCGGGAGGAGGCCATCGAGCGCTACCTGCGGCTCTCGGGGCTGGCCGGCCTGGCCGAGCCTTCCTCCGCCACCGCGGGCGCCGGCGTCACCGGCACCGCCGGCCGATTCCAGGTGGCCATGGACCCGCGCGCCTGGGGCGCGGTGGGGCCGCCGATCGCCGCCCTGCTCCGGCTGGCCGCGGCGCCGCTGCGCCTGGCCGCGGGCGAGCGCGACCCGATGGTCAGCCTGGAGCAGATGCGGCGCATCGATCCCGGCGCGCGCACCTTCGCCGGCGTCGGGCACAATGCGCACTGGGAAGCGCCCGAGCGGGTCTGGGAGTTCATCGCGGGAGGGGATCGATGACGGCTGCGCGCGCCCTGGCGCGGACCTTCGACCTCAAGCGGCTCGACGCGGCCTTCCTCGAAGATCCGTTCCCGGTCTACCGCGCGCTGTGCGAGCACGACCCGGTGCACCGGATGCCGGACGGCTCGTACTTCCTGAGCCGCTACGACGACTGCGCCGCGGTGTACCGCGATCCCGGGACGTGGAGCTCGGACAAGACGGTGGACTTCCGGCCGAGCCTCGGCGACGGCGCGCTCTACGAGCACCACACCACGAGCCTGGTCTTCAACGATCCGCCGTACCACAGCCGGGTCCGCAAGCTGCTGGCCCCCGCGTTCACGCCGCGATCGCTGATGGCGCTCCAGCCGCGCATCGAGGATCTCGTGGATCGCCTGCTCGACCGCGCCGCCGCGCGCGGGAGCATGGACCTCATCGCGGACTTCGCGGCCGCGGTCCCGATCCAGCTCGTCGGGGACATGCTCGGGGTGCCCGAGGCCGAGCGCGGCCCGCTGCGCGGCTGGTCGCTGGCGATACTGGGCGGGCTCGAGCCGGCGCCGACCGCGGAGCAGCTCGAGCGCGGCAACCGGGCGGTGGACGAGTTCAAGATCTACCTCCGCGACCTGATCGACCGGCGGGGCCGGGAGCCGGGCCGTGAGGAGGAGATCCTCTCCAAGCTGACCGCGGGGAGCGCGCTCGGACCGGGCGAGGCGTCCGAGGATCGGCTGGGCGAGCTCGAGCTGCTCCACAACTGCATCTTCATCCTCAACGCGGGGCACGAGACCACCACCAACCTGATCGGCAACGGGATCGATCTCCTGCTTCGCCACCCCGCCGCGCTGCGCGAGCTCCGCGCGGATCCCGGGGCCATCGGCACCGCGGTGGAGGAGATCCTCCGCCTCGAGAGCTCGAACCAGCTCGGCAACCGCCGGGCCGCGCGGGACACCGTGCTGGGCGGGGTCCCGATGCCGGCCGGCACCTACGTCCACATCGGCATCGGGGCGGCCAACCGCGATCCGGCCCAGTTCCCCGAGCCCGACCGCCTCGACATCCGGCGGCATCCCAACCGGCACCTGGCGTTCGGCACCGGCATCCACGCCTGCGCCGGCATGTGGCTGGCCCGCATGGAGGGGCAGGTGGCGATCGGCCGGCTCGTGCGGCGGTTTGCGTCCATCGAGCGGGACGGAGACGTCGTGCGCGGCGGCCGGGCCCGGTTCCGCGGGTTCCTCCGCTACCCGATCCGCGTGCGCGCGTGATCGGCCACTGGCGCAGCGCCCCGCGCATGCCGTAGGCTGTGGGCCCGGGAGAGAGAGCGACATGCTACCGACGCACGGACGCTACGATTACTCGAACATCACCACGCGGCCCGACTACTCCTGGCCGGGAGGCCGGCGGCTCGCGGTGTACCTCGCGCTCAACATCGAGGCCTTCGGCTTCGGGGTGGGCAAGGGCGCGGCCATCGCGCCACCCGACCAGGCGCAGAGCCACAGCGTCTACAGCTGGCGGGACTACGGCAACCGGGTCGGCATCTGGCGGCTCTTCGAGCTGCTCGACGAGCTGGGGTTGCCCGCCGAGGCCCAGATGAACGCGGCGGTCTACGAGATGGCGCCGGACATCCCCGCGAAGCTGCGCGCGCGCGCCGACGAGATCCTGGGCCACGGCCTCAGCAACTCCGACGAGCAGGGGCAGCTCAGCGAGGACCGCGAGCGCGCCCTGATCGCGGAGGCGACCGCGACCATCGAGCGGCACGAGGGCGCCCGGCCGGTCGGCTGGATGAGCCCCTGGCTCTCCAACAGCGCGGTGACCATGGACCTGCTGCAGGAGGCGGGCTACCGCTACGTGATGGACTGGACCATGGACGACCAGCCCATCTGGCTCTCCACCCGCAAGGGCCGCATCCTCTCGATCCCGTACCCGATCGAGGTGAACGACACACGCGGGGTCATCTGGTACCACCACACCGCGCAGGAGTTCGCGGACATGATCACCGACCAGTTCGACGAGATGCTGGCCCAGTCGGCCCGCCAGCCGCTCGTCTGCCCGATCTCGCTCCACCCCTTCGTCTTCGGGCGCCCGTACCGCATCCGCCGGCTGCGCCGCGCGCTCCAGCACATCCTGGGCCACGGCGATCGCGTGTGGATCACCCGCCCCCGCGACATCTGCGCCCACATCGAATCGCTTCCCGCCGGCGTCGTTCCGGGCAGCCGCTGAAGCGCCCGCATTCCACCGAGGAGGACCAGATGAAGATCGGCGTCGTGATGCCGCAGACCGAGATGGGGAACGACCCGGGGGCCATCAAGGCCTACGCGGAGGCGGTCGAGGACATGGGCTTCACCCACATCCTGGTCTTCGACCACGTGCTGGGCGCCAACCCGGAGCGTCCCGGCGGATGGAAGGGGCCCTACACGTACCGCCACGCCTTCCACGAGCCGTTCGTGCTCTTCGGCTTCCTGGCCGCGGCCACCCGCCGGGTCGGGCTCGTGACCGGCATCGTGATCCTCCCGCAGCGGCAGACCGCGCTGGTGGCCAAGCAGGCCGCCGCGGTGGACGTGCTCTCGGGCGGGCGCCTGCGGCTGGGCGTCGGGGTCGGCTGGAACCCGGTGGAGTTCGAGGCGCTCGGCGAGGACTTCCACACGCGCGGGCGGCGCGTCGAGGAGCAGGTCGAGGTGATGCGGGCGCTCTGGACGAAGGAGCTGGTCACGTTCAGCGGGCAGCACCACCGCATCTCGGACGCCGGCCTCAACCCGCTGCCGGTGCAGCGGCCCATCCCGGTGTGGATGGGCGGCGAGAGTGAGATCGTGCAGCGGCGGATGGCCCGCGTCGCCGACGGCTGGATGCCGCACTTCCGGCCGGGCACGGCCTCGCAGGAGGTGGTCGACCGGATGCACGGCATGATCCGCGAGGCCGGCCGCGATCCCAAGGTCTTCGGCATCGAGGGCCGCATGACCCTGCCGCAGATCCCGCCCGCCGACTGGGGCCGAGAGCTCGAGACGTGGAAGACGATGCGCGGCATCACCCATCTCTGCGTGAACACGGGCGGCATGGGCCTCAAGACCCCGGCCGATCACGTGCAGACGCTCCGGCGGTTCCGGGAGGCGGTGGGCCTCAAGTAGCGCGGTTCCATTGGATGGCCCGGCCGCGTAGAGTTGAAGGATCCCCATGGCCACCCGGATCGCCCGAGCCGTCCGTCCCAGGATTCGCGCCGGCCGCGCCCGGCGCGCGATGCGCTGGCTGCGCTCGCCCCGCGCCCGGCGCCTCTGGCGTCGGGTGCTGGCCGCGCCGGTGGCGGTGCGCCTGGTGATCGGGCTGATCCTCCTGGTGGCCCTGTGGTCGGCGGCGAACTGGACCTATCACGTGATCCGCAAGCCGACCGAGCTGTTCTTCCCGGTGAGCGGCACGCTCGCCAAGGCGCCTCCCGAGACGTGGCGGCAGTACGCGCCGCTCTTCCGGCGCCACTCGACCGCCGCGATCTCGCCCGAGCTGCTCGCCGCGCTGGCCCAGGTGGAGGGCTCGGGCGACCCGGTGGCCCGCACCTACTGGCGCTGGCGGGTGGCGTGGAACCCGTTCGACGTGTACCGGCCCGCGTCGAGTGCGGTCGGCATGTACCAGATCACCGATCCCACCTTCCAGGAGGCCCGCCGCTACTGCGTGCGCGACCACGTGGTGATCGAGGACGGCTGCTGGTTCCGGAGTCTCTACACGCGCGTGCTGCCGAGCCACGCGGTCGAGATGACCGCGGCGCTGCTCGACCGCGACGTCGCGCGCACGCTCGAGCGGAGGCGGATCGTCACCGCCACGCCGCGCCAGAAGCAGGACCTGGCCGCGGTCATCCACCTGTGCGGGACGGGGCCCGGCGACGACTTCGCCCGGCGCGGCTTCCGGCTCGTCCCGGGCCAGCGCTGCGGCGACCACGACGTGACGGCGTACCTGGGGCGGGTCAACGGCATGAAGCGGCAGTTCACGCGCATGGCCGCCGCGGAGCCCACGGACGAGCCGGCCTGGGCGCGCCGGTAGCCCGCTCCCGTCGCCTCCCCGGTTGAATTCCCGGCCGCGCCCGGCATACGCTACCGGCCATGACGTCGACCTCTCCACCCCCGGTCTCATCACCCGGCATCTCGACGGAGAGATCCATGCGGAGATCCCGCCTCGTCTCGAGCGTCCTGCTGAGCCTCGCCGTTCTCCTCGCCGGTCCCGCGGGGCTCACGCCCGCGCTCGCCCAGGGCAAGCCGATCAAGATCGGCTTCCTGGCTCCGCTCACCGGGGGGGCGGCGCAGGTCGGTCGCGACATGGAGAACGGGTTCGCCATGTACTTGGACGAGGTCGGGCACCAGATGGCGGGCCGCAAGGTCGAGGTGATCGTGGAGGACACCGCCGGCAACCCGGGCACCGCGATCGCCAAGTTCCGCAAGTTCGTGGAGAGCGACCACGTGGACATGGTGATGGGGGAGGCCTTCGCCCACATCGGGTACGCGCTCGCCCCCAAGGCCGAGGAGTACAAGGTGCCGACCATCTTCCCGGTGATCGCGGCCGACGACCTGACCCAGCGCAAGCCCTCGAAGTGGGTGGTACGGCTCGGGTGGACCGGAAGCCAGCCTTCGCATCCGTTCGGGGAATACGCGGCGAAGACCCTCGGCTACAAGAAGGTCGCGGTGTTCGGCACCGACTACGCCTTCGGCTACGAGGTGGTCGGCGGCTTCCAGCGCGCCTTCGAGGAGGCCGGCGGGCAGGTGATCCAGAAGCTGTGGGCGCCGCTGGGCACCACCGACCTGGCGCCCTACGTGAGCCAGATCAAGCGGGAGGCGGACGCCGCGTTCATCATCGTGGTCGCGGCCTCGGCCCTTCGCTTTCCCGCCCAGTACCGCGACGCGGGCCTCGCCGGGCGGCTGCCCGTGATCGGCGGCGCGGTGATCGTGGACGAGTCCATCCTGCCCAACTTCGGCGACGAGGCCCTCGGCATGGTCACCCCGCTCATGTACAGCGCCGCGCTCGACACTCCGGCCAACCGCCGCTTCGTGGCCGAGTACCGCAAGAAGTACGGCAAGGTACCGTCGTACTTCTCCGAGACGTGCTACACGAGCGGGCGGTGGATCGCGGAGGCGGCGAAGGCGGTGGGCGGCCGCGTCGAGGACCGCGAGAAGTTCATGGCCGCGTTCCGGACCGTCGAGATTCCCGACGCCCCGCGCGGGCCGGTGAAGCTGGACGCCTGGGGCAACCCGATCCAGAACATCTACGTGCGGAAGGTGGAGCGCAAGAACGGCGAGTTGCAGAACACGGTGATCCACACCTTCCCGGCCGTCTCCCAGTTCTGGACGTACAAGCCGGAGGAGTACCTGAAGCTGCCGGTGTACAGCCGGGACTACCCGCCCTGCCGGTTCTGCTAGCGGGGCCGGCCGACGATGCTGACCCGCCTCGATCACGTCATGATCTGCGTGCCCGATCTGGGCCGCGGGATCGACGCCTACCAGCGGCTCGGGTTCAACATCTACCCGGGCGGCTCCCACACCGGCCGGCCCACCCACAACGCGATCGCCTTCACCGGCGAGGAGTACATCGAGGTGCTGAGCGTCCGCGACCGCGCCGCGGTGGTGCCCGGCGGCCCGGACGAGAGCCTCGCCCGCTATCTCGACGGGGGCGGGGGCTTCCGGGTGGTCGCGCTGCAGAGCGACGATCTGGAGGGAGACGTCGCGGCGATGCGGCGCCGCGGCGTCGACGTGGGCGAGATCCGCGACGGCGGCCGCCGCACCCCGGCCGGCCAGGAGCTGCGCTGGCGCGCCGCCTTCCCCGGGCCGGGCGCGCCGCTGCCCGTCTTCTTCATCCAGCACCTGACGCCGCTCGAGGAGCGCCGGCGCCAGGTGCCGAAGGCGGGCGATCATCCGAACGGCGCGCTGCGCGTGGATCGGGTGTACGTGACGGTGCGCGACGTGGCCGCCGCCTCCGGTCTCTACGCCCGCGTGCTCGGCCTCCCCGAGCCGAAGATCCAGCGCGGCGCGGTGATCAAGGCGGACATGGCGGTGTTCGACCTGGGCCCCACCGGCCTCACGATCGCCCAGCCCGCCGAGCCCGGGCCGGCCGCGGAGGCGCTCGCCCGGTCCGGACCGGGGCCGTTCCAGGTGCTCTATCGCACCAGCAGCATGGAGGGGGCGGTGCGGTGGATGACGGGGCACGGCCTGCCGGCGCCGGCCCGCGGCGTGCGCAACACCGGCGAGCACGCCATCCTGGTCGGGCCGGAGCACGCCGCCGGCGCCTACATCGGGTTCGTGGGGCCCGCCTAGGCCTTCGTGTCGCGCTCGCGGTAGTCGCCGAAGGCGGCGTCGCGCTGGGACAATAGATCCCGCACGCTGCTGCCGTCGCGCTTGAACTGGGCGCGGTAGGCCTGGCTGGCCGCGGTCGAGAACGCGAGGGCCTGCAGCTCGGTGCCGGCCCGGATGGCCGCCCGCAGTCCCATGACCTCCATCGCACGGTGCACCGCCCGCTTGTTGATCTGGGCGAGCTCGGTGGGCACCAGCGCGATGCGCTCGGCCACCGTCAGCACCGTCTTCTCGAGATCGGCGGCGGGGACCGCGCGATTGGCGAAGCCCTTGGCCGCGGCCTCGGTGCCGCTGATCGCGTCGCCGGTCAGGTACATCTCCATCGCGGCGCGCATGCCCATCAGGAACGGATGGAACTGGTTGTCCGGGGGGCTCATGAGCCGCGTCGGCGGATAGCCGATGCGCGCGTCGTCGGCCACGTAGACCAGGTCGCAGCACGCGGCCAGCTCGCTGCCGCCGGCCAGGCAGTAGCCGTGCACCTGCGCGATCACCGGCTTGCCCAGGTCCCAGATCGTGAACCAGCCGTCCACCACGTGCCGCGCCCATTGCCCGGGCCCGCCCGGGGAGTAGAAGGGCTGGTCCTTGGTGTTGTCCGCCGAGAGGTCGTAACCGGAGGAGAAGCACGGGCCGGCCCCGCGCAGGACGGAGACCTTGACCGCCGGATCGGCGTCCGCTTCCTTCAGGGCGGCCAGGATGGCCCCGCGCAGCTCGTTGCTGAGCGCGTTGCGCTTCTCGGGGCGGTTCAGGGTGAGGCGGCGAACGCCGGGAAGGGGGTCGTCGAGGACGAGCACGCGGGTGGCCATGGGGAGAGCATGCCCGCGCGGCGCGGCGGGGGCAACGGCGACGCGGGTTGACAGGACCGCCGGGGCGGGATAAATTAAATGAACGTTTAGTTAAACACCATGACGACCCAGACCCGCACGCCAGGCCGGGCAGCGAAGCGACGGGCCGGGCGGCCCCGCCGGCCGGCCGGCACCCGGGCCGCCCTGCTCGCGGCCGCCACCGAGCTGTTCGCGGCCCAAGGCTTCGACGGGGTCTCGGTGTCGGACATCGCGGAGAAGGCGGGCGTGAACCGGGCCATGATCAGCTATCACTTCGGCGGCAAGCGGGACCTCTACGCGGCGATCCTCGCCGCCACCTTCCAGGAGATCGTCGCGGACGTGGAGCGCATCGCCGGGTCGGCGGGGCCCGCGCCGCAGGTGCTGCGCGCGATCGTCGCCGCCATCGGCGACGCCGCCACCCACCGCCACCCGCACTTCTGCACGATGATGCTGCGCGAGGTGCTCACCGGCGGGCAGCACATGGGGACCGCGGTGCTGGCGCAGCCCGCGCGGGTGCTGGCCGCGGTGCAGCGGGTCGTCGAGCGCGGAGTCCGGGAGGGCGCGTTCCGGCCGGTGGACCCCCTGCTCACCCATCTGAGCTTGGTCGGCAGCCTCGTCTTCTTCTTCGCCACCACCGGGTTCCGGCAGCGGGTGATCCCGGACCGCCGGCCTCCGGACGGCGCCACCTACGTCAAGCACCTCCAGGACCTGATCATCGAGGGCCTCGCGACTCGCGGCGCCGGGCCGAAGCGCGTGGGGCGGCCATGAGCGCCACGGTCGCCGCCATGTTGCCGGGCCGCCGACGCGTCGTGCTCGTCGTGGCGCTCGTGGTCCTGGTCCTGATCGGGGTGGGGATCTGGCGCGTCTTCTTCGGTGGCGCCGGGCTGCCTCCGGGCGTGCTCGGGGTGAGCGGCCGGATCGAGGGCGACGACGCCGCGGTGTCGGCCAAGCTCGCCGGGCGGATCCGCGAGATCACGGTGCGCGAGGGCGATCACGTGGAGGCCGGGCAGGTGCTCGCGGTGCTCGACGACGCGCAGATCCGCGCGCGCGAGCAGCAGTCCGAGGCGATGGTGCGGCAGGCCGAGGCGCACCTGCGCCTGTCCCAGCACCAGGTCACGGTGCTCGGCGAGCAGCTCCGCCAGAGCGAGATCGGCGTCGGGCAGGCGCGCGCCGACGCGGAGGGGCGCGTCAACGAGGCGGAGGGACGGCTGGCCGCCGCGGAGGCCCAGCTCGCCCAGGCGGTGGCCGCCCACGCCCAGGCGAAGTGGGAGCGCGACGCCTACACCCGGCTCGTCCAGAAGGGGTACGTGGCGGAGCAGGACGCGATGCAGAAGCAGTACACCGAGGAGGCGCAGGCGGCGGTGGTCTCGGCGAACCGCCGGCAGGTGGAGGCGGCCCGCGGGGCGGTCACCACCGCGAAGGCCAATCTCGACAATCCGGCGATCCGGTCCGCGCAGGTGGCCGCGGTCCAGGCCCAGATCCTCCAGGCGCAGGCCGACATCGCGGCGTCCCAGGCGGACGCGGAGCGGGCCCGGGCCGCGCTCGACGAGGCCCGCGCGAATCGCGCCGACCTCCAGGTGATCGCGCCGTTCACCGGCACGGTGGCCACGCGCACCGCCGAGCCCGGCGAGGTGGTGACGCCGGGCACGCCGATCGTGACCCTGGTGAACCTGGGCCAGGTCTACCTGCGGGCGTTCGTGCCGGGCGGCGACATCGGACGGGTACGCGTCGGCCAGCCCGCGCGCGTGTACCTGGACTCGGCCCCGAACACCCCGATCGACGCCCAGGTGATCCGGATCGATCCGGAGGCGTCGTTCACGCCCGAGAACACGTACTTCCGCGAGGACCGCGTGAAGCAGGTCGTCGGGGTCAAGCTGCTGATCAACGGCGCGCTCGGCTTCGCCAAGCCGGGCATGCCCGCCGACGGCGAGATCCTGGTCGACGGGCAGTGGCCCGCGCGCCCGGCGCGGCGATGAGCGCGGCGCCGGCCGAGCCCGCGATCCGGATCGCCGGGCTCGCCAAGCGCTACGGCTCCGTCGAGGCGGTGCGGGGCATCGATCTCGAGGTGCGGGCGGGTGAGATCTTCGGCCTCATCGGGCCGGACGGGGCCGGCAAGACGTCGACCTTTCAGGTGCTGGGCGGGGTGATGGAAGCGACCGCCGGCACCGCGGAGCTGCTGGGCCGGCCCGCGCGCGAGGCGCGGTCGTACGTCGGCTACCTCACGCAGGCCTTCAGCCTCTATCCGGACCTGAGCGTCGAGGAGAACCTCCGCTACGTGGGTGAGCTGCGGCTCGTGCCGCGGGCCGAGATCGAGCGGCGCGGGCGGCGCTATCTCGAGATGTTCGGCATGGCCCAGTTCGGGGGGCGCCTCGCGGGACGGCTGAGCGGCGGCATGAAGCAGAAGATGGCGCTGGCCTGCGCCCTCGTCGCGGAGCCGCGCGTCCTGCTCCTGGACGAGCCGACCACCGGCGTCGATCCGGTCTCGCGCCGCGAGTTCTGGGACGCGCTCGTGATGTTCTCGAGCCAGGGCATGACCATCCTGGTGGCCACGCCCTACCTCGACGAGGCCGAGCGCTGCCACCGCGTCGCCCTCATGCACCAGGGGCAGCTCGTGCGAACGGGCACCCCGGCCGAGATCCGCGACGGCCTCGGCCTCACCCGCCTGGAGGTCCGCGCCCCCGATCTCCGCGCGGCCCTGACCGCCCTGTCCGGCCGCGACGGCGGCATCGCGGACGTCCAGCGCTTCGGCGATCGGCTCGACGTGATGGTCCGCGACCCCGCCCAGGGTGAGGGGCAGGTCCGCGCGGCGCTCGAGGCGGCCGGACAGTCGGTGACCTCGCTGCGCGTCGGAGCGCCCACGCTCGAGAACGCCTTCGTGTCGATCTTGCAGATGCTCGAGGGAGAGACGCGCGCGCCTGCGTTCCCGGGCCGGGCGGTGGCGCCGCCCGACCCGGGAGCGATCGCGATCGGCGCGCGCGGCCTCGGGAAGTCGTTCGGGGACTTCGTGGCGGTCAAGGGCGTCGACCTCGAGATCCGTCCGGGCGAGGTCTACGGGCTGCTCGGCGCCAACGGGGCGGGCAAGACCACCACGATCAAGATGCTGTGTGGCCTCCTCGAGCCGAGCGTGGGTGAGGTGCAGCTCGCGGGCGAGCGCGGCGCGCTCCGCTCCGAGCGCGTGCGTCAGCAGGTCGGCTACATGTCGCAGAGGTTCTCGCTCTACGACGACCTCACGATCGACGAGAACCTGGACTTCTTCGCGGGGGTCTACCAGGTCGAGTCCGCGCGTCGCGTGGAGCGGAAGCGCTGGGTGCTCGACTTCGCGGGGCTCGTCGGCCGGGGCGCGCAGCTCACCGGGTCGCTCCCCGGGGGGTGGAAGCAGCGGGTCGCCTTCGGGGCCGCGATCATGCACGAGCCCCGGGTGCTCTTCCTCGACGAGCCGACCTCGGGGGTCGATCCGATCGCGCGCCGGGCCTTCTGGACCATGATCAACCGGGTGGCCGACGGCGGTACCGCCGTCCTCGTGACCACGCATTACCTCGAGGAGGCCGAGCAGTGCAATCGCCTCGGCTTCATGGCCGGCGGCGAGCTGGTCGCCGAGGGCACTCCGAGCGGGATCAAGGCGGCCCAGGGCGGCCGGGTGCTGGAGATCCGGGTCGACGACCCGCCGCGCGCCATCGCGCTCCTGCGGAACGAGCGCGAGCCCTGGCGGGTGTCGCTCTTCGGCGACCGCATCCACGTGATCGTGGACGCCGACGCGGCCGGGGCGGCCCGCGGGCTCTCCGCCCGGCTCGAGGCGGGCGGGATCCGGACGCTCGGGGTGACCGAGCAGGACTACTCGCTCGAGGACGTGTTCATCCTGATCGTGGAGCGCAATCACCGAGGGGAGGGCGCCGCGGCGGCCGCCTGACCGCTCGCGACGGAGCCGGCAGGTGCGACGGATCATCGCCCAGGCCCGCAAGGACCTCACCCAGCTGCTGCGAGACCGGCTCGCGCTCGCCCTCGCGGTCGTGCTGCCGGTGGTCCTCACCGCGCTCCTGGGCACCTCGATCTCGCTGACCGTCACCGACATCCCGCTGGCGGTCCAGGACCTCGACCAGACGCCGCTGTCCCGCCGCTACATCGACGCCTACCGCAGCTCGCTGACCTTCCGGATCGTGGGGCTGCCGGTCGCGATGTCGCCGGAGACCGCGGTGGCGGGCGGGAAGGCCCGCGGGGCGCTGATCCTGCCCGAGCACTTCGAGCGCGAGATCCGGCGCGGCCGGGTCGCGCAGGCGCAGCTGCTCGTCGACGGCACCGACACCAACACCGCGCTGCTGGTGCAGGGGGCCGCCAGCCAGGTCACGCGCGCGTTCACCCGGGAGGTGACGGGCGACGGCGCGGTGCCCGCGGTGCGCACCGCCACGCGGCTCTGGTTCAATCCCGGCCGCGAGCCGCGCAAGTTCTACGGGCCCGGGATGCTCGTGCTCTCCCTGTCGATCTTCCCGACCGTGCTCGCCGCGCTCGCGATGTCGCGCGAGGGCGAGCAAAAGACGATCCTGCAGGTCTACGTCTCGAGCATCTCGGCCCACGAGTTCCTCCTGGGCAAGATCCTGGCCGGGGTGGTCATCGGGATCGTGCAGTGGATGCTGGTGAGCGGCCTCATGTTCACCCTCTTCGGCCTGCGCCTGGTCGGGGACCCGACGCCGCTCCTGGTGGGCGGCCTGCTCTTCCTCTTCTGCGTGGTCGCCTTCGGCACCCTGGTCGGCGGGGCCATCCCCAACCAGGCCGCCGCGGTGCAGGGCGTGTCCCTCGGGGGCTTCCTGCTCGCCTTCCTGCTCTCGGGCCTCATCTTCCCGATCGAGAACATCCCGCGATCGCTCGCCTGGATCTCGAGCCTGGTGCAGGCCCGCTACTTCATCGTCATCGTCCGCGACGCCTTCCTGCAGGGCGGCGGCTGGCCCGCGGTGTGGTGGGCGGTGCTGATGATCGGGGCGATCGGCGCGGTCTACTACGCGCTCGCCTGGCTCGCGATGCGGCGCATGCAGGTGAAGGCGTGAGCGCGCGCGCCGGCCGGCTCTTCGGGGGACGCTTCTGGGCGCTCGCCCTCAAGGAGCTGCGCCAGATCCGGCGCGACCGGCGCCTCGCGATGTCGCTGGTGGTGCCGCCGATGCTCCAGGTCCTGCTCTTCGGCTTCGCGCTCGACTCGCACGTGCGCGACCTGCGCCTGGGCGTGGTCGACGAGAGTCGCACCTCGGAGAGCCGCGACCTGGTCTCGGCGATCAGCGAGAA
This sequence comes from Methylomirabilia bacterium, assembly GCA_041497895.1. Taxonomy (GTDB): domain Bacteria; phylum Methylomirabilota; class Methylomirabilia; order Rokubacteriales; family CSP1-6; genus CAMLFJ01. Next base: position 15,981 of record JBGQHJ010000067.1, read on the forward strand.
CCAGACGTTCCGGCTCGCGGGCTCCTTCCCCACGTCCGCCGAGCTCGGGCGGGCCCTCGCCGCCGGCCGCCTGGACGTGGGGGTGGTGGTGCCCTACGACTACGCGCGGCGGCGCGCGCGCGGCCGGCCGGTCACGGTGCAGGTGCTCCTCAACGCCGCGAACGCGAACACCGCGCAGATCGCCCAGGGCTACGTGGAAGGCGCGGTGGCGTGGCTGAACCAGCAGGCCGCGCGCGACCGGGCGATGGACGGAGTCGCCGCCGACGGCGCGGCCGTGGACGACGGGGCGACCGCCCGGCCGCTCGCGGCCCAGGCCCGGGTGGAGGTGCGCCCCACCTTCCTCTACAACCCGGGCCTCGTGAACACGTGGTTCATCGTGACCGGGGTCTTCGGCACCCTGATCATCCTGAACGGCTCCCTCGTCGCGGGCGCCACCATGATCCGGGAGAAGGAGCGGGGCACCGTCGAGCAGCTCCTCATGACGCCGGCCAGCTCGCTCGAGGTCATCGCGGCCAAGATCATCCCCCTCTTCGTGCTGCTCATGGGCATGGTCGGGCTCGTGCTCGTGGTGGCGCGCCTCGTCTTCCAGGTCCCGTTCCGCGGCAGCCTGCTCCTGGTGCTCGTGGCCTGCGGCTGCTGCGTGCTGACCGGGATCGGCATCGGGACGTTCCTCTCGACGTTCGCGCGCTCCGCGAACCAGACCCAGCTCATCGGGTTCTTCGTGAATCCGCCGCTCGCGATGCTGTCGGGGGCCCTGACCCCGATCGAGGCGATGCCCAAGTGGGTCCAGCCGGTCACCCTGCTGAACCCGATCGCGCACTTCGCGAGCGTGGCCCGGGCGGTGCTGGTCAAGGGCGCGGGACTCGACGTGGTCTACCCGCAGCTCCTCGCGCTGGCGGTGCTCGCGGGGGCCCTGGTGGCGGTGAGCGCCTGGCGCTTCCGGAGCCAGCACAGCTGACCGCCGGCCCGGCCGGCCCGGAGGGGGCGTCTAGGAGATCTGGGCCCGGACCGCGCGCGCCCCGTCGCTCAGCGCGCGCAGCTTGCCGAAGGCGGTCTCGCGCGGCAGGTACTTCATGCCGCAGTCGGGCGCCAGGACGAGGCGCTCGGGCGGCACGCGAGCCAGCCCGGCGCGGACCCGCTCCACCACCCGGTCGACGGTCTCGACGCCGGGATCGCCCAGGTCGATCACCCCCAGGATGATGGTCTTGCCCGCGAGATCGGCCAGCACCCCCAGGTCGAGCCGAGGCTGGGCGGCCTCGATCGAGATCTGCCGGGCGATGGTCTCGGCGAGCTGGGGCAGGAACGAGTAGCCGGTCGGCTTCTGGTGCCGGACCACCGCCGCGTAGCCGAAGCAGAGGTGGAGCGCGGTCGGCACCGTGAGGCCGGCGAGCGCGCGATTGATCGCGGGCACCGCATAGCGCTTGGCGCCCTCCGGATCGTTGCGGAGCCACGGCTCGTCGAGCTGGATCACGTCGGCTCCCGCGGCCTGCAGCTCGAGGGCCTCCGCGTTGACCGCCACCGCGAAGTCCATCGCCAGCTCCTCCACGTCGCGGTAGAACTCGTTCTTGGCCTGCTGGGCCATGGTGAACGGGCCGGGCAGGGTGATCTTGGCCGGGTGGTCGGTGTGGCGCCGGAGGAACTGCATGTCGCGCAGCTCCACCGGCCGGGTCCGCCGCACGCGCCCGACCACCCGCGGCACGTGGGTCTGGTTGCCGTAGCGGTCGGTGATCACCGCGGGCTGGGCCACGTCCACGCCGTCGAGCGCGGTGGCGAAGCGGTTGGAGTAGCTCTCCCGCCGGATCTCCCCGTCGCTGATGATGTCGATGCCGGCGCGCTCCATCTCGCGGATGGCCACGATCGTCGCGTCGTCCTGGGCCTGCTCGAGGAAGGGCTCGGGGACGCGCCACATGGCCTGCAGGCGGACGCGGGGCACGCCTTTCGACAGGAGCGCGCGATCGACGAGCCAGTCCGGCTGCGGATAGCTTCCTATCACGGTCGTTGTCAGAACGGGGGTCGTCGCGAGGACGGGCTGGGGCATGACGTCACGCTCCTTGGCGATACGCGGCGACCTTGCGCTCCAGGCCGCGAAGAAGGACCTCGTGCAGGCCGGTGATCAGGAGCACGAGCACGATGCCGGCGTAGACCCCGGGACTGTTGAGCAGGGTGCGGTGCCGGGTGATGAGGAAGCCCAGGCCCTCGGCCGCCCCCAGCATCTGGGCCACGATGACGCCCACGATGACGAGCGCACCGCCCAGGCGGAGCGCGGCCACGATGGAGGGCAGGCTCGCGGGGAGGGCGATGTAGAGGATCTGCTGGGAGCGAGTGGCCCCGAAGGCGCGCGCGGTCTCCGCCAGCGCGGGGCTGAGCGCGCCCACCCCCGCCACCGAGGTGAGCATGGTGGGAATGAAGGCGTAGATCGAGGCGAACGCGATCTTCGACTGCGAGCCGAGGCCGAACCACACCATCATGACCGGGTAGAGCACCACCAGCGGCACCGCGTAGGCGCTGCGCAGCACCGGCAGCAGCATCCGCTGCGCGATGGCGGAGGACCCGACGAGCTGGCCGAGCCCGATGCCGCCGCCACAGACGATGACGTAGGAGACGAGGATCTCGCCGAACGTGGTGGGGAGGCTGCCGAGATACTCGCGATGATCGGCGACGAGAGCCCCGAGGGCCTCGCTGAGCGGCGGCACGAAGAGCCGCGGGACCAGCCCGGCGCGCGGCAGGATCTCCCAGGCCGCGAGGATCCCCAGGTAGAGCACGGCCTGGCTCAGGCGCGGGTGTCGCTCCGGCCAGGTCATCGCCGCTCCGCGCTCTTGATGTGCTGCCAGATGCGGTCCTTGAGCGCGCCGAACCGCTCGCTTCCGGTCATCGCGAAGGTGCGCGGGCGGGGCAGGTCCACCGAGACGTCGTCGACCACGCGCCCCGGGCGGGCGCTCAGCACCACCACGCGGTCCGCGAGGTAGACCGCCTCGTTCAGGCTGTGGGTCACGAAGAGCACCGTCTTGCGCGTCCCCGACCAGATGCGCAGCAGCTCGTCGCCCAGCACCATGCGGGTCTGCTCGTCGAGCGAGGCGAACGGCTCGTCCATGAGGAGCACCGCCGGGTTCTGCACGAGGCCCCGGGCGATGGCCACGCGCTGCTTCATGCCGCCGGAGAGCTGGTGCGGGAGGCGGTCCTCGAAGCCCGCGAGGCCGGTCAGCTCGAGCATGCGCCGGGCCGCGAGGAGCCGCTCCGCCTTCGCCACCCGCCGCAGCTTGAGCGGGAACGCCACGTTGTCGACCGCGGAGAGCCAGGGCAGGAGGTTGGCCTCCTGGAAGATCATGCCGACCTTGCGCGGCATCGGGGCGGTGATCGGCTCGCCGTCGCAGAGCACGGTGCCGCTCGAGGGCAGCCGCAGCCCCGCGACCAGCGAGAGCAGGGTGGACTTGCCGCAGCCGCTCGGACCCACCACCGCCACGAACTGGCCGTCCGGGATCTCGAGGCTGATCGAGTCGAGCGCGACCACGCCGGCCCCGTCCGCGCCGAAGCGCTGCGAGACTCCACGGATCGCGACGAGGGCGCGGGTCACGTGCGCCGCCGCCACGCGCCGAGCCGGCTCTCGACCGCGCGCAGCGCCTCGTTGACCGCCACCGCGGCGGCGGCCACGATCACGAGGGCGGCGTAGAGCTGCGGCATCTGGAGGTTCTCGCCCCACGCCGCGATGCGGTAGCCGATGCCGTCGCGCGCCCCGTAGATCTCGCACAGGAGCACCGCGGTGATGTTGAACACCATGGCGAGTCGCGCCGACTCGAGCAGGATCGGGGCCATCGCGGGGAAGTAGATCTCGCGGATGATCTGCCCGCGGCTGGCCCCGTAGACCCGGCTCACCGTGATCAGCTCGCGCGGCACCGACTGCACCGCCGCGATGCCGCCGGTGATCAGCACGAAGACGGTGGTGAACACGCCGAAGGCGATCTTCTGCGGGATGCTCACCCCGAACACGAGGATGAACACGGGCAGGAAGATGGACTTGGGCACGCCGAAGAGGAAGTTGACCAGCGGCCGGAACAGCGAGCCCAGGAGCGGCACCTCGGCCAGGAGGAAGCCCAGGAGCAGGCCGACCGGCAGCGCCACCAGGAACGCCGCGAGTACCTCCCAGGCGGTCACCCCCAGGCTGGCCCGGACCTCGGGCCGTCCGGCCAGCCGGATCAGCGATTCGACGACCGTGCTCGGCGCGGGCGCGAGGCTCGCGTCGAGGCGGCCCGCGCGCACCAGCGCCTCCCAGAGCGCGAAGAGGCCCAGGACGGCAGCGGCGACGATCAGGCGCTCGTGCCGCCGCATCGCCCCGGCCTCTAGGGCTTGGTGGGCGTGATCGGCATGTTCATGAAGACCTCGGCCGCCGGCGCCATGTCCTTCACCCCGCTCGCGGCGGCCAGCTCCATGGCCTTCTCCACCGAGGCGAGCGTGATCTTGCCGTCGCGGGACAGGCGCAGGAAGGTCTTCTCGTACTCCATCTTGGCGATCTCCATCGGCAGCTCGTTGTTGGAGGCGATGGTCTTGATCGCGTAGTCCGGGTTGTTGCGCAGGTACTCGAGGGCTCCGTAGAGGGCGTTCAGACCCTTCTGGATGAAGGGGCGCCGCTCGTTCAGGTTCTTCTCGGTGGCGGCCCAGCCCCCGATCAGGTTCGGGGGCATCGCGGTGGCGAAGTCCATCAGCACGCGCACCTTGCCCTCCGAGACGACCTGATAGCTGAGCGGGGAGTAGATCACCGCGGCGGCCAGGTTGTCGTTGAGCAGGTTGGGCACCAGGCCGCCGCCGCCCACCGAGACGCGCTGGAAGGTCACCTTGTGCTCGCTCTGCGCCCAGAGGGCGAGTGTGTCGGTGCCGGACCCGGCCGAGGTGATGCCCACCTTCTTGCCGTCCAGCTCCTTGGCCGACTTGATCGGCGAGGCGGTCCGCACCCCGAGGATCCAGCCCGACCACTCGTCGCCGTTGCCGCCCACGATCTTCGTCAACACGCCGCGTTTCCGGGAGGTCGCCACGAGCGGCACCGCCACCGGGCCCAGGTCGGCCGAGTTCGCCGCGATCGCCTCGAAGGTCTCCCCGCCGCCCCGGTAGATGGTGATCTCCGGCCGGAGCCCCTCCTTCTCGAAGAGCCCCTTCTCCTTCGCCACGGTGGCGAGGATGGTCGGGAAGTAGGTCTTGGTGGGGCAGCCGATGCGGATGGTCTCCTGGGCGGGCGCGACCGCGGGCAGCGAGAGCAGCGCGCCGAGGGCGACCAGCACCGCGAGCCGAGCCATGGACGTCGTCGTCATGGATTCCTCCTGGGTGGATGCGCGTCGCCGCGAATCCTAGCACGGTTGACCCACCTCCCCGACGGCGGTAGATTCGGCCGCGGCCGTCTCCGTGGACGGCGAGCGAGGAGGACACATGGACGCAGGCGCGGCGATCTTCTTCACCGACTACTCGATGGGACCGGCCGCGCTCGGCCGGGCGCTGGAGGAGCGTGGGTTCGAGTCGCTCTGGGCGCCCGAGCACTCGCACATCCCGCTCTCGCGTGCCTCCGCGTTCCCGCAGGGCGGGGAGCTGCCCAAGAAGTACTACGACGTGATGGATCCCTTCGTCACCCTCGCGGCCGCCGCGGCGGCCACCACGCGGCTCCGGGTGGCGACCGGGATCTGCCTGGTGGTCCAGCGTGACCCGATCCAGACCGCCAAGGCGGTGGCGAGCCTCGACCAGGTCTCCGGCGGCCGCTTCCTGTTCGGGGTCGGGGCGGGCTGGAACGCGGAGGAGATGGCCGATCACGGGACCGAGTTCAAGTCGCGCTTCGAGGTGATGCGCGAGCGGGTAGAGGCGATGCGGCTCATCTGGACGAAGTCCAAGCCCGAGTACACGGGCGCGTTCGTCAAGTTCCCACCGATGATGACGTGGCCCAAGCCGGTGCAGAAGCCGCACCCGCCGGTGCTGGTCGGCGGCGCGTTCCCCCATGGGGCGCGGCGGGCCCTCGCCTACGGCGACGGCTGGGTCCCGCACGCGCGGCGGCCCGCCTACGGCGACGTGCTCGGCAAGCTGCCCGAGTTCGCCGCGCTCGCCCGGGAGGCCGGCCGGGATCCGGCCACGGTGCCGATCACCGTGTTCGGGGTGGCCGAGGACGGCGACCTCATCAAGCGCTACCGCGACGCGGGCGTGGCGCGGCTCATCTTCAATCTTCCATCCGCCAAGTCCGACGAGGTGCTCCCCGTGCTCGATCGCTGCTCGGCACTCATGCGGCAGGTGCGGTCCTGATGGCCACCCACAAGCCTGCCTTCAAGCAGATCGCGTCCGGGCTGCGCTTTCCCGAGGGGCCGGTGGCGATGCCGGACGGCTCCGTGATCCTCGTGGAGATCGAGCGCCGCACGCTCTCGCGCGTGACGCCGGACGGCAAGGTGCACGTTATCGCCAGCCTCGGGGGCGGCCCGAACGGGGCGGCGATGGGGCCGGGCGGCAAGATCTACGTGACCAACAACGGAGGGCTCAAGTTCCTGGAGCGACCGGGCAAGCTCTTCCCGGTGGCCCAGGCCGACGACTACGCCACCGGCAGCATCCAGATCGTCGATGCCGAGAGCGGCAAGTTCGACACCCTCTACGACCGCTGCGGGGCCGAGCGCCTGCGGGGGCCGAACGACCTCGTGTTCGACGGGGCGGGTGGGTTCTGGTTCACCGACCTCGGCAAGACGCGCGAGCGCGACAACGACCGCGGCGTCGTCTACTACGCGAAGGCCGACGGGTCGATGATCCGCGAGGCGATCTTCCCGCTCGAGCGGCCCAATGGCATCGGGCTCTCGCCGGACGAGAAGACCCTGTACGTGGTCGAGACGCCGACCGCGCGCTGCTGGTCGTTCAAGCTCTCCGGGCCGGGCCAGATCGAGTCCGCCAACGGGCCGTATCGCGGAGAGAAGGGCACGGTGGTGGTCGGCCTGGGCGGCTACCAGATGTTCGACTCGCTCGCGGTCGACGGGGAGGGCCACGTCTGCGTGGCCACCCTCATCACCGGGGCGGTGAGCGACATCTGGCCGGACGGCAGCCGGGTCGACCAGTACATGCTGCCGGACATGATGGTCACGAACGTCTGCTTCGGCGGGAGGGACCTGCGCACCGCGTACGCGACGCTCTCGATGGGCGGCACGCTCGTGTCGTTCGTGTGGCCGCGCCCGGGTCTGCCGCTGCGGTATCTCAACCGCTGATGCGCTTCGGGATCTGGCTGCCCAACTGCCGCCACCTCGCCACGCCCGCGATCATCCGCCACGCCGCGGTGCGCGCCGAGCAGCTCGGCTACGACTCGGTGTGGGTGAGCGACCACGTGGTGGTGCCGCGCGCCAACGTGGGCAACTTCGGCGAGACCATCTTCGATCCGCTGATCACCCTCGGCGTGGTCGCCGGCGCGACGAGCCGGGTGCGCCTCGGGACCACGGTGCTGATCGTCCCCTATCGCCAGGCGGTGGTCACCGCCAAGATGGTGTCGTCGCTCGACGCGCTGAGCGGCGGGCGCGTCGTGCTCGGGGTGGGGGCGGGGTGGGTGGCCGCGGAGAGCGCGATGCTCGGGGTGCCCTTCGCGGAGCGCGGGCCCATGACCGACGAGTACCTGCGCGCGATGCAGGAGCTGTGGACGAGCCCGTCCCCGTCCTTCGCGGGCAAGTACGTCCGGTTCGACGACCTGCACTTCGAGCCACGACCGATCCAGAAGCCGCACCCGCCGATCTGGGTCGGCGGGCACAGCCGCGCGGCGCTCCGCCGCACCGTCGAGCTCGGCGCGGCGTGGCATCCGATCAATCGCACCCCGGAGGAGCTGCGGGCCGGGGTGGCGGAGCTGGCGCGCCTGAGCCGGGAGCGCGGCCGCGCGACCCCGCCCGCGCTGACGCTCCGCAACGACGTGCGGATCCTGAAGTCGGGGGAGAGCGCGCCGGCCTCCGCCCACGCCGGGCGCGTGGTGGCCGGCGAGCCGGCCGCCCTGGTGGAGCAGATCACGGAGCTGGCCGCGTGTGGGGTCGAGGAGCTGGTGCTGGAGCTCCTCGCGGCGGACGGCCGCGAGCTCGACGAGCAGATGGCCACCTTCGCCGAGCGCGTCCGGCCTCGCCTGTCCTGACCGCCACCCGCGTGAGCGCCGATCCCACGCCCCGCATGGCCGTGCACCGGTCCGGCCACGGGCCCGACCTCGTGCTCTTCCACGGCGGCATGGGTTCGTGGAAGCACTGGGTCCGCAACGTGGACGCCCTCGCCGCCCGCTTCACCGTCCACGCGCTCGACCACCCCTCCTACGGCGACTCGGCCCCAGTGCCGCGCGAGACCACCGGCCCGCAATACCTCGACCTGGTGCACGCCCTGCTCCTCGAGGCGCTGCCCGGCCGCGCCTCGTTGCGCTTCGCGGGCTTCTCGTTCGGGGCCGCGATCGCGGCCAATATGGCCCGGCGGCTCGGGCCGCGGGTGAGCCACCTCGGCCTCATCTCGCCCGGCGGCTTTCCGATGCGCAGGTTCGGCGAGCGACCCATCCGCAGCTACAAGGAGGCGGGTGGCGACGAGCGGCTCTTCCGCGAGATCTGTCGCCACAACCTGCTGGTGAACATGCTGAGCGATCCCGCGAGCGTCTCCGAGGAGACGGTCGACATCCAGGCGGACTGTGTGCGCGGGACCCGCTTCGATAGTAGAAAGGTCAGCGGCGGCGGCACGCTGCTCGGCGATCTCGCGGAGGTGGCGCGACGCGGCGGGAGGATCCGCCTGCTGTGGGGCGAGCGCGACGACTCCGCGTTCCGGCCCGCGAGCCTGCTGATCGGCGAGATCCAGTCCGCCGTCCCCGGCCTCGACCTGCATCGCATCCCGAAGGCCGGCCACTGGTCGGCCTACGAGAATGCGCCCGAGGTTAATCGGCTGCTGCTGGAGTTCTTCGGCCGCGGCGCAGCCCAAGACTCCGAGGAGGATCCGCTATGAGCTCGACTCGTCGACCGGTCGCTGTCGTGGTGGGGGCGACCTCCAAGTGGCAGGCGGATGGCCGCAACACCAAGCTGGCCCACGGTCGTGCGCTCGACGACCGTGATCTGCCCGTCGGCATTCGCTGGGGCGTGGGCGGCGCCATCGCCCAGAAGTTCGCCCGGGAGGGCTTCGCGGTCGTGCTGACCACCCGGCATGCCGCCAACGCGGAGGCGCTCCAGCAGGCC
>JBGQHJ010000068.1:0-24710 GCA_041497895.1 Methylomirabilia bacterium
GGTGCGCCTGTCCTACATTCCGCTGACGGCGCGGCGCACCACCGGGATCGTCAGCCGCGGCGGCTCGATCCTGGCGAAGTGGTGTCTCGCCCACCACCAGGAGAATTTCCTCTACACGCACTTCCGCGAAATCTGCGAGATCATGGCCGCCTACGACGTGGCCTTCTCGCTGGGCGACGGGCTGCGCCCCGGCTGCCAGGCCGACGCCAACGACGACGCCCAGTTCGCGGAGCTCGACACCCTGGGCGAGCTGACCACCGTCGCGTGGGAGCAGGACTGCCAGGTGATGATCGAGGGCCCGGGCCACGTGCCCATGCACCTGATCAAGGAGAACATGGACCGGCAGCTCGCGATCTGCCACGAGGCGCCCTTCTACACCCTGGGGCCGCTCACCACCGACATCGCGCCCGGCTACGACCACATCACCTCCGCGATCGGCGCGGCCATGATCGGCTGGTACGGCACCGCGATGCTCTGCTACGTCACCCCCAAGGAGCACCTCGGCCTGCCCGATCGCCAGGACGTCAAGGACGGCGTCATCGCCTACAAGATCGCGGCCCACGCCGCCGACCTGGCCAAGAACCATCCGAAGGCGCGCGAGTGGGACGACGCGCTGTCCCGCGCCCGCTTCGAGTTCCGCTGGGAGGACCAGTTCAACCTCGCGCTCGACCCGGAGACCGCCCGGGCCTTCCACGACGAGACCCTGCCCGCCGAGGGCGCCAAGATCGCCCACTTCTGCTCCATGTGCGGGCCGCACTTCTGCTCGATGAAGATCACCCAGGACGTGCGCGACTACGCGGCCAAGCACGGAATCGGCGACGAGACCGCCGCGGTGGTGCAGGGCCTTCGGGAGAAGGCGGCCGAGTTCAAGAAGGCCGGCGGCCAGCTCTACGTAAAGCAGTAGGCATGACCGCGTTCGCGGACTACGAGCGATACGACGCCCTCGGGCTGGCCGACCTGGTCAGGCGGGGCAAGGTGACGCCCACCGAGCTGCTCGAGGCGGCGATCGAGCGGGTGGAGGCGCGCGACCCGAAGGTGAACGCGGTCATCATGCGCCTCTACGACTACGGCCGGCGCGCGATCGCCGACGGGCTCCCCGACGGACCGTTCCGCGGGGTGCCCTTTCTGTTGAAGGACCTGGGCGCCCCGCTCACCGGGGTGACCATGACGCGCGGCAGCCGGTTCTTCGCCGACACCCCGCCGTCCACGTTCGACAGCGAGAACGTGGCCCGGCTCAAGCGCGCCGGGCTCGTGATCTTCGGCCGCACCAACTCCTGCGAGGTCGGGCTCTCGCTCACCTGCGAGCCCCAGCTCTACGGCCCCACCCGCAACCCGTGGGACCCGACCCGCATCTCCTCCGGATCGAGCGGTGGGGCCGCCGCCGCGGTGGGCGCGCGCATGTTGCCGATGGCGCACGCCAGCGACGGCTTCGGCTCGATCCGCGCCCCCGCCGCGAGCTGCGGGCTGGTGGGGCTCAAGCCCACGCGCGGCCGCAACACCTTCGCGCCGGTCACCGGCGAGGGCCTCGGCGGCTGCTCCACCGAGCACGCGGTGACGCTCTCGGTGCGGGACAGCGCCGCGCTCCTCGACGCCACCCGCGGGCCCGGGCCGGGCGACCCCTACACCGCCGCGCCCCCCGTGCGGCCGTATCTCGAGGAGTGCGGGGCGCCGGCGCGGCCGCTCCGCGTCGCCTACACCACGGTCGCCCCCAACGGCGCCGCGGTGGATCCCGAGAGCCTCGCCACGCTCCACGACACCGTGAAGCTCTGCGCCCAGCTCGGTCACCAGGTCGAGGAGGCCGACCCGGAGATCGAGCGCGGCGCGGTCATCCCCACCTTCATCACCCTGGCCGCGGTGAACACGGTGGTGAATCTCTCCACCCACCCCACCGTGGGCCGGCCCGCCGTCGAGGGCGAGGTGGAGACGGTCACCTGGAACACCGCCAAGATCGGCGAGCGGACCAGCTCGGCGCACTACGTGCGCGCCACCCAGACCGCGCATCGGCTCGGCCGCCAGATGGCGGCCTTCCACACGCGCTACGACGTGCTGCTGACTCCGGGGCTCGGCCAGCTCCCGGTCAAGCTCGGCTGGATCGACATGATGATGGACGACGTCGAGGAGTACTGGCGGCGCGTCTTCACCTTCTCGCCGTTCACGGTCTGGTTCAACCTGACCGGCCAGCCCGCCATGATGCTGCCGCTCGGCCAGGCCAAGAGCGGCCTGCCCGTCGCGGTCCAGCTCGTCGCGCGCTTCGGCGACGAGGCGACGCTGTTCCGCCTCGGCGCCCAGCTCGAAGCCGCCCGCCCCTGGTTCGCCCGCAAGCCCGCGCTCGCCTCGTAGACCTTCGTTCCAGGTCTCGCGCTCGCTCGGGCTCCTCGTGAGCGGGCCCGCGCGAGGCGGCCGGGTCCTGTCGGCGAGGGCGGCTCCCGGCCGGTCTCGGTCGAGGTCGCTCGCGAGGGACCCCGGCCAGCGCGGGACGGGCCGGAGCGGGATCAGCCTAGCGTGGCAGAGCCTGTAGCAGGGGCTCGAGGTTCTTGGGGTCGGGCTTGAGCGTGCCGACGCCGTGGCTGCGCACCGCGGCCACCACCGCGTCGTTCACCGGGGTGGGGATGCCGAGGCGGCGTCCCTGCTGCGCGACGTAGCCGTTCAGATACTCGATCTCGGTGCGGCGGCCCTTCATGACGTCCTGGAGCATCGAGGGGCGGCCGCCGGTCAGGAACTTGACGCTCGCGCCCATATCGGCCTCCACCGCGTCGAAGCCCTTCCCCTTGGCGGCGTCGACGAAGCGCTGGGCCTCGATGCCGTAGATGGGCTCCACCTCGTAACCGGCGGCCCGGCCGACCTGGATCACCTCCGCGGCCACGTGGATGGCGATGCGCCGGGGCACCGGCGCGGTGCGCACCTCGGCCGAGCCCAGGCCGCTCAGGCCGGCCAGCGGGTTGGCCATGCAGTTGATCGCGAGCTTGGACCACCGCTCGCCCCACAGGTTGGTCGTCACCTTGGTGCCGGCCACGTCGTTCATCACCTTCGCGAGCGCCTGGGCCCGCGGGGTATCGCGCCCGTCGTGCTCACCGATCTTGAAGCCCACGCTGCCGGAATCGGTGCGCATCGCGTGGCCGGGCTCGTACATGCCGGCGCCGATGGTGATCACGCAGCCGAGGCAGCGGTCCTTGCCCACCACCTGAGCCACCCGCTCGTCGTTGATCCCGTTCTGGAAGTCGACCACTACGCCGTCCGGCTGCTTGAGGTAGGTGAGCGCCATCTGGGCCGCCCACTCGGTGTCGTAGGACTTGACCGCGACGAAGATCGCCTCGAACGGCGTCGACACTCCCTGCAGCTCGTGGATGTGGAGCGCCCTCACCGGGATGGTGTGCTCGCCGCAGGTGCCGGAGAGCCTGAGGCCCCGGCTCTTCATGGTCTCGATGTGCTCGGGCCACTGGTCGACCAGCGTCACGTCGTGCCCGGCCTTGGTGAGCAGCCCTCCGACCACGCAGCCGATCGCTCCCGCTCCGAAGACCCCGATCCTCATTGCCGTCGACTCCTCCGCTTGGAATACCGAAAGCACGTCGTGATGTGGTCGTTGACCATGCCGGTGGCCTGCATGAACGCGTAGCAGATGGTGGGGCCGACGAAGCGGAAGCCGCGCTTGACGAGGGCCTTGCTCATCGCCCGGGAGGCCGCGGTCTCGGCCGGCACCTGCCCCATCGCGGTCCACGCGTTCACGATGGGCTCGCCGTCGACGAACTGCCACAGGTAGGCGGCGAGGCCGCCGTGCTCGTCCTGCACGGCCAGCACCTGCCGCGCGTTGGCCACGGTGGCCTCGATCTTCAGCCGGTTCCGCACGATGCCCGGATCCCGCATGAGCGCCGCGCGCCGGCGCGCGTCGAAGCGGGCCACCCGGGCCGGATCGAAGCCCGCGAAGGCCCTCCGGTAGTTCTCGCGCTTGCGCAGAATGGTGGACCACGAGAGCCCGGCCTGGGCCCCCTCGAGGATCAGCATCTCGAAGAGGTGCCGGTCGTCGCGGGACGGGACGCCCCACTCGGTGTCGTGGTACTCGATCTCCAGCGGGCCTCCGTTGGCCCAGGCGCAGCGGGTCGGCACGGGCACCTTACACGGCGTCGGGATCGATGCCGTGCTCCTTGAGCTTCTTGCGCAGGGTGTTCCGGTTGATCCCGAGGAGCTGGGCCGCGCGCACCTGGTTGCCCTTGGTCTCCCGCATCACCGCCCGCAGCAGCGGCTTTTCCACCAGCCCCACCATGAGCCCGTGGAGGTTGGCGGAGGCGTGGCCGCGGAGGCCGCGCACGCACTCGTGCATCTTCCGCTCGATGATGTCCTCGAGCGAGGCGTCGGTGCCGACCGCGGCCGCGGCCGAGACCGGGCCGATCGGCAGGTGCTCGGGCAGGATGGCCCCGGTCGAGGCCATGACCATGGCGCGCTGGATGACGTTCTCCAGCTCGCGCACGTTGCCCGGCCAGTCGTAGCCCATCAGGCGGTCCATCGCGTCGGCGGTGATCACCCGCTCGCCCAGCGACTCGGCGTACTTGGCCAGGAAGTGCTCGGCGAGCAGCGGGATGTCGCCGCGGCGGTCGCGCAGGGCGGGCAGCGAGAGCGTGACCACGTTCAGGCGGTAGAACAGGTCCTCCCGGAACCGTCCCGCCTTCATCATGCTCTCGAGGTCGCGGTGGGTGGCCGCCATCACCCGCACGTCCATGCGGATCAGCTCGTGCCCGCCCACGCGCTCGAAGCTGCGCTCCTGAAGCGCGCGCAGCAGCTTCACCTGCAGCTCGGGGGGCATGTCGCCGATCTCGTCGAAGAAGACGGAGCCGCCGTGGGCGAGCTCGAGCTTGCCCAGGCGCCGCTCCTTGGCGTCGGTGAACGCGCCCTTCTCGTGGCCGAACAGCTCCGACTCGAGCAGGGTGGCCGGGATCGCGGCCGCCGAGATGCCCACGAAGGGGCGCCCCGCGCGCCGGCTGTAGTGGTGGAGCGCGCGCGCCACCACCTCCTTGCCGGTGCCGGACTCGCCGCGCAGCAGCACCGACACGTCGCTGGCCGCCACGCGCCCGATCGCCTTGTAGACCTCCTGCATGGTCGGGTGCCGGCCCACCAGCGCCCCGAACTCCCAGACCTCCTTGAGGCCGGAGCGGAGCGCGGTGACCTCCTGGGTGAGCCGCCGCGCGGTGAGCGCGCGCTCGGCGAGCAGGATCGCCTCGTCGAGATCGAAGGGCTTGGCCAGGTAGTCGTAGGCGCCCTGCTGCATGGCCGCGACCGCGGTCTCCATGGTCCCGTGCGCGGTCATGATGACGACCTGGGCGTCCGGGCGCTTGTCCCGCACCTGCTTGAGCAGGGAGAGGCCGTCGATGCCGGGCATGCGCACGTCGAGCAGGATGAGATCGAAGGGTGAGGCCTCGACCTCCTTGAGGGCGGCGGTGCCATCCTTGACCGCGGTGACCTGGTACCCCGCGCCCCGGAACCCCTTCTCGAGGACCCAGCGCAGGCTGTCCTCGTCGTCCGCGATCAGGATCTGTCCGGTGATTGTCATAGCGGTCTGCGATGGAAGACATCGCGAGTGCGTCGTGGCCTCTTCGCGCAAGCGGATGTTCTGAACCTCTTCGCGCAAGCGCTCATCGGGTGCGTCCGCGCCACCGTCCACATCCTCCGCTCGCGGAGGGTGCTCATCGGGCGATCGGAAGGAAGCAGGACATGGTGGTGCCGCGGCCGGGCTCGCTCGCGACCTGGATCGCGCCGCGATGCTCCTCGATGATCCGGTGGCAGAGAGCGAGCCCGAGGCCGAGCCCCTTGTCCTTGGTGGTGAAGAACGGGGTGAAGAGCCGCGTGCGGATCGCCTCGGGGATGCCCTGGCCGTCGTCCATCACCTGGATCTCGGCCATGCTGCGCTGACCGTGGCCCAGGTCCACCTTGGCGAAGAGCGGGTTCATGCTGAGCCGGGTGACCAGGGTGAGCCGTCCGCCCCGGTCCATCGCCTCGACCGCGTTGCGCACCAGGTTGTGGAAGACCTGGAGGATCCGGTCC
Source organism: Methylomirabilia bacterium (assembly GCA_041497895.1). Taxonomy (GTDB): domain Bacteria; phylum Methylomirabilota; class Methylomirabilia; order Rokubacteriales; family CSP1-6; genus CAMLFJ01. The sequence continues at coordinate 6,031 of JBGQHJ010000068.1, forward strand.
TCGTCGGCCAGGATGGGCGGCAGGCTCGGGTCGTAGCGCCGGACGATGTGGACGCCCCGCTGGCCCGCCATCTCCTCGGCGAGCAGTGCCACGCGCTCGAGCAGCTGGTGGACGTTGAGGGGCACCGGCCGCAGCGTCACCGGGCGGCCGATGTCGAGCAGCATCTCGATGATGCGGTTGACCCGGTCGACCTCCTTGATGAGCACGTCGGTGTACTCACCGAGGCGCGGGTCGTCGCCGAGCTCGCGTCGCATGAGCTGCACCGCGCCCCGGATGGCGCCGAGCGGGTTGCGGATCTCGTGGGCCAGGCCCATCGCGATCTGGCCGGCCGCGGCCAGCGTCTCCCCGCGCCGCACCTCGGCCTCGAGCTGGTGGAGGCGGGTGATGTCGCGGATCACCGCGACCGCGGCCTCGACGTCGCCGCTCCGCGCCAGCGGGGCGGTGACGATGCTGACGTGGACCGGCCGGCCGTCGCCGCTCTCGATCACCGCCTCCGACTCCGAGCGGCTCTCGCCGGTGGCGAGCGTGTCGCCCAGGTGACGCACCAGCGAGGTGTCGGGCGGGAAGACCTCCTTGAGGGCGCGCCCGACGGTTCGCCGCGCGGAGCGGCCCAGGAGGGACTCGGCGGCGGGGTTCCAGAGCGTCACGCGCAGGGCGTCGTCGACGCCCACCACCGCGTCGGGGAGGCCGGCGAGGAGCCCTTCGTAGTCGAGGCGGGCCACGGGGGCGCTCAGGCGGACGCGGCGCTCACGCCAGCGCCAGGTCGGGGACGGCGTTGAGGGAGAGCGGGGCGCGCTCGCCCGCCTCGAGGCGGTCGTGGCCGGCCGCCGCGATCATGGCCGCGTTGTCGGTGCAGAGCCGGCGCGCCGGCACGTGCAACACCCACCCGTGCTCGCGGCACTCGCCCTCGAGCGCCACGCGCAGCGCGGTGTTCGCGGCCACGCCGCCGGTGAGCACGACGCGCCGCACCCCGTAGTGCAGCGCGGCCTTCGTGGTCTTGCGCACCAGCATCTTGACCGCGGTGGCCTGGAACGACGCGGCCACGTCGGCCACCTGCGCGGGACCGAGCGGGCCGGCGCGGCGCACGTGCAGCGAGACCGCGGTCTTGATGCCGCTGAACGAGAAGTCGGGCGCCCCGTCGCTCATGTGGGCGGTCGGGAACGCGATGGCGCGGGGATCGCCGTGGCGCGCGACCCGCTCGACGGCGGGGCCACCCGGGAAGCCCAGGCCGAGCAGCTTGGCGACCTTGTCGAAGGCCTCGCCGGCCGCGTCGTCGCGGGTCTGCCCGATGCGCTCGTAGCGGCGCGGCTCGCGGGCCAGGTAGAGCGCGGTGTGCCCGCCCGAGACGACGAGCGCGAGGAACGGATGCACGGGGGGCTCGCCCTCCAGGAAGGCGGCGTAGATGTGGCCCTCCAGGTGATTGACGCCGACCAGGGGCCGGCGGCGGGCGTAGGCGATCGCCTTGGCCGCCGAGCAGCCGACGAGGAGCGAGCCGACGAGTCCGGGGCCGTAGGTCACCGCGAGGCCGTCCACGTCGTCGAGGGCCATGCCGGCGGTCTCGAGCGCGCGCCGCACCACCGGCACCAGGACATCCAGGTGCCGGCGGGAGGCCAGCTCGGGCACCACCCCGCCGTAGGGGGCGTGGACGTCGTCCTGCGAGGCGACGACGCTCGAGAGCACCTTGCGGCCGCCGTCCACCACCGCGGCGGCGGTCTCGTCACAGGAGGTCTCGATGCCGAGCACGATCATGTCGTAGAGCCTAGCGCGCCAGAGTCGACACGGGAACGAGCCTCAGCCCGCGCGCCTCCCACCGCGGCACGTATTCCTTCAAGAGCCTCACCGTCAGCGGGTGGCCGTGCGCCACCACGATCACCTCGCCCCGCCGCTCCGCCCATCCCGCCACCTCGTCCCAGCGTACCCGGTCCCCCGCGTCCCCGCGGGCGTGATCCACCAGGATCTGTCGGCGCGCCGCCCGCACTCCCGCGCCGCGCGCCTCGTCGAAGGCCAGCGACTGGCTGGACGTGTACGCGTCCACCAGGAACAGCCGCCGAGCCACCAGCACGTCGATCATCGCCCGCATCCGCGTCCGGTCCTCGGTGAGTCGCGAGCCCATCCGGTTCATCACCCCGACCGCCGGGGCCACCGTCTCGAGCTGCTTGCCCACCGCCTGCTGGATCTCGCCGGGGGACATCGACGCCAGCAGCACCCCGGGGCCCGGATCGAGCTCCGGGTACCGGTACGGCTCCATCGGCACGTCCAGCAGCACCTCCATGCCGGCCCGGAACGCGTCCCGCGCGATCGACGCGGACAGCGGCAGGGCCGGCAGCACCGCGACTGTCAGGGGCCGCCGGATCTCCCGCAGCACGTCGAACACGTCCCGACGGCCGCCCAGATCGTCGACGATGACCGCGATCCGGGGCGCTCCCGGTGATGGCGGAGCCGGGGCCGGCTCGAGCTCGAGGCTCGCCCGGGGGAGCGTCGGCGCCGACGGAGCGATCGACCGCGGCGGGGGCGAGCCGATGAGCCCGCGCCCGAACAGGCTCGCCTCCCCACGACGGGCCTGCCACTGGTCCAGACCGACGACCGCGATCAGCAGGAGCACGATGAGGCCGGCGAGAGCCTTCCACACTCTCGCCGGCACTCGTGGGCTCCCCGTCGGCCTAGCGGGCCTGAGCCTGCGCCGGCGCCGGCCGGCTCTTGTCCAGGATCTTCATCGCCTTCAGCAGGTCGAGCGCGCGCTGCAGCTGCGGGTCCCGCTTGAGCTGCTCCTGCGGGGTCTCGGCCACCGGAGGCGTGGGATTCGGGTTCTCCCCCGTGGGAGCCTGGGCGGTCGTCTTCGGCCCGTCCACCACGATGTCGGGGGTGATGCCCTTGCCGTGAATCGACCGGCCCTTCGGGGTGAAGTACTTGGCGGTGGTCAGCCGCAGCCCCGAGCCGTCCGAGAGCGGGATGATGGTCTGCACCGAGCCCTTGCCGAAGCTCTGCGTGCCCAGCACCACCGCGCGGCCGTAGTCCTGCAGCGCTCCAGCCACGATCTCGGAGGCGGACGCGCTGCCCTGATTGACCAGCACCACCACCGGGAAATCGGTGAAGGACCGCTTGGCGTTCGAGGAGAAGCGCATGTTCTGGTTACGCACGCGGCCCTCGGTGTAGACGACCAGCTTGCCGGGCTCGAGGAACTTCTCGGTCACCTCGACCGCGGAGGTGAGCAGGCCGCCCGGGTTGTTGCGCAGGTCGAGCACCAGGCCCTGGATCTTGCCGTCCTTGGAGTACTTCTCGAGGGCGGCCTCCAGGTCGTTCGAGGTCTGCTCCTGGAACTGGCGCAGCCGGATGTACTCGATGCCGGGCTCGAGCTGGTTGTTCTTCACCGACTGCACCCGGATCTGCTCGCGGGTGATCAGGAAGTCCTTCGGCTCGGTCCAGCCCTCGCGCACGATGGTGACCGTGATCTTGCTGCCCGGCTTGCCCCGCATGCGCTTGACCGCGTCGGCCAGCTGCATGTCCTTGGTCGAGAGGCCCTCGATCTTGAGGATGCGGTCGCCCGGCTGGATGCCCGCGCGGTAGGCCGGGGTGCCCTCGATGGGCGCCACCACCGTCAGCACGTCGTCGCGCAGGGTGATCTCGATACCGAGCCCGCCGAAGGACCCGCTCGTCTCGACCTGCATCTCCCGGTACATGTCGGGGTCGAGGAACGAGGAGTGCGGGTCGAGCCCCCGCAGCGTGCCCTTGATCGCGTTGTAGATGAGATCCTTGGGCGGGACCTCGTCCACGTACTGGCTCTGCACGATCGAGAGCACCTCGGTGAACAGCCGCAGGTTCTCGTAGGTGGCCGCGGTGTCGTTGCCCTTGCTCGCTACCCCGCCGCCGAGCGACAGGGTGAGGATGAGCAGCAGCGCGGAGATCATGACCACCTTCTTCATGTGCCGGATGGGCCGCATCGTGTACGCCTCCGTTCCGTTCTTGAACTTACCCCTTCGGGCGCAGCCACTGCGCCGGGTCCTGGGGCTTGCCTTCGTGCCGGACCTCGAAATACAAGCGCGGCCCCTGCAGCGAGCCGGTGTCTCCGACCGTGCCGATGATCTGGCCCTGCTTCACCTCGTCGCCCTCGGTGACCCGGATATCGGCCGCGTGGGCGTAGACCGTGTAGTACTCCCCTCCGTGATCCACGATGATCAGGTTCCCGTAGCCCCGGAACCATCCCGTGTACACCACGTGCCCGGGGAACACCGCCGCGATGCTCGAGCCCTCGGTGGCCTCGATGTCGATCCCGTTGCGGAACGTCTTCGTCCCGAAGCGCGGATTGACCTGCGGACCGTACTCCGCGACCACCCGACCGTCCGCCGGCCACGTGAGCCGCCCCCGCAGCGCCGCGAACCCGGTGCCCGACGGCGCGTCGCCCGGCGCCGGTCGCGCCGGCCGGCTCGGGGGCGGCACCTTCGCCACCGCCCGCCGCTGCCTCTCCTGCAGGTCCCGGATGAACGCCTCGAGCCGGCGGGTCGCCTCGGACAGCTCGCCCACCATCCGATCGTGGTAGGCACGCTCGTCCTGCACCTTCGACAGCAGCGCGCGACGCTTCGCCGCCTCCTGGTCGAACTCGAGCCGCTCCTGCTCCGCCTCGGACTTGAGCGACGCCAGCTCCTTGCCGCGCGCCTCCACCCGGCTCTTGCGATCCGCCAGGACCTCGGACGTCACACGATACTCTCGAATGAGACGGGCGTCCACCGAGGCCAGGGTGGTCAGGTGGCGGAGCTGGACCGCCTGGTTCACCGGGTCGTCGCCGGACAGCACGATGGGCAGCACTCCGCCCTGGGCCTGCAGCTTGTAGAGCGCCCGCAGCCGGCGCCCGAGGACGTCCTCCTGGCCGGAGCGTCGCGTCTGGAGCCGACCGATCTCGCCCTGCAGCTCCGCGATGTCGGCCTGCGCCCGGCGCATGCGTCCGTCGATGGCGGCCACCTGCTTGCGCTTCTCGGTGAGCCGCTGGTCGATGGCCTCGAGCGCGCTCAGCACGCTCGCCTCGCGCTTGCGCGCGTCGGCCGCCTTCTCGCGCTCTTCCTTGAGCTGCTTCTGGGTCTGGTGCAGATCGCGCTGCTTGTCGCCGATATCGGCGGGGCCCTCACGCTTGGTCGCCTGAGCCCAGCCCGGGCTCGGCATGAGCAGGCCGGGCGCCATCGCGAGGGTGAGAGCGAGCAGCCAGCCGCGCATCATGCCTGCGCGCGCCCCCGGGCCAGCAGGCCGCCCATCGCGCCGAGCATGGCGCCGGCCGCGATCAGGGCCAGGGCGTGCAGCGGCGAGAGGAAGGTGACCCGCTCGAGGCCGATGGTGACCGGCAGGAGCGGCTCGAGGCGCGGCACCGTCACCGCGTAGGCGATCTCGAGGGTGGCCAGCGCCACGATGGCGGCCACCAGCCCCTGGGCCATACCCTGCAGCAGCCGCGGCCAGCGGATCACGCTCTCGGTGGCGCCGACCAGCCGCATGATCTCCATCTCGTCGCGCCGCAGGTGCAGCACCAGGGTGGTCGCGGTCGTCACGGTGAGGATCGCGGCCAGGGCCAGCACCGCGCCGACCACGAGGCCCACGCCCTGGAAGAGGCGACGGAACTGCTCGAGCCCGTCGACCCACTGGCTGCCCCCCTGCACCTCCTCCACCTCCGGCAGCGCGATGAGCCGTCCCACCAGCGCGCGGGTGCCCTCGGGCGTCGCGATGGCCGCGTCGGGCGTCACCTCCACCGAGGCGGGCAGCGGATTGCGAGGAAGCTGGTCGGCCACGTCGGCCTGGCTCCCCAGCGAGCGCTTCAGCGCGCGGAGGGCGTCGGCCTTGGACACGAAGCGCAGCCGCTGGATCCCGCCGACCGCCTCGATTCGCTGCATCACCTCGTCGAGCCTGGCCGCGGGCGGCTCGTCCTTCAGGTAGACGATCACCCGCACGCGATCGCCCCACTGGTCGATGGCGCGCCCGAGGTTGAGCGAGAGGAGCCAGAAGCCGCCCAGCGCGGTGAGCGAGAGCGCGATGAGGAGAATCGCGCTGATCCCGACGCGGCCGGCGCGCCGCAGGTCGCGCATCGCCTCGTTGAAGACGAAGCTCAGCATCAGCCCTCGTCCTTTACTAGCCGGCCGCCTTCGAGGCGCAGGGTGCGGCGCTTGAGGAGGGGCACCAGGCGTGCCTGGTGGGTGGCGAACAGCACCGTGGTGCCGCGGCTCCAGATCTCCTTGACCAGCCCCAGGATCTCCCCCGCCATGTCCTCGTCGAGGTTGCCGGTGGGCTCGTCGGCCAGGAGCAGGCCGGGCGACTTGACGATGGCCCGCGCCAGGGAGGCCCGCTGGGCCTCGCCCTGCGAGAGCTGATTCGGATAGGCCTGGGCGCGGGCGGAGAGCCCGACCGCCTTGAGCGCCGCGAAGGCCTTGGGCGTGATGTCGCGCCGGGGGGTGCCCAGCACGCGGAGCACGAAGGCCACGTTCTCGAACACGGTGCGGCCGGCCAGGAGCTTGGAGTCCTGGAAGACGATGCCGATCGAGCGGCGAAGGCGCGGGATCTCCGAGCGCCGCAGCTCGGTGACGTCGAAGCCGGCCACCTCGATGTCGCCCTCTGAGGGTGTCTCGGCGCGATACAGCATGCGGAGCAGCGTGGTCTTCCCGGCTCCGCTGGCGCCGGTGAGCACGACGAACTCGCCCTTGGCGACGCTGAAGGAGATGCCACTGAGGGCGGCCACCCGGGAGGGGCCGGATCCGAAGACCTTCGACACGTGCTGCAGCCGAATCATGGGCTGCCTTCCATCTTACCTAACTATTCAGACTTTCGGTAGTTTCTCGGTCAGAAGGCGGTTGACGAGGGCCGGGTTCGCCTTGCCCTGCGTGGCCTTCATCACCTGGCCCACCAGGAAGCCCAGCGCGGCCTTCTTCCCGGCCCGGTAGTCCTCCACGACCTTGGCGTGCTCGCCGAGCACCCGGTCCACCGCGGCGCCGAGCGCGCCCTCGTCGGCCACCTGGGTCAGCCCCTCGCGGCTCACGATGGCCTGGGCGGTGTCGCCCGAGCGGTACATCTTCTCGAACACGTCCTTCGCGATCTTTCCGCTGATGGTGCCGTCGTCGATCAGGGCCAGCAGCCCGACCAGATTGGCGGGCGGGATCGGGCAGGCGCCGATCGCCCGGTCGTCGTCGGCCGGAAGCTCGCGGAGCAGCTCGTTGAGCACCCAGTTGGCCACGCCCTTGGGCTTGCCGGACGCGCGCGCGGCCGCCTCGAAGTAGTCGGCCAGGCCGCGCCCGTCGGTCAGCAGGTCGGCCTCGTAGGCCGACAGCGCGTAGGCGGACTGGAAGCGGGCGCGGCGCGCCTCGGGCAGCTCGGGCAGGCGCGACCGCACCTCCTCCACCCAGGCCCCTTGCACGTCGAGCGGTGGCAGGTCGGGCTCGGGGAAGTAGCGGTAGTCGTGGGCGAACTCCTTCGAGCGCATCGAGACCGTCACCGCCCGGTCCGGGTCCCACAGCCGGGTCTCCTGCACGATCCGTTGGCCGGTATCGAGCGCGCGGGTCTGCCGCTTGATCTCGTACTCGAGCGCGTCGCGGACGTTGCGGAACGAGTTCATGTTCTTGATCTCGACCTTGGTCCCGTACTCCGCCTGCCCGCGCGGCCGGAGCGAGACGTTGGCGTCGCAGCGCAGGGAACCCTCTTCCATGTTGCCGTCGCACACCCGGAGGTAGATCAGGATGGCGCGCAGGGCCCGGAGATAGGCCGCGGCCTCGTCGGGGCTCCGCAGGTCGGGCTTGGAGACGATCTCCATCAGGGGCACGCCGGCCCGGTTGTAGTCCACGCTGCTCGACTGCGCGGTCTCGAGCGCGCCCTCGTGGAGCAGCTTGCCCACGTCCTCCTCGAGGTGCACGCGCTGGATGCCGATCTCCCGCGCGCCCAGGCCCGCGTCGACCACCAGACGCCCGTGCTCCGCCAGCGGCTCCTCATACTGACTGATCTGGTAGTTCTTCGGCATGTCCGGGTAGTAGTAGTGCTTGCGCGCGAACCGGTTGTGCGCGTTGATCCCGCAGCCGATCGCGAGCGCGGTCATGATGCCGAACTCCACCGCGCGCCGGTTGATCACCGGCAGCGAGCCGGGCATCCCCTGGCAGACCGGGCACGTCCGGGTGTTGGGTGGGGCGCCGAACTCCGCCCGGCAGCCGCAGAACATCTTGGTGACGGTCGCGAGCTGGGCGTGGACCTCGAGGCCTATTATGGTCTCGTAGCGCGGGGCGTCGGTCATGGCAGTGCGGGCCGGCGGGTGTGCCAGTCGGTGACGCCCTGGTAGGCGTGCGCGGCGCGCAGGAGCGTGGCCTCGTCGAAGGCGGGCGCGATGAGCTGGAGCCCGATCGGCAGCCCGGCCCCGGTGAACCCGCCCGGGATCGACACGCCGGGCAGCCCGGCCAGGTTCACCGGGATCGTGAAGATGTCGTTCAGGTACATCTGGAGCGGGTCGGCCTTCTCACCCATCTTGAACGCCACCCCGGGGGTGGTGGGGGCCACGATCAGGTCCACCCGCGCGAACGCCTGATCGAAATCGCGCCGCACCAGCGTGCGCACCTTCTGGGCCTGGCCGTAGTAGGCGTCGTAGTAGCCGGCGGAGAGCACGTAGGTGCCCAGCATCACCCGCCGCTTCACCTCGGCGCCGAAGCCGGCCGCGCGCGTCTTGCTGTACATGTCGATCAGGTCGCGCGCCCCGGACGCGCGCAGCCCGTACTTCACGCCGTCGTAGCGCGCGAGGTTCGACGAGGCCTCCGCGGGCGCGATGACGTAGTAGGCGGCCAGCCCGTACTCGGTGTGGGGCAGCGACACCGGCTCGGTGCGGGCGCCCAGCTTCTCGAGGGTGGTGATCGCTACGCGCACCGCCCGCTCCACCTCGGGATCCATGCCGTCCATGAAGTACTCGGCGGGTACCCCGAGGCGCAGCCCGTCGATCCCCTGCCCGAGCGCGGCCCGGTAGTCGGGGACCGGGACGTCGATCGCGGTGGCGTCCATCGGATCGGCGCCCGCGATGGCCCCGAGCAGCAGGGCGGCGTCCTCCGCGTCGCGGGCGAAGGGCCCGACCTGGTCGAGCGAGGAAGCGAACGCGATGAGCCCGTACCGCGACACCCGTCCGTAGGTCGGCTTCATCCCGAGCACGCCCGAGAACGCGGCGGGCTGCCGGATGGAGCCGCCGGTGTCGGTGCCGAGCGTGAGCGGGGCCATGCCGGCCGCCACCGCGGCCGCCGCGCCGCCGGAGGACCCACCCGGCACGCGGGCCAGGTCCCACGGGTTGTGGGTGGCGAAGAACGCGGAGTGCTCGGTGGAGGAGCCCATCGCGAACTCGTCCATGTTGAGCTTGCCGAGCAGGACCGCGCCGGCCGCGAAGAGCCGCGCGACCACCGTCGCGTCGTACGGGGGGACGAACCGCTCCAGGATCTTCGAGCCGCAGGTGGTGCGGATCCCCCGGGTGCAGAGCACGTCCTTGAGCGCGATCGGCACGCCGTCGAGCGGGCCGCGAGGGGAGCCGGCCCGGAAGCGGGCGTCGGCCTCCGCGGCGCGCCGGAGTGCGTCCTCGCGGGTCACGGTGAGGAAGGCGCGCACGCGCGGATCGACGGACTCGATGCGCGCCAGATGCTCCGTGACCGCCTGGGTGGGGGTGGTCTCGCCGCTCCGGTACCGGGCACCGAGCTCGTGAGCGGTCAGCGCGTGGAGCTCCGGCATCTACTCCTCGATGATCTTGGGGACGCGGAACATGTCGCGATGGCGGTCGGGGGCGTTGGCCAGCATGTCCTCCTGGGGCAGGGACGGGCGCTCGACGTCGTCTCGCATCACGTTGGTGACCGGCACCGCGTGGGAAGTCGGCTCGACGTCGCGCGTGTCGAGGGCGCCGAGCTTGTCGATGTAGGACAGGATGCCGTCCAGCTCGCTGCGCATCCGCTCCTTGTCGGCGGCGGAGAGCTCGAGGCGCGCGAGACGGGCCACGTGGTCGACGTCCTCGAGACTGATCCTGGTTTTCGGTGGGGCCACGGTTAGCTTCTCTTCATCTTCAACATGGCTGAGCCATGTTGACCGTGGGCGAGAGAGTCGCGGCGACCCGCTGTTGCTCTCGTCACCCGGGAGCGGGTCATAGCTCCTCGAGGTGGGCGTACTGGAGGGAGAGGCGCTTGCGGCCGACGCTGGCGAAGTGGACGGTGGCGATCACGTCGGAGCCCTCGCGCTCCATGCCCACGAGAAGGCCCTCGCCCCAGCGCGCGTGGCGGAGCTTGGCCCCCAAGCGAAACGGGAAGTCGTCGCCGGAATCGATCGGAGCCGAGGGCAGCGCGGGAGCGACCGGCTCCGGGCGGCGCGCGTTGATCAGGTGGAGCTGCTCCTCCGGGATCTCGAGGAGGAAGCGCGAGGGCTCGGCGACCCCGTAGCCCTGGATACGGCGGTGAAGCGCGTAGGAGAGCAGCAGCCGCTCGCGGGCCCGGGTGATACCCACGTAGCAGAGGCGCCGCTCCTCCTCGAGCTCCTCCGGCTCCAGCATCGAGCGTGAGTGCGGGAAGATCCCTTCCTCGAGCCCGGTGAGGAAGACCACCGGGAACTCGAGCCCCTTGGCCGAGTGGAGCGTCATCAGCGTCACCCCGCCCGCCTCCGGGTCGATCTCGTCGGTGTCGGCCACCAGCGCGATCGAGTCGACGAAGGCCTCGAGGGTCACCGGCTCGAGCCCGGCCGCCTGCTGGGTGACGATGAACTCCTCGGACGCGGCCACCAGCTCCTCCAGGTTCTCGAGCCGGGCCTGGGCCTCGGCGGTGCGCTCGGCCTTCAGCGCCTCGCGGTAGCCCGAGGCCGCGCACACCTCGTCGATGAGGGCGGGCACGGTCAGCCCGCTCCGGCGCTCGGCCAGGCGGGCGATCAGCCCGGCGAAGTCCTCCAGCGCGCGGCGCGGCTTGCCGGTGATGTCGGGCGGCATCGTGGCGCACACGGCGAGGAGCGGAACGCCCGCCGCGCGGGCCCCGTCGGCCAGGCGATCGAGGGTGGCCTTGCCGATCCCGCGCGCGGGAGCGGCCACCGCGCGGCGGAAGGCGACATCGTCGAGGGGGTTCGACAGGAGGCGGAGGTAGGCCACCACGTCCCGGATCTCGCGGCGCTCGTAGAAGCGGACGCCGCCCACGATCAGGTAGGGGACGCCGGCGCGGCGCAGCGCGTCCTCCAGCACGCGCGACTGGGCGTTGGTGCGGTAGAACACCGCCATGTCGCGGTAGTCGCGCCCCTCGCCCCGGAGCGCGCGCACCTTCTGGGCGACGAAGGCGGACTCCTCGTTCTCGTCCCACGCGCGGTAGACCTGCGCGCGCTCGCCCTCGTGGTTCTCGGTCCACAGCCGCTTGTCCTTGCGCGCGGTATTGTTGACGATGACCGCGGAGGCGATACCGAGGATCCGCTTGGTCGACCGGTAGTTCTGCTCGAGCGCCACCACCCGGCAGTCCGGGTAGTCCTTCTCGAAATCGAGGATGTTGCGGAGATCGGCCCCGCGCCACCGGTACACCGACTGGTCGGGGTCGCCCACCACGCAGAGGTTCCGGTGCTCCTCGGTGAGCAGCTGCACGATGCGGTACTGCGCACGGTTGGTGTCCTGGTACTCGTCGACCAGGACGTGGCTCCAGAGCGTGCGGTACCAGCGCAGCGCCTCCGGCACCGTCTCGAGCAGGCGCACCACCCGGAGCAGCAGGTCGTCGAAGTCGAGCGCGCCGGCGGCCTGGAGCTTCTGCTCGTAGAGCCGGTAGAGCGAGGCGATGCGCTCCTCGCGCGGGGTGCGAGCGAGCTGCTCCACGTCGGCCGGGGTCAGCATCTGGTTCTTGCAGTGGCTGATCCGGTGCACGACCGTGCTCGGGGTGAGCGTCCGCTCGTCGAAGTCGAGCTCGCGCAGCGCCTCCTTGACCAGGCTCTGCCGGTCGTCCTCGTCGTAGATCACGAAGGACGGCGGCAGCCCGGCGTGGACCGCGCGCTCTCGCAGGATGCGCACGCAGGCGGAGTGGAAGGTGGCGATGAGCGGGGGCCGGATCCCGGCCGGCAGCAGCAGGTCCTCCACCCGGTGCCGCATCTCCGCGGCCGCCTTGTTGGTGAAGGTCACCGCCAGCACGTGGCGCGGGCCGACGCCCTCCACCGCGAGCAGGTAGGCGATCCGGTGGGCGATGACGCGGGTCTTGCCACTGCCGGCTCCGGCCAGGACCAGCACCGGGCCCTTCGTCGTCGTGACCGCCTCGCGCTGGGGGGGGTTCAGGGGCGCGAGGAGACTCTCGGCGGTCACTGCTGGGTGCGGCATGGAGGCTAACGTTACCACAACCACGAGGGGTCGTGCCCCTCCCCCTGCCCTCTCCCCGGTGGGGAGAGGGTGACGGCTACTCGACGGTCACCGACTTGGCGAGGTTCCGGGGCTGGTCGACATCGCGCCCGAGGCGCACCGCCATGTGATAGGCCAGGAGCTGCATCGGGATCGCCAGCAGCATCGGGGTGAGCAGGTCGCCCGCGACCGGCACCGAGAGCATGATGTCGGCCTTGGCGCGGAGCTCGCGATCCCCCTCGTGGCCGATCGCGATCACCCGTCCCTCGCGCGCCCGCACCTCCTCGAGGTTGCCCATCATGCGGTCGTAGGACGAGTCGCGGGGATTGAGCGCGATGACCGGGAACCCGTCCTCGAGCAGCGCGATCGGCCCATGCTTCATCTCGCCGGCCGGGTAGCCCTCCGCGTGTACGTAGGAGAGCTCCTTGAGCTTGAGCGCGCCTTCCAGCGCGAGCGGATAATTGATCCCGCGGCCCAGGAAGAGGAAGTTCTTGTGGCGCGAGACCTCGCGGGCCAGCTCGGCCACCGCGTTCTCCATCTCGAGCGTCTGCTCCATCAGCCGCGGCAGCTCGAGCAGGCCCTGGATGTGCTTGCGGCCGTCCTCGGCCAGCAGCACGCCCCGGCGACGGCCCAGCCACAGGGCCATCAGGTAGCAGGCGACCAGCGTGGCGGTGAAGGTCTTGGAAGACGCCACCCCGATCTCGGGGCCGGCGTGGGTGTACAGCGTGCCGGTGGCCTCTCGCGAGAGCGCGGAGCCGACCACGTTGGTGATGCCCACGATCGGGGCGCCCTTGGCCCGCGCCGCCTTGACCGCCCCCAGGGTGTCCGCGGTCTCGCCGGACTGTGACAGCGCGATCACGAGGGTCTCCGGGCCCAGCACCGCGTCGCGGTAGCGGAACTCGGAGCCGATGTCGACCTCGGACGCGATGCCGGCCAGGCGCTCCATCATGAAGCGGCCGACGATGGCCGCGTGATAGGAGGTCCCGCAGGCCACCAGGACGATTCGCTGGATGCCGGCGACCACCTCGGGATCGAGGTGCACGTCCGGCAGCACCACCGTGCCCCCCTCGAGCTGGACGCGGCCCCGCATGGTGTCGGCGGCGGCGCGCGGCTGCTCGAAGATTTCCTTCAACATGAAATGGCGGTACCCCCCCTTCTCGGCCATGATCGGATCCCACAGGATCCGGCTCGGGGCCCGCTGCACCGGGGCGCCGTCGAGGTCGGTGATCTCGACCCCGGCGCGGGTGATGATCGCGACGTCCTCGTCCTCCAGCACGACCACGTCGCGGGTGTGGGAGAGGATGGCCGGGATGTCGGAGGCGAGGAAGGTCTCGTTCTCGCCGAGCCCCACCACCACGCTGCCCGCGCCGAGCTTGGCCGCCACCAGGCGGTCGGGCATCCGGCGGTGGAGCACCACGATCGCGTAGGAGCCCCGCAGCTCGCGCAGGGCGCGGCGGACCGCCTCGTCCAGGCGCGGGGTGTCCTTGAGATGCCGCTCGATCAGGTGGGCGATGACCTCGGTGTCCGTCTCGGACTTGAAGACGTGGCCCTCGGCCTGCAGGCGCTCCTTGATCGGCAGGTAGTTCTCGATGATGCCGTTGTGCACCACGACCAGGTCGCCGGAGCCGTCGGTGTGCGGGTGCGCGTTCTCGTCGGTGGGCCGGCCGTGGGTCGCCCAGCGGGTGTGGCCGAGCCCGATGGGCCCGTCGATCGGCCGCTCCCGGAGAATGCCCTCCAGCACCTTGATGCGTCCGGCGGCCCGGCGGATCTGCAGCCCCTCGGGCCCGATCACCGCCACGCCCGCCGAGTCGTAGCCGCGGTACTCGAGCCGCTTGAGGCCCTCCAGCACGATCTCGGTCGCGCTCTTGTCCCCGACGTAGCCGACGATTCCACACATGGCGCTACTCCCCGTGCTTGGAGGACTTGTCCTTCTGCTTGCGCGAGACCCATCCCTCGCGCGTCTCCTGCCGGCCGCGCGCCACCGCCAGCGATCCCGGCGGGACGTTCTTGGTGATGACCGAGCCGGCCGCCACGTAGGCGCCTTCCCCGATCGTGAGCGGGGCCACCAGGCTCGAGTTCGTGCCCACGAACACCCGGTCGCCGATGACGGTCTCGTGCTTCTTCACGCCGTCGTAGTTGCAGGTGATGGTGCCCGCGCCCACGTTGACTCCCTCGCCCATCTGGGTGTCGCCCACGTACGAGAGGTGGGGGACCTTGGAGCCGCGGCCGATCCTGGACTTCTTGAGCTCGACGAAGTTGCCGATCTTGGCGTTGGCGCCCACGTGGCTCTGCGGCCGCAGGTGGCAGAAGGGACCGAGCTGGGCGCCGGTCTCGACGGTCGACTCGGCGAGCACGCAGTAGGGCTTGAGCAGGACCGAATCGGCGAGTGTGGTGTCGGTCACCTGGCAGCCCGCGCTCACCACGCAGTCGGCCCCCACGACGGTGCGCCCGGTCAGGCTCACGTTCGGGTGCAGCACGGTATCGATCCCGATCGTCACCGTGTCGTCGACGTAGGTGGTGGCCGGATCGACCACGGTCACCCCCGCGGCCATCAGACGGTCGAGGATGCGGCGGCGCATGATCCCGGCGAGCTCGGCCAGCTGCCGCCGGTCATTCACCCCTAAGCACTCATTCGCGTCGTCGGTGATCACCGCTTCCAGACGCTGGCCCTGGCGATGCAGGATGCCGATCACGTCGGTGAGGTAGTACTCGTGCTGCTCGTTGTCGGGCGTCACCTGGGCCAGGGCGGGCCAGAAGCGCCGGGCGTCGAAGCAGTACACACTGGTGCCGATCTCGCGGATCTGCCGCTCGACCGCCGTCGCGTCGCGATGCTCGACGATCCCGACCGGACGGCCGTGCTCCCGCACCACGCGGCCGTAGCCGGTGGGATCCGCCACCTCGGCGGTGAGGAGGGTCGCGGCCGCGCCGCTCGCCACGTGGTGGTCGACCAGCCGCCTGAGGGTGGCCTCGGACAGCAGCGGCACGTCGCCCGGCAAGACCAGGACGGTGCCGGGAGCCTCGCCGCAGGCGACGTGCGCCTGCAGCACCGCGTGCCCGGTGCCGAGGCGCTCCTTCTGCTCGACGAACGCGGCGCCGATCTCGGGCGAGACCGCCGCCCGGACCTCGTCCGCCGCCCGCCCCACCACGACCACCACGCGGGCTCCGACCATCCCCGCGGCGCCCACCGGATAGGCGATCAGCGGGCGGCCGCAGAGCGGGTGAAGGACCTTTGGACGGGCCGAACGCATCCGCTTGGCCTCGCCGGCTGCCAGAATGATGGCGGTGAGCTGGTTCATGGTACCGACCATGTTAGCACGCGGCATGCCACGCGCCGGACGCGTGTCGGGACGTCGAATGCGCCGTCGTGACGGGCCGTTGGCCCGTGCCCGCGGTCATGACGGCGGGCCGCTCAGCGCGGCCTGTTGCGGAGATGAGACAGGATACGGTCGATCCTGTCGGGCGAAGGACACGCGAAGCTCATCGGGGCGCCCGTGACCGGGTGCGTGAACGCCAGCTGGGCGGCGTGCAGCGCGACGCCGCCGAGCTCTTCGACGAGCTCGGCGAGCACCGGGTCGCCGGCCGGGGCGGCGCGCCGGCCCCGGTAGGTCTCGTCGCCCAGGAGGGGATGGCCGAGGGAGGCCATGTGGACCCGGATCTGGTGGGTCCGGCCGGTCTCGAGCCGGCATTCGAGGAGAGTCACCGCGGAAGCGCCGCTGCCGAAGCGCTCGAGCACCCGGTAGTGGGTGACCGCCCGCTTGCCTCGCCCCTCGGGCACGATCGCCATGCGGACCCGGGAGCGCGGATCGCGGCCGATCGGCGCGTCGACCGTCCCCTCCGCCCGGCGCAGCGCGCCCTGGGCGAGAGCGAGGTAACGCCGGCTCACCGTCCGGCGTGAGAGCTGCGCGGTGAGCCCGTCGTACGCGGCCTGGGTCTTGGCCAGCACGATCAGCCCGGAGGTGCCCTTGTCGAGGCGATGGACGATCCCGGGACGCCTTGGGCTGCCCACGCCGGCCATGTCGGGGGCGTGGGCGAGGGCCGCGGCCGCGAGCGTGCCGTCGATGCGCCCCGCGCCCGGATGGGTCACCATGCCGGCGGACTTGTCCACCACCAGGACGTCCGCGTCCTCGAAGACGACGCGGAGCGGGACCGCCTCGGGCGTGATCCCGTCCCGGAGAGGCGGCGGGATAGTCACCTCCACGCGCTCACCGGCCTGCACGCGGTACGCCGCCTTGACCGCGCGGCCGTCGACCCGCGCCCGTCCGCCCGCGATGAGGGCCTTGACCCGCATGCGTGAGAGCTCCGGGAGGCGACCGGCCAGCCACTGATCGAGCCGCGCCCCGGTGGAGTCGCCCTCGACCACCTGGGTGAAGCGACGGTCGTCGATCACGTCGCGGCCGCGGCCGTCCGGCGCCTCAGCTCGACGACGAGGGCGCGGTGAGCAGGCGCAGCGCGAGCAGCGCCACGCCGACGGTGATCGCGGAGTCGGCCGCGTTGAACGCCGGCCAGTGATAGCCGCGCCAGTAGAAGTCCAGGAAGTCGACCACCGCCCCGAAGCGGCCGCGATCGATCAGGTTGCCGACCGCCCCGCCGAAGATGAAGCCGAGGGCGAGCGGGGTGAGGCGCCCACCGCCCGGCAGCATCCGGAGCCCGACCACCGCCAGCACCGCGAGCGCTCCGATGGAGAGCAGCGCCACGAGCCATCGCCAGCCCGCCGGCGTGGTCGAGAGCATGCCGAAGGCCAGGCCCGGGTTCATCACGAGGGTGAGGGAGAAGAACGAGTCGATCACCGGCACGGGCCGGCCGGGGGCCAGGCCCTGCAGCGCCCAGAGCTTCGTCAGCTGGTCGAGGACGAGGACGGCCAGCGCGGTGAGGGCGGCCGACGTCACCGGCCCAGCGCCGTCACGACGGGCGCGCAGCGCTCGCAGAGCGTCGGATGGGCGGAATGCTCCCCCACCCGCGGGCTCCAGGTCCAGCAGCGCTCGCACTTCTTCCAGCCGAGCGCCTGGGCCGGCGTGACCTCCAGCACGAGTCCGGGGATGTCCTGGCTCTCGTAGCGGACCGCGTGGGCGGGCCCGGCCTTGCCGAGGCGCGTTCCCGAGACGTTGAAGAGGGTGGTGAGCAGGGCTTCGCCCTTGGCCTCGAGCAGTGGGCCCCATTGCTCTACCGGCGCGCTCGGGACGAAGAGCACCGCGTCGATGCCCTTGCCGATCTTCCCCTGCTGGCGGGCCGACTCGAGCGCGCGCGAGACCTCGCCCCGCACCTCGAGCAGCCGCTCCCAGTCCACGGCGAGCCGCTCGTTCGTCCACTCCCCGCGCTCCTCGGGGAACAGCACGAGGTGCACGCTCTCCGGCTTGCCGCGCCCGGGGATGTAGGACCACACCTCGTCCGCGGTGAAGGTGAGGACCGGCGCCATCAGGCGCGTGAGCGCGGTCAAGAGCTCGAAGCACACCGTCTGGGAGGCGCGGCGGCGCGGGTCGTCGGGGGCCGACGTGTAGAGCCGGTCCTTGATGATGTCGAGATAGAGCGCGGAGAGATCGACCGCGCAGAAGTTGTGGATCGCGTGGAAGACCGCGTGGAACTGGTAGTCCTCGTACGCCTTCCGCACCCGCGTGATGAGGTCGCCCAGGCGCAGGAGGGCCCAGCGGTCCAGCTCGTCCATCTGCTCGTACGACCGGCGGTCGCGCTCCGGGTCGAAGTCGGCGAGCGTGCCGAGCAGGAAGCGGCTGGTGTTGCGGATGCGCCGGTACGCGTCGGCGAGCCGGTTGAGGATCTCGTTCGAGAGCCGGATGTCCTCGGAGGAGTCCTCCGCGGCCACCCACAGGCGCAGGACCTCCGCGCCGTACTTGGGGATGAGCTCGTCCGGCGTGACGTTGTTGCCGACCGACTTCGACATCTTGCGCCCGTCGCCGTCCACCACGAAGCCGTGGGTGAGGACGGAGCGGTAGGGCGGGCGGTCCCGCGTGCCCACCGCCTCCAGCAGCGAGGAGTGGAACCACCCGCGATGCTGGTCGGAGCCTTCCAGGTACATCTCGGCGGGCCAGCGCAGCTCCGAGCGCTGCTCGAGCACGGCCGCGTGGCTGCAGCCGGAATCGAACCACACGTCGAGGATGTCGGTCTCCTTGCGGAAGCGCTCGCCCCCGCATCGCGGGCAGCGCGTCCCCGCGGGCAGCAGGGCGGCGGCCTCGCGCAGGTACCACTCGTCGGCGCCCGCTCCCGCGCGCATGATCGCGGCCACGTGCTCGACGAGGGCCTCGTCGAGCAGCAGCGCGTCGCACTCGTCGCAGTAGAAGGCGACGATCGGCACGCCCCACACCCGCTGGCGCGAGATGACCCACTCGGGCCGGTGCGCCACCATGTTGTAGATGCGCTCCTCGCCCCA
>JBGQHJ010000069.1:0-24654 GCA_041497895.1 Methylomirabilia bacterium
TGCTGAGTGACGGACACGACCGAACCCGAGACGTTGGCGTGCGGCGCGGACCTTCTTCCAAAAGTGGCCCTCATGCGCCAACCACCAGCAGGCTCACGATCTGCCAGTGTTCGTCTGAGACCATCTCCCGAATCACCCGCTCAACCAGCGTGCTGTCCATGTCGTCGTCGTCGGGTGTCTCTACGGTCATGCTCACCGTGAACGTCGCCATCACTTGCCCTCCTGCGACGTGGCCTTCCAATTGGCCGCGAGCCTACCAGCGTCGGCGGACGAGGGGGCAAGGCGGGGTGTGCCTACCGCATAGCCCTCGAAGGGCTTGTAGTCTGGATGTCGGTTGACGTCGCCACGGAATCAGCCTAGGCTTCCCTACGGTTCCCGGTCTTCAACCGTCCGGTCCGCTGGGGGCAGCGGAGGCCCCCAGGTAGTTCTGGTCTCGCTGGGTTCCTCACTTCCCCTGTTCTACGGTCTGGATTTGCGGGAGACGGACTATGGTCATTCGGATGCTGGTGCCCGTTCTGGTCGCAACGTTTTTCGCCCTAAGCAACATTGCCCACGCCAATCTCGTCACCAACCCGGGCTTCGAGACCGGCGACCTCACCGGCTGGACCCAGTTTGGCAACGTCGGGTTTACGGGAGTGGACGGATCGCCTCACAGCGGTAGCTTCTCGGCCTTTCTTGGCCCAGTGGGGAGCCTCGGATTTCTATCGCAGACGCTGGCAACCACCCCCGGCGTCACGTACGACCTCAGGTTCTTCCTTCAGAGTGATGGCGGAACTCCGAACGAGTTTCAAGTGTCCTGGAACGGAAGTGGGCTCTCCGACCAACTCAACTTGCCCGTATCCGGCTACACGGAGCGCGACTTCCCGAGCCTCCTCGCCACGAGTTCGACGACTCCGCTCGTGTTCGGCTTCCGCGACGATCCCGGGTTCCTTCATCTGGATGACGTGACACTCGACCCGGTTCCGGAGCCGACCACCTTGATCCTTTTCGGCACCACGGCGGCGGGGTTGGGGCTCGCTCGCGGGAGACGGTGGAGGCAGAAGCAGCAGCAGTAACGCGGAGTCGAGAGCCAGAAGGGGCGGCCTCGAGAGGGCGCCCCCTCCCCCTCCGCGAAGGTCCGGCGCGTCGGGTGGCGTTATCCTAGCCATCCAGCGCACGGCCGAGCTCATAGGTGACGCAGAGGGTCTGTAGTACCACCCGTCGGGCATCTTCCGAGACAAGCGGCCCACCTTCCCGGTGGCTCCCGTACTCTTGCCGCTGAGCAAGGTCGCTGCTGTGAGCGAGGCTCAGGACAAGGCGAAAGAACCCTGGGGAGCTTGCTCAGGAGGTCACAGCGGGCCTGCGCGACGGCCTCACTGGGGTTGGCGGGGACATGCTGCGGAGACTCGGAGCGACGGTGACGGTGCTTGGCAAGGGAGTTGAAGTGGTGGGGGCCGTGGGCGGGTTCATCACTCGGCGGTTCGGGTTGTCCAATGCACAATTTCCGTGGGCGGGCCGTGGATAAGTCGGTGGGTTCGGCCGCTCGGGCTCGGGATTTCGCGCACTAGGAGCGAGTCGCCTTCTTTCTGAGCAATCGCGGCTGAACCGCGGTTCGCCCGGCGATGGGCCCGGCTACTTGAGCACCGCCTCGTGGAGCGGCATCCACTGGTCGCCGCGCGGCGTCCATGTCACGCGGTCCCGCATGGCGTAGATGTCGACCTGCTGCATGAGAAAGACCCAGGTGGCGTCCTCGACCATGGTTCGCGCGAGATCCGCGTAGATCTTCCGCCGCTTCGCCGGGTCCATGGTGGAGCGCCCCGCGTCGAAGAGCGCGTCGACCTTCTCGTTCTTGTAGTACAGGCCGCGGCCCTTCGAGGAGACCAGGTTGTAGAGCTCGTCGCCGTCCTGCATGGGCCCGCCGAGCCCGAGCAGGTACGCGTCCTGGAACTGCTTGCCCAGGTAGCGCTTGAAGTAGGCGCCCCACTCCGCCACCTGCACGCGCGGCTTGAAGCCCGCCTTCTGCCACTGTCCCCCGAGCGCCTCCGCGATCTCCTTGTCGCCCTGGTAGCGGCCCGCCGGCGCCTCCAGCGTGATCTCGACCCCGTCGGGGTACCCCGCCTCCGCGAGCAGGCGCCGCGCCTTCGCGGGATCGGGCCCGTAGCCCTTCACGGACGGGTCGAACCCGAACATCTGGGGCGTGAACGGGCCGTCGAGCCGCCGCGCGTTGCCGTCGAGCACGCTCTTGACGAGGGCGTCCACGTCGGTCGCGTAGTTGAGAGCCTGTCGCACCCGCACGTCGGAGAGCGGCTTCCGGAAGGCGTTGAGCCCGAGATAGATGATCCAGGTGCTGGGCACGCGGGACACCCGGATGCCGCCGGCCCGCTCGAGCTCCGCCGCGAGGTTGGGCGGCACCGTGTCGATCAGGTCGACCTCGTTGTTGCGCAGCGCGGCCGCGCGGGTGAAGGGCTCGGGGATCGGCTTGTAGACGATGCGACGGATCTTCGGGGCGCCGCGCCAGTGCCGGTCGAAGGCCTCCACGATCAGGTGGTCGTCCTTCACCAGCTCCACGAAGCGAAACGGCCCGGTCCCCACCGGGCGGAGGGCCAGGCCCTGGTTGCCCTTCTCGGTGGTGTACTTCGGCGGGACGATCGGGAAGTCGATCAGCCGATTGAGGAGCGGCGCGTAGGGCTGGCGCAGGACCAGGTTGACCGTGTAGTCGTCGACCACCTCGACCCGCGCGACCTCGCCCACGTTCGCGCGGTTGGGCGATTTCTGGTTGGGGTCGAGCACGCGCTCGAAGGTGAATCGCACCGCCTCCGCGTTGAACGGCTCGCCGTCGTGGAACACCACGCCCCGGCGCAGCTTGAGCTGCCACGTCACGTCGTCGAGGGCCTTCCAGGATTCCGCGAGCTGGTGGACGAGCTTGTTGCTGGCGTCGCGGCCCACCAGGGAGTCGAAGATGGCCACCCCCACCTTGGCGCGGATGGAGGAGAGGTTCATGGTGGGATCGAGATTCTCGGGCGTCCACGGCAGCGCCACCCGTAGCTCGACGGGCGTCTGGGCCCGGACCACGGCCGGTGCCGTCCACGCCACGCCGATCGCGACGATCGCGGCCAGCGCCGCGCGCACCGCCCGCGGGCCCCCGCGCCTCATGCCGCCGCCTTCACCGCCGCCACCACCGCGGCCAGGTGCGCGTCCGGCGTGGCGAGCGGCAGCACGCAGCCGGGCCCGATCATCACGCCGCGCCCGCCGGTCTGCGCGATCGCGTCGCGCACCTCGGCGGCCACCGCGTCCGGGGGCCCGGCCTGGAGGGTCCGGTGCTCGCTGAGGCCGCCGACCACCGCTCCCGCGAAGCGCCGGTGACCGTCGCCCAGGCGCGGGGTGGTCAGCCGGTCGTGCCAGTTCATCGCGTGGACCGGCAGGGCCGCCGCCTGGTCGAAGTAGACGTCGCGCCCGTGCACGTGCAGCAGGGTCAGGGTCGAGCGTCCGGCCACCGCGTCCAGGATGCGCCGCATGCGCGGCAGCTCGAAGCGGGTCACCTCCTCGAGGGTAACCACCTCGGGTGCGGCGGTCTGGGTGGCGAAGAAGAAGCCGTCGGCGCCCGCGTGGAGCGCGGCGCGCGCGTGGCGCGCCATCGTATCCGTGATGGCGTCGAGCGCCGGCTCGACCGCGGCCGGCTCGGCGCGCAGATCCTCGACCAGCCGATCGCCCGCGAGCTTGCGGGCCACCGTGAGCGGCGAGAAGAGGGTGTGGAGGATGGGCGCGTCGTCGGCACGCCCCCGGGCGATCAGCCGCACCGCTTCGAGCTCGCGGCCGAGCGCGCCCGCCCCCGGGTCGAGTGGCCCGATCCGGGCCCAGTCGGCGCGGGTGCGCACCGCGTGCTCGGTGCACTGCTTGGCCCCGTTGGGCGAGCCCTGGTACGCGACCCGGCAGCCCCAGTCCTCCACGCAGTACACGCCGCTCGACATCACCTTGACGAAGTCGAGATCCCAGCGGCGCTGGAAGGCCAGCATCGCCTCGGCCAGCCCGGCCGCGGTGTGGTCGACGTCGGGCACGTGACGCCAGAAGGAGACGGGAGGACGATCCACCGGCCCTCGGCGGGCCGCCGACAGGACACGCTCGCGTTTCGTCATGATGCCGCGGAGTTTACCACGCCGGTTCGGGGCCCTTTCCGCCCGGGCCGCCACCGGCATTTCTACGCGGGAACTTCCCGGCCGGGGTATGGTCTTACCGTGCGAGAGGCGGAGGCAGGCGACGCGCCGCGCTTCCTTGACCGGCTGCGCGCCGGCGAGACCGCCGCCTTCGAGGAGCTGGTGATCACGTACCAGCATCGCGTGTTCGGGGTGGCGGCGCGGATGCTCGGCAATGCCGCCGAGGCCCAGGAGGTGGCTCAGGAGGCCTTCCTCCGCGCCCACCGTGGGCTGGCCGAGTTCCGCGGCGACGCCAAGCTCTCGACCTGGCTCTACGCCATCACCTCGCGGCTCTGCCTGAACCGGCTCGCGACCGCCGAGCGGCGGCAGCATCGGCAGGGTGAGGAGACGCTGCTGCGGCTCGCCGGCGGCGAGCGCCCGGATGCCGCGGTCGAGCGGGGCGAGCTCGAGGCGGCGCTCCACCGCGCGATCGCGGAGCTGCCCGAGGAGCGCCGCATCGTGGTGGTGCTGCGCGACCTCGAGGGCCTTTCGTACGAGGAGATCGCGGGGGTGCTGGACCTCGAGCTCGGCACGGTCCGCTCCCGCCTGCACCGGGCGCGCGCGGATCTCAAGGAGAAGCTGGAGCGTTTTCTGCCATGACCTGTCACGACGCGCGCGAATCGCTCTCCGTCTTCCTCGACGAGGCGCTCGCCCCGGACGAGCGGCGGGAGGTGGCCGTTCACCTCGAGGGCTGCCCAGACTGCCGGCGCGAGCTGGCGCGCCTCGAGCAGACGGTGGCCCTGCTCCACCGCGTCGAGCCCGCGCGTGCGCCGGTGGGCTTCGTGGATCGCGTGATGGAGGCGGCGCGGCCCCGGCCCTGGTACCGGCGCGCGGCCGCCGCGATCTTCGTGCCGTTGTCGGTGAAGCTCCCCGCCGAGGCCACCGCCCTCGTGATGGTCGCGCTGCTCGCGGTGTACGTGTTCGAGCGCACGCCGGCCCTGCAGGAGTCGGCCCGGCAGGAGCCGGAGCGCCGCGAGGCGGCGCGGGAGAAGGCCGCGGAGCCCGAGTCGCCGACCGCGCTGGCGAACCGCGCCGCCCGCGAGGCCTTGGTCAAGGCGCGCGCCGCCCAGAGCGAGGCGCCCGTCTCGAAGGAAGAACGGGACCGTGGCGACGCGGCGGCCGTCCGCGGCGTCACCCAGCCCGCGCCGACCGATGCGATGCAGGAATCGGCACGCGTGCGGGCCTACTCGCACCCCGAGTCCGGGCCGGCGACGGTCCCGCCCCCGGTCGTCTCGGCGCCTGCGGCGCCCTCGCCCGGCGGCAAGCTGGAGACCGATGCCCAGAGCCGCCAGACTGAGAATCGCCGGCCGCCGGCCGAGTCGAGCGCGGATGCCGCGCGAGGTGCGTCCGCGGCTCCCCGGCTGGCCGCCAAGCGGGCCGCGCCGAGCGACGAGGTGGCGGGAATCGCGGTGCGGGATCGCGACGCGGCGGAGCGCGATCTGACCGACCTGATCGCCCGCGTGGGCGGACGGGAGACGGGCCGGCGGCGCGAGGAGGAGGCCACCGTGGTCGAGGCGGTCGTCCCGCAGGCGCGCTATGCAGAATTCACGCAGGGGCTCGCGCGCCTCGGGGCCTGGCGCGTGGAGGCCGAGCGCCCCGACCTGCCCTCCCAGGTGCACGTGATCCTGCGCCTCCAGTAGCCGGAACTTTCTCCCGGGTCCCCGGTCTAACCGGATAGCCACACCGAATCCGGCACCCGGAGGACACCGATGATTACGCTACGCACCCGATCGATCGCCCTGGCCCTGGCCGGCTTGCTGAGCCTGCCATACGCGGCGGCCGCCGCCCCCGTCAGCATCACCGCGGCCGACCAGCGCGACGTCATGATCACGATCTACAACGGCAACCTCGGTCTCGTGAAGGAGACGCGCGAGGTCCGTCTCGAGCCGGGGCTCGTGGAGGCGCGCTACGCGGACGTGGCGGCCCAGATCGATCCGACCTCGGTGCACCTGCGCTCGCTCACCGAGCCCGCCGCGCTCCGCATCCTCGAGCAGAACTACGAGTACGACCTGCTGTCGAGCGAGAAGCTCATGGAGAAGTACATCGGCCGCACGGTGCGGCTCTACCAGGGCAACGGCTCCTATCAGGAGGCGGTGCTGCTCTCCACGCGGGGGCCGGTGTACGACATCAACGGGCAGATCCACATGGGCCACGCCGGCCAGGTGGTGCTGCCGGCCCTGCCCGAGAACCTGGTGTCCAAGCCGACCCTCGCCTGGCTGCTCCGGAACACGCGCCCCACGCCCCAGCGCGTGGAGGCCTCGTACCTCACCGCAGGGATCAGCTGGAAGTCGGACTACGTGATGCTGATCAATGCGAGCGACACCCGGAGCGACCTCACCTCGTGGGTGACGATCACCAACCAGAGCGGCGGCACCTATCGCGACGCCGCCCTCAAGCTGGTGGCGGGCGACATCAACCGGGCGGCGAGCCGCGACGAGGCCCGGCGGGCGCTCGAGATGTCGGTGAAGGCGTCCTCGCCGGCCATGGCCGAGCGCGACTTCAAGTCGGAGGGCTTCTTCGAGTACCACCTCTACACGCTCGACGGGCGCACCACCATCAAGGACAACCAGACCAAGCAGCTCGCCCTGCTCTCCGCCGCGGACGTGCCGGTGGAGAAGCGCTACATCTACTACGGGGCCGCGAGCTACCACCGCACCCAGTACGGGGTGCCGTTCTCCAACCAGAAGGTGGGCGTCTACCTCGACCTCCGCAACAGCAAGGAGAACCGGCTGGGGGTCCCGCTGCCGAAGGGCAAGGTCCGGGTGTACAAGGCCGACGCCTCGGGCAGCCAGCAGCTCGTCGGCGAGGACTGGATCGACCACACCGCCAAGGACGAGCAGGTGCGGATCAAGATGGGCGAGGCCTTCGACGTGGTGGGCGATCGGGTCCAGAAGGACTGGAAGCGGATCGGCTCGAATCTCTACGAGGTCGAGTGGGAGATCACCCTCCGCAACCACAAGAAGGAAGCGGTGACCGTCGACGTGATCGAGCCCATGCCGGGCGACTGGGAGATGGTGCGGGCGACCCACCCGCACGACAAGATCCAGGCCTCCACCGCCCGCTTCGCCATCGCGGTGCCGAAGGAGGGCGCGACCACCCTCGCCTACCGGGTGCGCGTGCGCTTCTAGCCCACCGGCGCAGTTGACAGGCCTCGCCCCTCGGGGGACCCTAGGCGCGAGGCCTGTCGATGCGCGCCCGCCCGTTGCTCTTCGCCCTGCTGCTCCTCGGGGGCGCCCTGCCCGCCGCCGGGGCCGACGACGCGCAGCTCGCGCGGGGGCTCCAGGCGGTCCAGCGCATGACCGGCTGCTTCCTGGTGGACTACAGCTACGTCGAGGTGCAGGCGCTCAAGCCGGGCTACGTTCGCGACCCGCGCGTCTACGACGTCAACCGGGACAAGTCGGCGAAGGAATGGATCGTCGCCGAGGCTCTCTCGCCCCAGCGGATCCGGCTGCTGCGGGTCCTCTTCCTGACCGACCCCGCCGGGGCCCTGCGCCCGGGCACCGAGGTGCGGCATCAGTCCGAGGACTGGGAGTTCGATGCCCCGTTCCTCTACGACTTCGTGGCGCCGCTCCACTGGCAGGCGCGGGACCTGCGCGCGACCCCCGGGCTGTGGACCCGGCGCGTGACCAATCTCGACGACGGGCTGCGCTACCAGTGCGCGGCGCGCTGGAGCGCGGACACCGCCTATCCCGAGTGGTCGTGCGGGAAGAACTACGCGCCGATCCCCGGGCGGGAGACGCGCGACATGGGCCGGTCCGACTACCAGGCGCTCGAGCGCTCGACCCGCATCGTGGTCTACGGGGCGTCCCAGGAGGGGAGCTGGCTCGAGCGCCAGGACAACGTCAAGACCATTCACGGCGACGCCGGCCGGGTCCCGCTGGTCCGGGAGCTGGGGAAGAACTGGTACGTCCGGCTGCCGGACTCCGAGTGCGCGGCCGGCCGTGCGTTCGCGGAGCCGCGCCGTGCGTTCTGGACCCTGCTGCGCGAGACCTGGGAGGGGCGGCTGGACGGCTCCGGCCCCTTCGTCGAGCGCACTCCGCCCGGGCAGCCGCCGCGCTTCGCGAAGATGTTCGATCTCGAGGACGAAGTCCTCGGGCGCGACCTGTCGGACGAGACGCTCCGCAGGGAGACCCGCCAGCGCATCCTCGACATCATCCAGGAATACCGCGCCCCCTAGCCGGCCGCTGATAAAGGCCCATCTGCGGGAGTGCGGCGCCCTCGGGTGCGCGCTCAACGTACAGTGAGTACGCCTCGCGTGCAGCCGAGGGCGCCGCCTCGCATCTGGACCTTTCTCAGCGGCCGGCGGGCGCGTCGATGAGCAGGAGGTAGAGGTCGAGCAGGTTGGTGTTGGTGGGGCCGGTGACCACCAGGTCGCCGATGGCCGTGAGCAGCGGGTTCGAGTCGTTGCCGGCCAGGCTCGCCCGCGGATCGTGGCCGCGCTCGCGGGCCCGCGCGGCGCTGCCGCCGTCGACCACCGCCCCCGCCGCGTCGGTGGGCCCGTCGGTGCCGTCGGTCCCCGCGGCGAGCGCCACCACGCCCTCCAGTCCCTCCAGCGCGAGCGCGGCGGCCAGGCCGAACTCCTGGCACCGGCCGCCGGTCCCGGTCCCGCGCACCGTGACGGTGGTCTCGCCACCGGCGATCACGCAGGCCGGCGCGGCCACCGGTCCCCTGCCCTCGCGGATCTGCCGCGCGAGCGCCACCAGCCGGTCCGCGACCTCTCGCGCCTCGCCCTCGAGCGATCGGGTCAGGACGTGGGGCGTGAAGCCGAGCGCCCGGGCCCGGGCCGCCGCCGCGTCGACCACGAGAGCGTTGTTGCCGATGACGGTGTTGGTGACCCGACGGAAGACGGGATCGTCCGGTTTCGGCGTCTCCGGGATCTCGCCGCGGGCGCCGCGCTCGAGCCGGTCCACGATCGCCGCGGGTGAGCGGGCGAGCAGGTCGAAGCGGCGCAGGATCGCGAGCGCGTCCGCGAAGGTGGAGGCGTCGGGCGCGGTGGGGCCGGAGGCGATGACGTCGAGCGGATCGCCGATCACGTCGGAGAGCAGCAGGGCGTGCACGCGGGCCGGCGCCGCGGCGCGCGCGAGCTGGCCGCCCTTGAGCAACGAGCAGTGCTTTCGCACCGCGTTCATCTGGTTGATGTTGGCGCCCGCGGCCAGCAGCAGGCGGGTCATGGCCTGCTTGTCGCCGAGCGTGATGGGGGGCACCGGCGCCGGAGTGAGGGCCGAGCCGCCGCCCGAGACCAGCACCAGGAGCAGGTCGTCGGCGCCGGCCGCCTCCGCGATCGCGCGGATCTCGCGCGCCGCCGCCTCGCCGCGGGCGTCGGGCACCGGGTGGCCCGCCTCCACGAGGCGGATGCGCCGGGTGGCGGCCCGGTAGCCGTCCTTGACCACGACCAGGCCGCCGGTGATCGCGTCGCCCAGCGCGGCCTCCGCCGCGGCGGCCATCGCGCCCGAGGCCTTGCCCGCGCCCACCACCCGCACGCGGCCCGGTCCGGCCGGACGCACATCGGCGAGGGCGCGGCGAACCAGCGGGTGGACGTCCGAGGCGGCGAGCGCGGCGTCGAAGACCGAGCGCGCCGCCTCGCGGAGGCTCAACGGGCGAGCTTCTGCAGCCGGCGCCCCGCCTCGATCAGCATGTCGTCCGTCTTCGGGAAGCAGAAGCGGATCTTGGTCCGGCCGAGCTCGCGGTGGGCGTAGAAGGACGAGCCCGGCACGGTGGCCACCCCGACCTCCCGGACCAGGTACAGCGCGAACTCGTGGTCGTCGCGGCAGCCGTAGCGCTCCAGGAAGTGCGCGGCCTCGGTGAGGATGTAGTAGGCCCCGCGCGGCTTGAAGGCGACGAAGCCCGCCTCCTCCACCTTTCCGAGCAGCAGGTCGCGGCGTGCCTGATAGCTCTCGCGGAGGTGCACGTAGTAGGAGTCGGGCAGGCCGAGCGCGGTGACCGCCGCCTCCTGGAGCGGGTGCGGCGCCCCGACCGTGATGAAGTCGTGGGCGCGGCGGATGCCGAGCGACAGTTCGGGGCTGGCCACCGCGTACCCGACGCGCCAGCCGGTCACCGAGTAGGACTTGGAGATGCCGGAGATGGTCACGGTGCGGTCGGCCATGCCGGGCAGGGTCGCGATCGGGGTGTGGCCGAGCCCGTCGAAGACGATGTGCTCGTAGATCTCGTCGGTGATGGCCAGGAGATCGTGCTTGAGGCAGAGATCCGCGATCACCTGCAGCTCGGCCCGCGAGAACACCTTGCCGGAGGGATTGTTGGGGCTGTTGAAGACCACGGCCCGGGTGCGCGAGGTGACCGCGCGCGCCAGGCGGTCCGGATCGAACGAGAAGTCGGGCGGCTCGAGCGGCACGAAGACCGGCTCGGCCCCCGCGATGATGCACCCGGGGCCGTAGTTCTCGTAGAAGGGCTCGAAGATGATGACCTCGTCGCCCGGGTTGAGCACCGCGAGCAGGGTGGCCAGCATGGTCTCGGTCGAGCCGCAGCAGACCGTGACGTGCCGGTCGGCCTCGATGTCCATGCGGTAGAACTTCCGGTACTTCTCCGCGATCGCCTGCCGGAGCCGCGGGGTGCCCCAGGTGATGGCGTACTGGTGGAAGTCGCCGTCGATGGCCCGGTGCGCGGCCTCCACCAGCTCGCGCGGCGGCGGGAAGTTCGGCATGCCCTGGGCCAGGTTGATGCCGTCGTACTGGTTGTTGACCCGGGTCATCTCCCGGATCACCGACTCGGTGAAGCCCTGGACCCGCTTCGAGATCATGGAGCCGAGGAGGCGTACCGGGGGCGGCTAACGCCCGCCCGCGATGGCCGGGACGATGGAGACCTCGTCGCCCTGCTTGAGCGACGTGGTCGCGCCCTGCAGGAACCGGATGTCTTCCTGGTTGATGTAGATGTTGATGAAGCGGCGTAGCTGCCCACCGTCCTCCACCAGGCGCTCCTTGAGGCCGGGAAACTGGCGCTCCAGCACCTCGATGAGATCGGTGACGGTGGCGGCGTCGGCCTGGACCTCGGCCGCGCCCTTGGTGAGGGTGCGCAGCGGGGTCGGGATGCGAACGAGAACGGCCATGGAGATCTCCTCGATGCGGCGCTACGCCACGGTCCTGGATTTGAGATCGGCCAGCGCCCGGTCGAAGGCCTGGAGCGAGGGCCGGATGGAGACGCCGCCGCCGAGCCGGTCGTGCAGCACGTCGGGCGTCTTGAGCCCGTTGCCGGTGACGCACATGACGATCGGCTCGTCACGGGGGATGCGGCCCGCCTCGATGAGCTTGCGGGTGGCCGCCACCGTCACCCCGCCCGCGGTCTCCGCGAAGATGCCCTCGGTGCGCGCGAGCAGGCGCATGCCGTCGATGATCTCCTCGTCGGTGGCGTGCTCGCCGTGGCCGCCCGAGTCCTTGACCGCGCGGTAGGCGTAGTAGCCGTCGGCCGGGTTGCCGATGGCGAGCGACTTGGCGATGGTCTGCGGGCGCACCGGCTCGAGCACGTCGGTGTCCTTCTTGATCATGGTGACGATGGGCCCGCAGCCGGCCGCCTGCGCCGCGTACACGCTCGTGCGGCGCTCCGGGATGAGATCGAGCCGCGCCATCTCCTGGAAGGCCTTGGCGATCTTGGTGAGCAGCGAGCCGCCCGCGCAGGGCACCACCACGTGGGCGGGCGCGCGCCAGCCGAGCTGCTCGGCGATCTCGTAGCCCATCGTCTTCGAGCCCTCCGCGTAGTAGGGACGGAGGTTGATGTTGACGAAGGCCCAGTGGTACTTGTCGCCGATCTCGGCGCAGAGGCGGTTGACGTCGTCGTAGGTCCCCTGCACCTCCACCAGGGTCGGGGCGAAGACGAGCGTCCCGATCACCTTGCCCGACTCGAGATCGGTGGGGATGAAGACGTAGGACGAAAGCCGCGCCTCCGCCGCGTGGGCCGCCACCGAGTTCGCGAGGTTGCCGGTCGAGGCGCACGCCACCGTGTCGAAGCCGAACTCCCGCGCCTTGGCAACCGCGACCGCCACCACCCGGTCCTTGAAGGAGCACGTCGGGTGGCAGACCGCGTCGTTCTTGACGTAGAGCTCGCGCACGCCCCACTCGCGGGCCAGGTTGCGCGCCCGCACCAGCGGGGTGAAGCCCACGTGGGGCCCGATCGGCGGCTCGCCGTCGGGCACCTCGAGCGGCAGCAGGTCGGCGTAGCGCCAGATCGACGGAGGGCCCGCCTCGATGCGCGCGCGACTCACTCGCGCGCGGATCGCCGCGTAGTCGTAGTCGACCTCGAGGGGACCGAAGCAGAACTCGCAGACGTGAACCGGGGAGGAGGGGTAGCCGCGGCCACACTCCCGGCACTTCAAGCCCTTCACTCTGTCCATGGCCTCTCCATCGGTAGGGGATTTGAGCCCCGGAATTAGCTGCACGGTCCGGGTTGGCCTCGTCCGGACCACCGATCCAGCCACAACGATTTCGTTTACTTAACACTCCGCGACGCGGATTGTCAACGCGATGCCGTATCATCGCCCTCCGTGAGCCGCGCCTGGGTGCCGCCCGCGCTGCTGGGCGCCTACGCCATCGCCTTCGGGTGGCGGGCGATCGGCGGCGGCCTGCTCGTCTTCGACGACCACCCGGGGCAGTTCTACCGCCTCGCCCACGCGATCGTGGTGGGCCTGGCCCCGTGGCGTTTCGATCCGGGCTGGTGGGCCGGCTACGCGGAGCTGCAGTTCTACCCGCCCGGCTTCGCGTGGCTCGGCGCCCTGCTCTACCACGCGGCGGGCGGCGCGCTCTCCACCACGAGCGTCTACCAGGCGCTGCTCTGGCTCGCGTGGGTGCTCCCCGGCGTCGCCACCTATGCCTTGCTCCGGCGCTGCTCGGTCGATCCGTGGCTCGCGCTGCCCGGGGCCTTCGTGGCCCTCACGCTCTCCGCCGGCTGCCGGAGCGGCGTCGAGGAGGGCCTGCGCTGGGGGCTGGTCGGCGCGCGTCTCGGCTGGGGCGCGCTCCCCGTGCTCGGGCTCGTCCTGCTGCGGTGGGCGGACGGTGCGCCGAGCCCGCCGCTGGCCGCGTCGGCGCTCGTGGCGGCGGTGACGCTGCTCCACCCCGCGCACACGCCCACCGCGGTGGCGATGGTCCTGCTGGCCGCGACGAGCGGCGCGCCGCGCGGCCGGCGGCTCCTCCACGGGCTGGCGCTGGTGGCGCTCGGACTGGGCCTGGCCGCGGTGTGGCTGCTGCCGCTGCTCGCCCACCTGGACATGGCGCTGCCGCTCGCCTGGCAGGACCGCGCCCTGACCAGCCTGGGCTGGCGCGTGCTCTCGCAGCCGGTGCTGCCGGTGCTCGCCGTGCTCGCGCTCGTCGCGTGGCGCGCCCGCGGGTCGGACGACGCGCCCCGCGTCGGGCGGTGGCTGCTCGCGGTGGCCCCGGTCACCGCGGGTTTGGTGCTGCTCGACGCGCTCGTCGCGGAGCCGCTCGGGGCCGCGTGGCTGCCGGCCGACCGGCTGGTGGACGGGCTGCTCTGGGCGCTCGTGGTCGGCGGCGCCCTCGGCCTGACCGCGCTGGCCGCCCGCCTCGCGCGCCCCGCGGTGGTGGTGCCGCTCGCGCTCGCCGCGTGCGTGCCGCTGGCCTGGGGCCCGTACGAGCCGGGTCTCTCGCTGTGGTCGTGGGCCGGCCAGTGGCCGAAGGAGCACGAGGTGGTGCGCGGGCTCCGGCTCGACGCGCTGTGGACGGTGCTCGAGACGACGCCGCCCGGGCGCATCCTGTTCGTGCGCTCGGCGGTATCTCTCGACTGGCGCCCGGAGTGGTGGCGGGCCCACACGCACATCACCGCGCTCACGCCGCTCCGGACCGGGCGCGCGATCCTGGGCGGGACGTTCACCCATCCGTCGCCGGTGGCGGGTCTGCTCTACACGGGCTCCGCCGCCAACCGTCCCCTCACCCTGCTCGCCGAGCAGGGTGACGGGCAGACGCTCTTCGGCCGGCCGCTCGCGGCCCTCGATGCCGAGACGTTCGACGAGCGGGCGGCCCGCCTCGGGATCTCGACGGTGGTGGCGCAGGACGAGGACGTGGGCGTCGCCGCGTTCCTCGGCGGCAACGGCGCGCTCCGGCGCGCGGAGCGGATCGGCCCCTTCACCGTCTTCGTCTTCCGCGCTCCTCGCGACGAGCCCACCCCGATCGGCCCCCAGCGCTGGCGCATCGCGGCGCCGCCGGCCGCGGGCGGCTGGTCTCCGCTGGCGATCGCCTACTCTCCGCTCTGGGTGGCCCGGGCCGGCGGGGCGCGGATCCCCGCGCGCCGCGACGCGCTGGGCCTGCTCGAGGTGAGCCCGCCGGCCGGGACCGCGGTCGTGGAGCTCGAGCATCGCCCGGGAGTGGCGGAATGGGCGGGAGCGGTGCTGAGCGCGCTGAGCGTGGCTGGGCTCGGGCTGGCCGGGCTCCGTCGGGCCCGGGCGTGATTCGATCCGACCGCCTGGGAGGGGTGGCGGCGAGCATCCTCCTGCTCTGCTGCGTGGCCTGGGGATTCAACCAGGTCGCGATCAAGATCAGCCTCGCGGGGATCTCTCCGGTCATGGGCGCCGGGCTGCGCTCGATGGTAGCCGTGGTGCTGCTCTGGCTCTGGTGCCGGCTCCGCGGCGAGCCGATCTTCGTCCGCGACGGCACCGCGCGCTACGGTCTGCTCATCGGCCTCCTGTTCGCGACCGAGTTCCTCTTCATCTACGGCGGCCTCGCCTTCACGACCGCCTCGCGCAGCGTGATCTTCCTCTACTCCGCGCCGTTCTTCGTGGCGCTGGGCGCCCACTGGTTCATCCCGGGCGAGCGGCTGACCGGTGCCAAGGTGGCCGGCCTGGTGGTCGCGTTCGTGGGCCTCTGCCTGGCCTTCGCCGACGGGCTCTACCTGCCCTCCGGGCGCGAGCTCGTGGGTGACGCCCTCGAGCTGATCGGCGGGGTGCTCTGGGGCGCCACCACCGTGGTCGTCAAGATGGGGCGCGGCGGCGTGCGGCTCACCCCGCAACGCACGCTCTTCTACCAGCTCACCATCTCCTCGGTGGTGCTGATCGGCCTCGCGGCGGCGCTGGGCGAGGCGGGCATCACGCGGGCCACCCCCCTCGTGCTGGCCGCGCTCGCGTACCAGGCGGTGATCGTCGCGTTCGTCTCCTACCTCGCCTGGTTCTGGCTGCTCGAGCACTACCCGGCGTCCGGCCTCGCGTCCTTCGCGTTCTGGACGCCCCTCTTCGGGGTGCTCGCGGGCTGGCTCGTGCTCGGGGAGCGGCTCAGCGGCCAGCTGGGTGGGGCGGCCGCGCTGGTCGCGGTGGGGATCTACCTGGTCAACCGGCGCGGCTGAGCGGCCGCGGCCTCGCTCGGCGCCGGCTCACTCGGCTCCAATCGCGTGGACGAAGCGCTCCTGCCCCTCCCCGTCGACGATGCGTACGGTGAGGCCGCCGGTGTAGATCGCGATGTCGCCGAAGGTGTTGGGGCCGCCCAGGCTCCACAGCGAGCGAGGATTCAGGCCCTGGTCGAGGGGGCGAGGCCGGCCCGGCGACGCCGAGAGCGGCCCCGCGATGAACTCGTGGAAGGACCACTCGGTGGTCGGGTGGTGGCGGATGAGCTGGGCGAAGTGCACGTCCGCGGCCAGGAAGACGAGGTTCCGGACCCCGCGCTGGCGGAGCGTGCGCAGGATGAGATCGCGCTCGACCGCGAAGCCGGTGCCGTGCTCGTCGGGCACGCCCTGGGGGTTGGCGTTGCTCCAGGAGTCGTGCGCGCGGCCGCCGGTGGGCACCGAGAGCGGCACGCTCGACACGACCACCTTCCACACCGCGGTCGAGGACGACACCGAGTCGATCAGCCAGCGCCGCTGCGCGGCGCCGAGCATGGTCTTCCCCGGCCCGTCGGGGTCGGCGTCGGGGCTCCGATACTGCCGCGTGTCGAGGATGAAGACCTCGAGCAGCGAGCCCCACCGGAACTTGCGGTAGAGCCGGGTCGGCTCCTCGCGCGGGGGCTGGATCGGGAAGTAGTCGATGAAGGCGCGCCGCCCGACCTCGGTGAGGGGCTCGGCGGGGCCCGAGAAGTCGTTGCGCACCTCGTGGTCGTCCCAGATCGCGTAGACCGAGGTGCGCCGGAAGTAGGCCTGGCCGGCCGGGTCCTGGCGGTTGTAGAGGTGCTTGGCCCAGAAGTCCGCGAGCCGGCGCGCCACGAAGTCGTAGCCCGCGATCCGCGACGGCTCGCCGCACTCGTGATCGGCGTAGACGGTGTCACCCACGAACAGAAAGAAGTCGGCCGGCACCTGGGCGAGCGCGCGGAAGATGGGGAAGTCGTCCGCGGGCTTGCGGCAGTGGCCGCGGCTGCCCAGGTCGCCGCTCCAGGCGAAGCGGACCGGGATCGCCACGGTCGGCGCGGGCGCGGTCACGAACTCGCCCGCGGCTCCCGCGGTGCCCTGGGTGATCGTGTAGCGGTAGCGCGTGGCCGGCTCCAGGCGGGAGAGCAGCAGCTTGCCGGTGAGATTGTGGCTCGGGGCCACCCGGATCTCGCCCCGCGCCCCCAGCGGGGGAGCTCCCGCGTCGGGCTGACGCGTCGCCGGCGCGTAGCGCACCGTGACCTCGCCCCACGCGACCCCGCGGACCCAGACCACCGCGCTACTGTCGGTGACCTCGCCGACGGTGACCAGCAGCCCCCGCTCGGCGCCCGTCGCGTGCCCGACCAGCCCGGCCAGCGACAGGGCCAGGAGCAGGGATACCGCGCGGGGCATGGTCTCGGGCCCCGCCGCGGGCTCAGACCATCGGGTCGTAGTTGAAGAACTGACCCGAGGTGTCGAGCGGGGCCAGGTGATGGCGGAGCGTGCCCGGGAACATGGCGGCCAGCCGCTCGGGCGTCCACCCGAGGTCGTGGTGGATGCTGCGCACCGGCCGCATGTGGCAGAACAGCATGACCTCCTTGCCGCGCACCCCGAACACCTGCCCCGAGATCTCCTTCGCCTCGTCGCTGGCCAGGAAGACCGCCACCGGGGCGATGTGCTCGGGGCCCATCTTCTTGATCTTCTCGACCCGTGCCTTCTGGGCCTCGGTCTCGGTAGGGATGGTGCCGATCATGCGCGTCCACGCGAAGGGCGAGATGCAGTTCGCGGTCACGTTGTAGCGGGCCATGTCGAGCGCCACCACCTTGGTGAAGCCCACGATGCCGAGCTTGGCCGCCGCGTAGTTGGCCTGGCCGATGTTGCCGACGAGGCCCGAGGTGGACGTCATGTTGATGATCCGGCCCCACTTGCGCTCCCGCATGTGGGGCACCGCGGCGCGGGTCACCGCGAAGGTGCCCTTGAGGTGGGTGTTGATGACGCCGTCCCACTCCTCCTCGGTCATGTTGAAGATCATCCGGTCGCGGAGGATGCCCGCGTTGTTGACCACGATGTCGACGCGGCCGAAGTGGTCGAGCGCGGTCTGCACGATGCGCTGGCCACCCGCCATGCTCGCCACCGAGTCGTAGCTGGCCGCGCCCTGCCCGCCCAGGCCCTTGATCTCGTTGACCACGTCGTCGGCCGGCCCGCGCGCGTCCCCCACCCCGTCGGAGCCGCCGCCGTAGTCGTTCACGACCACCTTGGCGCCGTGCTTCGCCAGGAGCAGCGCGATCTCGCGGCCGATCCCGCGCGCCGCGCCCGTGACCACCGCCACCTTGTCCTTGAGCATCATGGGGATCTCCTTGTATCCGCTCGGCTCGATTGTCGTAACCGCTCGGCTCGCCTTCGGCTCACCTCACCCAGCCACGGCTGCACCTCGCCAAGCTAGATGATGCGCCGCGCGGCGAGCGACTCGATCTCCGCGGGCGTGAACCCGGCCTCGGCCAGCACGCCCCGGCTATGCTCGCCCAGGAGCGGCGCCGGGGTCCGGATGGTCCCCGGCGTCTTCTCGAGCTTCACCGGCGTGGCCACCGTCTTGAAGCGTCCCGCGCGCGGGTGCGCCTGCTCGGTGATGAACCCGCTCGCGACCACCTGCGGGTGCCGGACCAGGCCCGGATAATCGTTCACCGGCGCGCACAGCACGTCGGCCTGCTCGAGCGTCTCCATCCAGTCCGCGACCGGACGGGTACGGAACACCGGGGTGAGGATCGCCTCGAGCTCGGCCCGGTGCGCGAGCCGGTCGGCCCGGGTGGCGAAGCGCGGATCCGCCCCGAGCGCGTCCAGGCCGACCGCCTTGCAGAAGGGTAGCCACAGCCGGTCGACCCACGCGGCCACGAAGATCCAGCCGTCCTGCGCCTTGAAGGCCTGGTACGGGACGATCTCGGGATGCCCGCTGCCGTAGCGCGGCAGCGGCTCGCCGGTCTCGTGGAACACCGACAGGCGCGCGGTGTGCGCGAACAGCATGCCGTTGAGCAGGGAGGCGTCCACGCGCTGGCCCTGCCCGGTCGCGGCGCGCGAGATCAGGGCGGTGAGCACGCCCTGGATCGCGAGCATGCCGCCGAGCGTGTCGGCCACCGGCGCCCCGCAGAGCACCGGGCCGCCGTCGGGCTCGCCGGTGATGGCCATCAGGCCGCCGAGCGCCTGCGCGAGGGAGTCGAGCCCGGGCTTCTCGCGCCAGGGCCCCTCGGGCCCGAAGGCGGAGATCGAGCAGTAGATGAGCCGCGGGTTCACCGCCTTCACCGAGTCGTAGTCGATGCCGAGCCGCTCGGCCACCCCGCCGCGGAAGCCCTCGATGATCACGTCGGCCCACGCGGCCAGGCGGAGGAAGGCGTCGCGGCCCTCCGGCTGCTTGACGTCGAGGCAGATCGCGCGCTTGTTGCGGTTGACCGTCAGGTGCAGCACGCCCTCGCCGTTCCGCACCGCGCGCGGGTACACCGAGCGCCCCGCGTCGGGCGCCTCGCGCGACTCCACCTTGACCACGTCGGCGCCCATGTCGGCCAGGTACATGCCGCAGATGGGCCCCGCGATCAGGTGAGCGAGCTCCAGGACCCGCACGCCGGAGAGCGGCGGAGGCAGGGGGTCGGCCATGACCGGATCACCCTAGCATAGACCGGTCAGGCGCGGCCGCCCTTCATGAGCGCGGCCGCGAACTCGGCGCCCAGGATGAAGACGACCCCCGAGTAGTAGGCGAACATCGCGAGGGCCACCAGCACCCCCAGCGGGCCATAGACCTGGTCGTAGACCCCGAAGGAGAGGATGTACAGGCGGAAGAGCTGCTTGGCCGTCTCCCACAGCACCGCGGCCAGCAGCGCGCCGGCCAGCGCCGCGCCGGCGGGCACCCGCCGGTGCGGGAAGTAGCGGTAGGGCACGAAGAAGAAGGCGGTGCTGAGCGCCAGGGCCAGCGCGAGCGACCAGGAGCGCACCCACTGCAAGGGCATTCCCATCGTCTGGAACACCAGGATCTTGAGCCAGCCGAAGACGTCGCTGATCACGATGCTGGCGAGGAACAGGAGCCCCATCGCCAGGACCATCACCATGTCGCGCAGCATGCCGCGGAGGAAGCCGGGGCCGCCGCGGAAGCCGAAGATGTCGCTCAGCACCAGGCGGATCGCGTTGAAGAGCTGGCTCGCGAAGAGCAGCAGCACCGCGGTACCGAGCAGGCCGGACAGGCGCCGGCGCCGGATGATGGCGGCGAGGTTCTGGTGCAGCTCCTCCTTGTAGACCGGGACGATCGCGGAGAGCTGGTTGAGCACCGCCTCCATCACCGTCCGGCGGCTCAGGACGAAGCCGGCCACCGATACCACGAAGAAGAGCAGCGGGATGAGGCAGACGACGAAGTTGAAGGCGAGCCCGGAGGCGAGGAACATCCCGCGACGGGCGCGGAAGCTCGCCAGCGCGACCCGGAAGGCTCCGATCACCGCTAGACGACGCTTCGGATGAGGCCGCCGTCCACCTGCACCGCGGTGCCGGTGACGTAGGAGGCCTGCGCGGAGGCGAGGAAGACCACCATCGCCGCGAACTCCTCCGGGGTGCCGATGCGGCCCATCGGGATGCCGGCGGAGGAGAGCTCCATCTGCTTCTCCAGCGTGACCCCGCTGCGCTTGGCCCGGTCGGTCTGGTGCTCGCGGAAGCGGTCGGTCATGATGCGTCCCGGCAGCACCAGGTTGACCGTGATGCCGTGGGGCGCGAGGTCGCCGGCCAGGGTCTTGAAGAGGCCAGCGATGCCGGGGCGGATGCCGTTGGAGAGGACGAGCCCGTCGACCGGCTGCTTCACCGAGCTCGACTGGATCGCGAGGATGCGGCCCCAGCGCGCCTGCTTCATGTGGGGCAGGACCTCCCGGATGAAGCGAACGGTCGACAGGTGGATCTGCTCGAAGGCGGCCTTCCACTGCTCGTCGGTCATCTGCTCGAAGGGCCCGGGGGGCGGGCCGCCCACGTTGGCGACCAGGATGTCGACCCCGCCGAAGGCCCGGTTGGCCTCCGCCACCACCCGGGAGATGTCGGCGGCCCGGCTCGCGTCGGCGGTCAAGGCCAGCACCTCCGCGCCGGTCCGCTGCTTGACCTCCGCGGCCGCGTCCTTGAGGGCGGCCTCCCCGCGCGCGCACATCACCACCCGCGCGCCCTCCGCGGCCAGGCCGAGCGCGCTCGCCTTGCCCATCCCCTTGCTCGCGGCCACCACCAGCGCGGTCTTGCCCTTGATGCCGAGATCCATCGGGAGCCTCCCTGTCCGGCGCTCAGGAAATCTGCTTGTAGAAGTCGGCGCGGTCGCCGCCGGTGACGGACAGCCGGCGGACCTCGTTGTCGCGCATCACCTCGAGGGTCATCTTCTCGCCGGGCGCGTGCCGCCACAGCGAGAGGTACAGCTCCTTGCGGGTGGGAACCTCCTGGGCGTCGAGCGACACGATCAGGTCGCCCTCCTGGATGCCGGAGCGGGCGCCCGGTCCGTTGGGCACGAGGCCCGCCACCACCACGCCCTCCTCCAGCGCGTGGGCGAAGACGCCGAGCCAGGCGCGCTGCGGGCGGCTGACCACGCGGCCGAAGCGCACGAACTCCTCCTGGTTGCGCCGGTAGAACTCGGTCGGGATCGCGAGGGAGGAGCGCGCGATCTCGTTGAGGTTCAGGTGGACCACGCCCACCATCTGCCCGGTCAGGGTGAAGAGCGGGCCGCCCCCGAAGCCCGGGTTGGCCGCGCTCGACACGATGCCGCGGTCGAGCAGGTACTCCCAGTAGGCCTCGAACTCGCCGAGGTAGGTCACGAGCCCGCCGGCCACGCGGCGCTCGCGGGGGCCGGTCGAGCCCAGCGCGAAGACCGGCGTCCCCCGCTCGATGGACTCCGAGTCCGCGATTGGGACCGCGGTGAGGTTCTGACGCTTGACCCGCAGCAGGGCGAGGCCGACCTCGAAGTCCTGGGCCACCAGCTCCGCCCGGATGGCCCGGCCCTTGCCGAAGGTGACCTGGATGGTCTCGCCGCCCATCACCACGTAGTTGACGGTGAGGATGAGGCCGGCGGGGTCCACGACGGTCCCCGTCCCCATGCGCTCGTCCCCCAGGATGCGCGTCGAGGGATGGGACGACGGAACCTCGGTGTGGATGTGTACCACCGAGGCGAGTAGATGCTTGACGAGCTCGACCGATGCGTCCATGGAGATGGTGCAGCCGGGCTCACGCTAGCACGCGCCGGGCGCGCCGTGCAACGCGGGGGGTGGATTATCGGTCCGTGGCGCGTCGCGCGGTCACGGCCGGCGGAGATGGCGCGCGAGGAATTCCTCGATGCGCCGGTGGGCGTCGGCGGCCGCCTCCGCCTGGTAGGAGACGGTCGCCCCGAATCCGCCCGGCCGGGTGTCGTTCTCGACCTCGGCCAGGACCTCGAGCCGTTGCCCCTCCACGTCGAAGTAGTGGTACGCGCCGGGATAGGTCACGATCGTGGCGTCCGCGCCGCGCGCGCGCATCGCGTCGACCATCTCCCGGCACTTGGCGGCGGGGGTCCAGTCGTCGGCCCCCCCGATGAGGACCAGCAGCGGCCGCACGACCTGCTCCTTGACCAGCGAGAAGCAGCCGCCCGGGTACACGCCGACGCTCGCCGCGAAGCCCACCGCGGGCAGCGCGACCCCGCGCCGCCGCGCGCGCTCGAGGCTCGGCCCGTTGATGACCGCCATCGCGTAGACGCCGCCCTGCGACCAGCCGATCGCCGCGACCCGGTCCCCGCGCACGTCGGGCCGAGACTGCAGGTAGCGCAGCGCTCCGAACGCGTCGTCGAAGCGCGCGGTGATCGGCGGCTCGTCGGGGCCGGTCCGGCAGTCCCCCTTGACGTGGCGCGCCCGGAAGCTGTCCACCACCAGGGCCGCGTATCCGTGATCGGCCAGCCACCGCGCCCAGCGGAAGGACTGCGCCTCGAGGCCGCCGCAGCCGTGCAGCTGCACCACCGCCGGGAACGGGCCGGGCCCGGACGGCAGGACCAGGGTGGCGTCGATCGCGATCGGAGCGCCGGGGGTGACGTTGTCGAAGCGCACCGCCTGGCCTCCGCGGAGGCTCGAGCAGCCCGCCACGAGCCCCGCCGCCACGATCACGGTCGCGAAGGTCCGGCGCACGGCCCGAGCATACCGCAACGCGAGCAGTCGCGGCGCCCGTCGAGCGATCCGCTGCGGTAGAATGCGGGACCAGGAGGAGCGCATGGCAGAGGCGGCCGCGGGCTAGATGACGGACGATCCGGCCGGCGAGGTCCGCGCGGACGCGCAGCGCCACTTCCAGCAGGGCTACGAGGCGCACATGCAGGGCCGTCTCGAGGAGGCCGCCGCGCACTATCAGCGGTCGATCGCGCTGCATCCGACCGCGGAGGCCCACACCTTCCTCGGCTGGGTCTACAGCCACCAGGGGCGCCCCGAGGACGCGATCGCCCAGTGCAAGATCGCGATCTCGGTGGACCCCGAGTTCGGGAATCCCTACAACGACATCGGCGCCTACCTGATCGAGATGGGCCGGGAGGAGGAGGCGGTGGAGTGGCTCGAGCGGGCCAAGCAGGCGCCGCGCTACGAGCCGCGCCACTATCCGTACTTCAACCGCGCGCGCGTCCACATCAAGCGTCACGAGATCCGCGAGGCGATCGGCGAGCTCGAGCGGGCGCTGTCGCTCGAGCCGCGCTACGTGACGGCCCGACGGGAGCTGCACCGTCTCCGCGGCCTGCTCAATTGACCGCGATCCCGCTCCCGTTCTACGACAATCCCCTGCTCTTCGGGCACGACGCCACCCGCGGCCTGCTCGCGTTCCGTCCCTCGGAGAGCCACGTCACGGTCTACGCGCGGGGCGCGCAGGGGGTGATCACCACCGAGGAGCCCTTCCGTCCCTTCCTGCTCCTGGCCGATCCCGATCTCCTCAAGGGGCTGAAAGGCGAGCTCGAGGTGACCCCCCTCGACGGGGAGGGCGCCTACCGCTGGCTCGCCGAGTTCTCCGCCTGGTCGCAGGCCCTCCGCGCGCGCGACCATTGCCTGCACGCCTCCGGCAAGAGCGCGGGGGCGCCCGACGCTCCCTACCGGTTCCTCGCCGATCCGAGCCACCAATTCCTGTTGCGGTCGGGCAAGACCTCCTTCCTCGGGATGGACTTCGGCGACCTGCGGCGCATGGCGCTCGACATCGAGGTCACCACCGCGCCCGGCTTCGAGTTCCCGAACGCGGCGCGCGAGTCCGACCGCATCATCGCGATCGCGATGGCCGACTCCACCGGGTTCTCGACCGTGCTGTCGGGCGCCGAGCTGTCCGAGGCCCAGCTCCTGACCGAGTGCTCGCGCATCCTCCGCGAGCGCGATCCCGACGTGCTGGAAGGCCACAACATCTTCCGCTTCGATCTCGAGTACTTGGAGGCGCGGGCGCGCCGGTACCGCGTGCCGCTCGCGTGGGGGCGCGACGGCTCCGTGCTGCGCGGCTATCCCTCGCGCATGCAGGTGGCGGAGCGCGCGATCGGCTACCGGCGCTACGGGGTGACCGGGCGCCACATCGTGGACACCTGGATCCTGGCCCAGCTCTATGACGTGGGCGCGCGCGATCTCGAGTCCTACGGCCTCAAGGACGTGGCGCGGCACTTCGGGGTGGCCGCACCCGACCGGACCTACCTCCCGCCGGAAGACATCCCGCGCATCTTCGTGGAGGACCCGGCGCGACTCATGGCCTACGCGCGCGACGACGTGCTGGAGACCCTCGCGATCTCGGCCATCCTGTCGCCGCCCTACTTCGTGCAGGCGCAGGCCCTGCCCTTCGACTACCAGACCACCGTGCTGCGCGGCAACGCGACCAAGATCGACGCGCTGCTGATGCGGGAGTACCTGCATCGCCGCCAGGCGGTGCCCGCCCCCGGCCAGGGCCGCGGCGTCGCGGGCGGCTATACCGCGGTCTTCCAGCAGGGCGTGGCCCGCGACGTGCTGCACGTGGACGTGACCTCGCTCTACCCGTCGCTGATGCTCGGGCAGGATCTCTTCCCGCGCTCGGACCGGCTCGGGGTCTTCGCCTCCCTGCTCCGGGACCTGCGCGAGTTCCGGGTCTCGGCCAAGCGGCTGGCCCGCGAGGCGGCCGCGCCCGAGGACCGGATCTTCCTGAACGCGCTCCAGCAGACCTTCAAGATCTTCATCAACTCGTTCTACGGCTACCTCGCCTTCTCGCAGGGACA
>JBGQHJ010000070.1:0-24628 GCA_041497895.1 Methylomirabilia bacterium
ATCATGTGAGTGTCCGAGGAGAGGCGCGACGGCGTCTCCGCCATCAGCCGCTCCGCCGCGTCGGCGTGGGGCACCACGGGCGCGGCCGTCGAGGGCGCTTTGCCCGC
The DNA here is from genome assembly GCA_041497895.1 of Methylomirabilia bacterium. GTDB lineage: Bacteria > Methylomirabilota > Methylomirabilia > Rokubacteriales > CSP1-6 > CAMLFJ01. Next base: position 108 of record JBGQHJ010000070.1, read on the forward strand.
GACCCACGGCACGCGCTGGAGGTGATCGACGTAGAAGCGGTAGGCCGCGTCGGTGGGTACCCGACCGGCCGAGGTGTGGGGCTGCACGAGGTAGCCCAGCTCCTCGAGATCGGCCATCGCGTTGCGGATCGTGGCCGGCGACAGGCCCTGGATGTGGCGCCGAGCGACCGCGCGCGAGCCGACCGGCTCCCCGGTCTCGACGTACTCGGCGATGACCGCGAGCAGGACCTGGCGATTGCGTTGATCGAAGGCCGCGGTGGTCATCAGTGCGCCGATCTTACCGCTAGAGCAGCTCGGTGAACAGGGCATCGGAGAGCAGGAAGCCCGCCTCGGTGAGCCGGACGCGGCCGTCGCGCTCGGCGAGCAGGGCGCGCTCGCGCCAGGCGTCGAGCACCGCGGGCAGCCGCCCGCGCTCGAGTTCGCAGCGCTCCGCGAGCCGCTCGGCCGGGATCCCGTCGCTCGTGCGGAGCCCGAGGATGAGCCGCTCCGCCAGGCCCTGGCGCGCGGTCAGCACCTCGTGGGTCGCGAGCGGGAGCCGGCCGCCTTCGACGGATGCGCAGTAGCGCTCCACCGGCTTGACGTTGCCGTAGCGCACGTGGCCGAGGAAGCCGCACGCGCCCGGCCCGAGCCCCAGGTACTCCTCCCACCGCCAGTAGCGCTGGTTGTGGCGCGAGCGGAAGCCGGGCCGCGCGTAGTTGGAGATCTCGTAGTGCTCGAAGCCCGCCTCCGCGGCCGCCCGCGCGAGCGCCCAGTACTGCGCGGTGACCGCCTCCTCGGGCGGCAGCCCGCCCACGCCCCGGGCGTGCCAGAGGCTGCCCTCGTCCAGGGTGAGCCCATACGCGGAGACGTGATCCGGGCCCCAGGCCATGACCTCCCGCACGGTGGCGGTCCACGTCTCGAGATCGAGGCCGGGCAGGCCGTAGATCAGGTCCACGCTGATGTTGTCCACCCCCGCCTCCCGCGCGGCCGCGAAGGCGGCGCGGGCCTGCCGGGCGGAGTGACGCCGGTCGAGGCGCGGCAGGATCGCGTCGTCCAGGCTCTGCACGCCGAGGCTCACCCGGGTGACCCCGGACCGCCGATAGCCGGCGAGGCGCTCCACGGTCACGTCGTCCGGGTTGCACTCGACGGTGACCTCGGCGCCCGGCTCGACCGCGAAGCGCGTCCCGACGTGGCCCAGCAGGGCCGCCATCTGGTCGACCGCGAGGAGCGACGGGGTGCCGCCGCCCAGGAACACGGTGTCGAGCCGCACGTCGCCGGCCCAGGGGGCCGCGTGGAGCAGGTCCCACTCGGTCAGGAGCGCGGCGAGGAAGCGGTCCTGGGCCCCCGGGGTGTACGGCGCGGTGTTGAACGAGCAGTACCCGCAGCGCTCGACGCAGAACGGCAGGTGCACGTAGGCGCCGAGCCGGGCGGCCCGAGGCCGGAGCGACGCTACGGCAGGTACTGACCCAGCCGGCGCCAGCGCAGCCAGTGCCCGTCCCCGTTCCACGACCAGTAGATCAGGAAGGCCTTCCCCCGGATCTTGTCCCGCCGGACGAAGCCCCAGTAGCGGCTGTCCTGCGAGTTGTCGCGGTTGTCGCCCATCACGAAGTAGGACCCGTCCGGCACCTTGAGGGGCTCGCAGGCGTAGGCGTAGCCGCACGCGGTCGACGGGGGCCCGGAGAACGAGCCCGGCCGCACGTAGGGCTCGTCCATCAGGTGGCCGTTCAGGGTCACCCGGTTGTCGCGCACCTGGACGGTGTCGCCGCCCACCGCGATGATGCGCTTGATGAAGTCGCGCGTCTCGTCGTTGGGGTACTTGAACACGATGATGTCGCCGCGGTGGGGATCGCGCAGGCCGGGCAGGTGGAAATCGGTGAGCGGGATCTCGGCCCCGAACAGGAACTTGTTCACCAGGATGTAGTCGCCGATCAGCAGCGTGTCCATCATGGAGCCGGACGGGATCGTGAAGGCCTGGACCGCGAACTGGCGGATGAAGAGGGCCAGCAGCACCGCGATGATGATCGCTTCGGAGTACTCGCGAAAGAGAGACTTCCGGCGGACCTTGACCGCGGGCGCCGCCGGCACCGTGTCACGCTCGGGACGGACCTGGAGTTCGTTCATGCCCCGCTCTCAGCTCTTGAGGACCGACAGGAACGCCTCCTGCGGGACCTCGACTCGGCCGACCTGTTTCATGCGTTTCTTGCCTTCCTTCTGCTTCTCGAGCAGCTTGCGCTTGCGCGTGATGTCGCCGCCGTAGCACTTGGCGGTGACGTTCTTGCCCATGGCCTTGACCGTCTCGCGCGCGATCACCCGGCTGCCGATGGCGGCCTGGATCGCGACCTCGTAGAGCTGGCGCGGGATCACCGCCCGCAGCTTCTCGGTGAGGGCCTTGCCCTTCTCGTAGGCCTTCTCGCGGTGGACGATGATCGAGAGCGCGTCCACCGGATCGCCGTTCAGGAGGATGTCGAGCTTGACCATGTCCGAGGGCCGGAACTCGAGGAATTCGTAGTCGAAGGAGGCGTAGCCCTTGGAGATGGACTTGAGGCGGTCGTAGAAGTCCACCACGATCTCGCTCAGCGGGAAAGCGAACTGGATGTGCACCCGCTTGCCCACGTACTCGAGCGACTTGTGCTCGCCCCGCTTCTCCTGGGCGAGCTTGTAGATCTCGCTCATGAACTCGGTGGGGACGAAGATCGAGCCGCGCACGTAGGGCTCCTCGATCCGCTCGATGCGATCGGGGGGCGGCAGCTTGGAGGGGTTCTCCACCTCCAGGGTCTCGCCCGCGAGGGTCACCACCCTGAAGCGCACGCTGGGGGCGGTGACGATCAGGGAGAGATTGAACTCCCGCTCCAGCCGCTCCTGCACGATCTCGAGGTGCAGCATGCCCAGGAAGCCGCAGCGGAACCCGTAACCGAGGGCCAGCGAGGTCTCCGGCTCGAAGTTGAACGCGGAGTCGTTCAGGCGCAGCTTCTCGAGCGCGTCGCGCAGGCCCTCGTAGTCGGTGTCCTCGATCGGGTACAGGCCGGCGAACACCATCGGCTTGGCGTCGCGGTAGCCGGGACAGGGCGCCGCGGTCGGATGCAGGACGTCGGTGATGGTCTCGCCCATCTTGGCGTCGGCCACCCGCTTGATGGAGGCGGTCAGGTAGCCGACCTGGCCCGCCGAGAGCTCCTCGACCGGCCGCATGTCGGGCGAGAACACGCCGACCTGCTGGACTTCGTAGTTCTTGCCGTTGGACATCAGGAGGATCTTGGCGCCGGCGCGCACCCGCCCGTCGATGAGCCGGATGTAGACCACCACGCCCTGGTACGAGTCGTAGAACGAGTCGAAGACGAGGGCCTTGAGGGGGGCCTCCGGATCGCCCTTGGGGGGCGGGATCCTCGCGACGATCGCCTCCAGCACCTCCGGCACCCCGGTCCCGTGCTTGGCCGAGATGGCCAGGGCCTCGTCGCCGTCGAGGGTGAGGATCTCGGTGATCTGGTTCCGGGTACCTTCCACGTCGGCGGCGGGCAGGTCGATCTTGTTGATGACCGGGATGATCTCGAGGCCGGCGTCGAGCGCCAGGTAGAAGTTGGCCAGGGTCTGGGCCTCGACCCCCTGGGCCGCGTCGACGATCAGCAGGGCCCCCTCGCAGGCGGCCAGGGACCGGGAGACCTCGTAGGAGAAGTCCACGTGGCCGGGGGTGTCGATGAGGTTGAGCGTGTACTCCTGCCCATTGTTCGCCTTGTAGAGCAGGCGGACGGTGTGGGCCTTGATGGTGATTCCGCGCTCTTTCTCCAGGTCCATCGAGTCCAGGACCTGGTCCACCGCCTTCTTGGCGTCCATGGTCCCGGTCAGGGACAGGAGTCGGTCCGCCAGGGTGGACTTGCCGTGGTCGATGTGCGCGACGATGGAGAAATTGCGAATCAGGTCGATGGCCATCCGGCTAAGAATACCACGCCGTTCGGCCGCTCTGCGGCCGGCGGGCCCCCTAGAGGCGGGTCCGGTCCGCGACGGTGGCGCCCGCGCCGAGGACCACGGCCGGGCCGAGCTCCGCGCCGGCCCCGATGCGGGCCCCCGAGGCCACGATGCAGTCGCGCAGCACCGAGCCGGGGCCGACCGTGACGTCGTCCCACAGGATGGCGCCGTCGATCCGGGCCCCGGCCCCGATGACGCAGTTCGCGCCGAGGACCGCGTTCGGACCCACCCGGGCCCCCGCCTCGAGGCGCGAGCCGGCGCCGATCACGCAGGGCGCGGTGACGGCGGCGTCGGGCGCCACGCGCACGCCCGGGGCGACGAAGCGGCGGTCGCGGCCGTCGCCCGGCGGGGTCACCGCGGTCGCGACCTTGCCGGCCAGCAGGTCGAGCTGGCCCTGCCGGTACTTGGCGGGGCTGCCGATGTCGAGCCAGTAGCTTCCGGCCACCCAGCCGAAGAAGGGGATCCGGTCGCGCAGGAGTCCCGGGAACGTCTCGCGCTCGATCGAGACCGCCCGGCCGGTGGGGATGGCGGTGACCACCGAGCGGTCGAGCGCGTAGACCCCGGCGTTGACGGTGTCGGTGGTCACCTGGCCCGGGTCGGGCTTCTCCACGAAGGCCCGGATCGCGCCGTCCGGCCCGAGCTCGACGAGCCCGTACTGGGTCGGATCGGGCACGCGGGTCAGGTAGAGGGTCGCGCGCGAGCCGCGCGCGGCGTGGAAGCGGAGCATCGCGGAGAGGTCGAGGTCGGCCAGGATGTCGCCGTTCAGCACCACCACGAGGCCCCGGACCAGATCCACCGCGTTGCGCACCCCGCCCGCGGTTCCGAGCGGGTCGGTCTCGACCGCGTAGGAGAGGCGCACCCCGTGGTCGGCCCCGTCCCCCATGGTGCGGCGCACCTCGTCCACCAGGTACGAGCACGAGAGCACCACGTCGGTGATGCCGTGGCGGCGGAGCAGCGCGAGCTGGTAGGCGAGGAACGGGATGTTCAGGAGCGGCACGATCGGCTTGGGGGTGCCGACCGTCAGCGGGCGCAGCCGCGTGCCTTGCCCGCCGGCCAGGATGACCGCGGTTATTTCGTCGGGACCCAGGGCTCCGCCTCGCCGATCAGCATCACGGGAATGCCGTCCCGGATCGGGTACGCTTTCCGGCAGGCCGGGCAGATGATGCGCGTCTCCTCGAAGATCAGCTCGCCCTTGCACGCCGGGCAGGCCAGGATCGCCCGCAGCTCCTCGTCGATCATGATGCGACCTCCTTCTGGAAGAAGCGGAACGTGCGGCCCAGGCCTTCCGCGAGCGACACGGTGGGCTTCCAGCCGAGGACCCGCCCGGCGTGGGCCGGGTGGAGGCAGCTGCGCCGCTGCTCGCCGGGCCGGGCGGGAGCGTGCTGGGCCGCGATCTTGCCGCCCGAGGCCTGCACCAGCACGCGGTAGAGCTCGTTGACGGTGGTCTCGACCCCGGTGCAGATGTTCACCGGGCCGGTGACCTCCGGGCGCTCGAGGGCGCGGAGGTTGGCGAGGGCCACGTCCTCCACGTAGGTGTAGTCGCGGGTCTGATCGCCGTCGCCGTTGATCATCGGCGCCTGGCCGGTGAGCAGCCGGTGGCAGAAGATCGCGATGACGCCGGCCTCGCCCTGCGGGTTCTGCCGCGGCCCGTAGATGTTCGCGTAGCGCAGGGAGATGCCGCTGATCCCGAAGATGCCGCTCCAGGCGTTGACGTAGTACTCCATCGCGACCTTGGTGATCCCGTAGGGCGAGATCGGCAGGGTCGGATGCGTCTCCGGGGTCGGGATCACGTCGGTGTCGCCGTAGCCGGCTCCGCCGCTCGAGGAGTAGATGATCCGGCGCACCCCGAAGCGGCGGCAGCAGTCGAGCAGGCCGAGGCCGCCCACCACGTTCACGCTCGCGTCGAAGACCGGGTCGGTGACCGAGCGCCCGACCGAGGCCTGGGCGGCTAGGTGGGCGACCACCTCGGGCCGGGCCTGCTCGAACACCTCCGCGAGCCGCGCGCTCCGGAGATCCGCCACGTGCAGGCGGGCGCGCGGGTTGACCCAGCGCGCGTCGCCGGTGGTGAGGTTGTCCACCACGCTGACCTCGTGCCCCGCCTCGACGAAGCGGTCCACCACGTGCGAGCCGATGAAGCCGGCGCCGCCCGTGACCAGGATCCTCACGGCTGGGTCACCAGCTTCCGGCACCAGTCGATGGTGCGGCGTAGCCCGTCCTCCACCTCGACCTTGGGCTCCCACCCGAGCAGGCGCCGCGCCTTGGTGATGTCGGGCTGGCGCACCTTCGGGTCGTCGGTGGGCAGCGGCCGGAACACGATCTCGCTGCGGGAGCCGCTCATGCGGATGATCTGCCGGGCGAGCTCGAGCAGGGTCATCTCCCTCGGGTTCCCGATGTTGACCGGCTCGTTGACCTGCGCCTGCATGAGGGCCCAGATGCCCTCCACGAGGTCGGACACGTAGGTGAACGAGCGGGTCTGCGAGCCGTCCCCGAAGACGGTGAGGGGCTCGTTCCGCAGCGCCTGGCGCACGAAGGTGGGGATCGCGCGGCCGTCGGTCAGCCGCATCCGCGGCCCGTAGGTGTTGAAGATGCGCACGATGCGCGCGTCGAGGCCGTGCACGCGATGGTAGGCCATGGTCATGGCCTCCGCGAATCGCTTGGCCTCGTCGTAGACCCCGCGCGGGCCCACCGGGTTGACGTTGCCCCAGTAGTCCTCCCGCTGCGGGTGCACGAGCGGATCGCCGTAGACCTCGGAGGTCGACGCGAGGAGGAACCGGGCCCGGCGCTCCTTCGCGAGCCCGAGGGCCTTGTGGGTGCCGAGGGCGCCCACCTTCAGGGTCTGGATCGGCAGCTCCAGGTAGTCGATCGGGGACGCCGGGCTCGCGAAGTGCAGGACGTAGTCGAGCGGGCCCCCCACCACGATGTAGTTGGTCACGTCGTGCTTGACGAAGAGGAAGCGGGGGTCGCTGATGTGGGCGATGTTGTCGGTGGAGCCGGTGAGGAGGTTGTCCATGCAGACCACCTCGCAGCCCCGGGCCAGCAGGAAGTCGCACAGGTGGGAGCCGATGAAGCCGGCCCCGCCCGTCACCAGCACGCGCATCGGGTCCCCGCTCCTCAGCCGGCCAGGACCGGCTTGCGCCCGATGGAGTAGTACTCGAAGCCGAGGCGCCGCATGCGCTCGGGCTCGTAGAGGTTGCGGGCGTCGAAGATCACCCGACGGCGCAGCAGCCCCCGGAGGCGGTCCAGGTTCAGGTACTTGAACTCGTTCCACTCGGTGAGCAGCGCCACCCCGTCGGCTCCCGCGGCCGCCTCGTAGGCCGACTCGCAGAAGACCACGTCCTCCGGCATGAGGGCCCGCGCGTTGTCCATCGCGACCGGGTCGTAGGCGCGGATCTGGGCGCCCGCGGCGTGGAGGACCCGGACCACCTCGAGGCTCTTGGCCTCGCGCATGTCGTCGGTGTTGGGCTTGAACGCGAGCCCCAGGACCGCGATCGTCTTGTCCTCGAGGGGTCCAATCGCCTTGCGCATCATCTCGACCAGGTGGGCGGCGCGCTCCTTGTTGATCTCCACCACCGAGCGAAGCAGCTTGAAGTCGTAGCCGAGTCGCGACGCGGTGTGGATGAGCGAGTCCACGTCCTTGGGGAAGCAGGACCCGCCGTAGCCGAGGCCCGCCTGGAGGAACTGCATGCCGATGCGGGAGTCGAGGCCCATACCCTTCATGACCTGGCTCACGTCGGCTCCGGCGGCCTCGCAGATGTTGGCGATCGCGTTGATGAACGAGATCTTGGCGGCGAGGAACGCGTTGGAGGCGTACTTGATCACCTCGGCCGACGGCAGGTCGGTGATGATCATCGGCCGCTCGAGCGGGGCGTAGAGCTCGACCAGGGTCATGGCCACCTGCTGGTTGGGGGCGCCGATCACGATGCGATCGGGGCGCAGCGTGTCCTCGATGGCCGAGCCCTCTCGCAGGAACTCGGGATTGGACACCACGTCGAAGTCGAGCGGGCGCGGCTGGTGCCGGGTGATGACCTCGCGGACGAACTCACCGGTTCCGACCGGGACGGTGGACTTGTTGACCACCACCTTGTAGCGCTCCATCGAGCGGCCGATCTCGGCCGCGACCGCCTCCACGTGCGAGAGGTCGGTCTCCCCCGTCTCCTTGGGTGGCGTGCCGACCGCGATGAAGATCACGTCCGCCTGGCGGACCGCCGCGGGCAGGTCGGTCGAGAAGGTGAGTCGACCGTCGTCCTTGTTCCGGACCACCATCTCCTCGAGGCCCGGCTCGTAGATCGGCATCCGGCCGGCCCGCAAGGCCTCGATTTTCTTGATCGCGTTGTCCACGCAGATCACGTCGTTGCCGAGATCGGCGAAGACGGCGCCGGTCACGAGCCCAACGTAACCCGTTCCCACCACGCAGATGTTCATCGGTCACGCCCCTCCTGACGGAGTTTCATGGTAGCAGACGACCCTCCCGCCGTGCCAACCCGGGGCCTTCGCCTTCAGGGCAGGGTGTGGCGGATCAGGCGCTCACCGACCATGACCAGGAACAGCAGGAGCAGGTAGAAATTGGAGAAGAGGAAGAGCGAGAGCCACCCGCGCGGGTCGTCGGGCTGCCGCGCGAACTTCTCGGCCAGCCAGATCAGGCGGCCGCCGAGCGCCCCCGCCGCCACCAGGGCCCCCGCGCCGCCGACCCCGAACGTGGGGGCGGCCAGCGACCAGGCGGTGAGGCCCAGGGCGTAGAGAAGGATGAGGCGGGCGGTGCCCTCCACGCCCACGCGCTCCGACACCATCGGGAAGCCGCCCGCCGCGTAGTCGCCGCGGTAGCGGAGGGCGAGGGCCCAGAAGTGCGGCATCTGCCAAAGGAACAGGATGCCGAAGAGGATCACCGCACCCGCGTCGGTGAAGGAGCCGCCGCCCGCCACCCACCCGATGACCGGTGGGATCGCCCCGGGCACCGCCCCGGGCACCGCCGCGAACGGCGAGTGCGTCTTGAGCCATGGGGTATAGACCCCGTTGTAGAAGCCGCTCGCGATGAGGCCCAGCACGCCGGCGGTGGCGCCCACCCCGAGCCAGAGCACCACCGTGCCCGCCGTGATGCCCCCGAGGGAGAAGGCCAGGCAGTGGGCGTGGGTGAGCCGTCCCGACGGTAGGGGCCGGCCCGCGGTGCGGGCCATGAGCGCGTCACGCGTGCGCTCCTGGACCTGGTTCAGCGCGGAGGCGCCGCAGGACAGGAGCATGACCCCGGCCAGCACGAGCAGGCCCTGGGCCCACGGGAACTCGGGACCCAGCGGTGCCCGGAGCATGAAGCCGGCTCCGGCCGAGACCAGCACCAGGAGCACGATGCCGAACTTGGACAGCTCCACGTATGCGCTGAAGCGCGCGGCCACCCCGAGCGCGGGGAGACTGCGCGAGGACGCGGCCGCGGCCCTAGGCGGCATGGGCCGCCTTCCGCCCCGCGCCCGGATGCGCGGCCGGCGCGTCCGCGGGTCGCCAGCACCCGGCCTCGACGCTGGCCCAGACGAGCGTGGCCCAGAGCGCGTAGCCGACCGCCGCGTGCGCGGCCCGGACCGGGGGGGCCAGCTGCAGGAGCACCGTCGCGATGCCGAGGGAGACCTGCGTGATCGCGAGCGCGGCGACCAGGCGGGTCGCGATCGTGCGCCCGGCGAGCGCCAGGTGGACGAAGACGCCCAGGAGCAGCACGCCCAGCCAGCGATGGATCCAGTGCACCGAAGCCAGCCACCCGACGGGCAACAGGTCGCCGCTGCAGAGCGGAAAGTCGGGACACGCGAGCCCGGCTCCCGCGTGCCTCACGTAGCCGCCCACCGCCAGCTGGACGAGGAGCACGACGAGCCCGGAGCGGGCGAGCCGGCGGGTGCGGTCGGCGCCGGCCGCGGGCGGTCGGGCCGGCCGGCGCAGCCCGAGGGCCAGCACGATGAGCCCGCCCAGGATCAGCAGCGCGTTCACCAGGTGCGCGGTGCTGACCAGGTGGGGGAGCTTGAGCAGCACCGTGATGCCCCCGAGCGCGATCTGGAGCGCGAGGAGGGCCGGGAGTAGCCAGGCGAGCCGCCGCAACCTGACCGATGCGGAGCTCCGCAGCGTGGTCACGCTCGTGGCCAGGATCAGCACGGTGGCGGCCAGCGCGGACAGGCGATGCCCGTACTCGATGAGCACGTCGGCCCGGAGCGGGGGGATCACCGAGCCGTGGCAGAGCGGCCAGTCCGGGCACGCGAGGCCCGAGCCGGTGGCGCTGACCACGTTGCCGAGGGTCATGAGCACGAAGACCGCCGCGACCGCGGCGAGGGCGATCCTAGCCGGCACGGGTCACCGTCCGGGTAGGGTGCGCCACGCCGTCGGCGCCCCCCGCGACCTGCCAGCGGAAGAAGACGACGGAGAGCGCGGCCAGGAAGATCATCCCGCCCGGGATCCACATGATCAGCCCGCCCACATGCTGGTCCGCCTGCGGCGTCAACGCCTCCCAGATTCGCGGGGAGGCCGCGTAGTACGGGTAGAGCAGGCTGTCGGCCATCGAGATGAAGATGGCCACCATCACCATCGGCAGGCCCACCACGAAGAGGTACAGCATCTGCACCGGGTAGGGCGCGCGGGGCAGCTCGTCGAGCGGGGACAGCATCGGCCACCACAGCACGACCGAGGCGGCCATGATCATGAGGTGCTCCACGATGTGGACCGGATGCTGCTCCATGGCCAAGTTGTACAGCGGCGGCAGGTGCCACGCCACCAGAACCACGTTGAACGTGGCGAACGCCCCACCCGGCCGCGTCAGCACGCGGCCGAGCTGGAGCAGGCGCGCGTCGCGCAGGAGCGGCCGCACCATCCACCCGGGGGTGCCGTAGAGCAGGAGCGGGGGCATCGCGAAGACCAGGAGCATGTGCTGGATCATGTGCGCGCTGAAGAGGTAGTAGTCCGACAGGTCGTGCACCGGCCCGGTGAGGGCGCCGAGCAGCACCCCGAGCGCGCCCGCGAACGACGCGATCCTCATCGGCTCGACGCGGGCCTCGGGGTCCAGCCGGTGACGCCAGAGCGTGGCCGCCCCGTAGGCGACTCCCAGGACGAGCAGGCCGCCGACGACGGTGGGATCGGCGTGCCACGCGGTCCACTCGAAGCCGTCGGGCCCGAGGGGCGGCGGCCCCGCGGGCCCGGGTACTACGTGCGCCATGATCAGAGAACGACGCGGGGCAGCAGCACGAAGGCGCTGAAGAGTGCCATGACGGCCAGGATGATCGCGATGGCGATGATCAGCGGCCCCACGAACAGCGCGCGCATGATCGGGTGGTCGTAGCGAAGGTGCATGAAGAAGCCGACCACCAGGAAGAACTTCACCGCGGACATCGCGAGCAGGCCGATCACGAGCAGCGAGCCCGGGAGGCCGGGGATGTAGAGGGAGGCCACCTCGACCGCGGTGATGATCGCCAGCACGATTGCCACGTTGATGTAGGTCTTGACGGTGGCGTGCCCGCCTCCACCTCCGTGCGTCGCGACAGCAGCGGCGTGATGCTCGGCCATCTCGCGGCTCCTAGGGGATGAGGTAGATGACGGTGAAGATGGCGATCCACACGATGTCCACGAAGTGCCAGTAGAGGCCCGCGATCTCCACCTTGGTGTAGTCGCGCGCGTCGAGCTTGCCCCGCATCGCCAGGGAGACCAGCATGAGCAGCCAGATCACTCCGCCGGTGACGTGGGCCCCGTGGAAGCCGGTGAGCACGAAGAAGGTCGACCCGAAGAGGCTGGTCGAGAGGGTGAGGCCGTGGTGGAGGACGAAGGTCGTGAACTCGTAGACCTGGTTCAGCACGAAGTGCAGCCCCAACATCGCGGTCACGAACAGCCAGCGGGCCGCCGTCTTCACCCGATTCTGCTGGAGCGCGGCGAGCGCGAGCACCATGGTGAGGGACGACGCCAGCAGCAGGGCCGCGCTGTACGAGGTGAGCGGGATGTCGAAGACCTCGTGGGGCAGCGGTCCGGAGATGGACTTGCCCTTGTAGGCCAGGTACGTCCCGATCAGCGAGCCGAAGAACATGCAATCGGAGCCGAGGAACGCCCACATCCCCACCTTGCGATTGTCGAGCCCGGTGTTGCCGATGTTGGGGTCGTGAACGGCGTGCGCGGCGGCGTGATCGGCGGCGTAGTTGGCCACGGGGGCTCTCCTAGTGCCCGTGCCCGGTGGGGGGCCGGTGCAGCTCCATGGCGAACTTGTACATCAGGATCAGCGTGAGCACCCCCCCGATCGCGACCTGGACCATGCTGATCATCAGCCCGGACACCATCACCCCGAGCGCGAGGGCGAGCAGGAGCGGCCAGAAGGACGTCGGCGGCATGTGGATCGCCGCGATCTCGGCCGCGGTCACCGGGCCACCCTTGGGCCGCGGGGCGCCGCCGTGCCCGTCGCCGTACTTCTGGAGCCAGAAGTCGTCGCGGTCCTGCACCTGGGGCAGGCGCGCGAAGTTGTAGACCGGGGGCGGGGAGGGGATCGACCACTCCAGCGTCCGGGCGTCCCAGGGGTCGTTGCCGGCCACCGTCCCGCCGCGCCGCGTCTTGATCACGTTGGCGATGAAGAAGAGCAGGGACACCGCGATCAGGAATGCCCCGATCGTCGAGATCAGGTTCCAGAAGGTCCAGCCCAGGTCGGGCGCGTAGGTGTAGATCCGCCGCGGCATCCCGATGAGGCCGAGGTAGTGCTGGGGGAAGAAGGTCATGTTGAAGCCGACCATCATGAGCCAGAAGTGCCACAGGCCGAGGCGCTCGTCGAGCAGCTTGCCGGTGATCTTCGGCCACCAGTAGTAGATGCCGGAGAAGAGGCCGAAGATCGAGCCGCCGAAGAGCACGTAGTGGAAGTGGGCCACCACGAAGTAGGTGTCGGTCTGCTGCAGGTCCACCGGGGGCGAGGCGTGCATGACCCCGGACAGGCCGCCCATAGTGAACATCGCGATGAAGCCGAGCGAGAAGTAGAGCGGGGTCCGGAAGCGGATGGTGCCGCCCCAGAGGGTGCCGATCCAGTTGAGGATCTTCACCCCGGTCGGCACCGCGATCAGCATGGTGGAGATCGAGAACGCGGCGTCGGCCACCGGCCCCATGCCCACCGAGAACATGTGGTGGCTCCAGACCCCGAAGCCGAAGAAGCCGATCATGATGCCGGAGTAGATCACCACCGGCGCCCCGAAGAGCGGCTTGCGCGAGAAGGTCGGCAGCACCTCCGAGACGATGCCCATCGCGGGCAGGATCAGGATGTAGACCTCGGGGTGGCCGAAGATCCAGAAGAGGTGCTGCCAGAGCAGCGGGTCGCCGCCCGCGGCGGGGGCGTAGAAGAGGGTGCCGAAGAACCGGTCGAACATCAGGAGGATGAGCGCGACCGTGATCGCGGGGAAGGCGAGCACGAGCAGGAACTGGGTCACGAAGCTCATCCAGATGAACACCGGCATCCGCATCAGGGTCATGCCGGGCGCCCGCATGTTGATGATCGTCACCAGGAAGTTGAAGCCGGCCAGCATCGACGAGATGCCGAGGATCTGCAGACCGAGCATCCAGAAGTCGATGGTGTGGCGCGGAGAGAACTGGGTCGAGGTCAGGTTGGCGTAGCCGAACCAGCCGCCGTCCGGGGCCAGCCCGAAGAGCCAGCTCGAGTTCAGGAACAGGGCCCCCGAGAGGAAGATCCAGTAGGAGAGCGCGTTCAGGCGCGGGAACGCCACGTCGCGCGCCCCGATCATGAGCGGGATCATGTAGTTGAAGAAGGCCGCGCTCAACGGCATCACGGCCAGGAAGATCATGGTGGTGCCGTGCATCGTGAACAGCTCGTTGAACCGCTCGGGGCCGACCAGGGTGTTGTCCGGCCGCGCGAGCTGCAGCCGCATGATCAGGGCCTCGATGCCTCCCACCAGCAAGAAGATGAAGGCGGAGGTGCCGTACAGGATCCCGATCCGCTTGTGGTCGACCGTCGTCAGCCAGGACCAGACGGTTCCCCAGAAGGTCTCGGTCTCGACCTTCGAGCCGGGCATGAATGCCGCCTGAGTGGCCATGGCGATCCCCTTAACTCAGGCTGAGCAGGAAGGCGGCCAGCGCCTTGCTCTGCTCGCCGGTCATTCCCAGGTTCGGCATGAGGGCTCCGGGCTTCATGTGGTCGGGATTCTCGATCCACTTGACGAGGTTGTCCGGGGTCGACTCCATGAGCGAGCCGGCGAACCGCGCGCGGCTCGCGAAGTGGGTCAGGTCCGGGCCGATGTGCCCCGCCGAGATCCCGGTGATGGTGTGGCATCCCACGCAGGCCGACTGGGTGAAGATCGTCTTGCCCTGCTGGGCGAGCGCGTCCGCGGACTCGACCGGTGGAGCCTGCTGGGTCTTGACCCACTTCTCGAACTCGGCGGGCGGGTGCACGATGACGCGGAAGCGCATGTTGGCGTGCGACATGCCGCAGTACTCCGCGCACTGCCCCGGGTAGTCGCCGGGGGTGTCCGGGGTCAGGGTGAGGTGGTTCACGCGGTGGGGGACCACGTCGCGCTTGCCGCCGAGCTGGGGCATCCAGAACGAGTGGATGACGTCGGGGGCGTTGAGCAGGAAGGTCGCGGTCTGCCCGACCGGGAGGTGGAGCTCGTTGGCGGTGGTGATCTTGAACTGCGGGTAGCGGAACTCCCACCACCACTGCTTGCCGACGACCTCCACCCGCAGCGCGGTGGCGGCGGGCGCCTCCTGCGTCTTGAAGATCACGCGGATCGTCGGGATCGCGAAGACGAGCAGGATCACCGCGAAGGCGATGGTCCAGCCCACCTCGAGGGCGGTGTGCCCGTGCACCTGCTTCGGGATCGGCGCGCCCGCGCGGTCCCGGAAGCGCCAGCAGACGTAGACCAGCGCCGCCTCCACCGCGATGAAGATGCCGAGTGTCCACCACGAGATCAGCATGAAGATCTCGTGGGTCATCTTCCCGAAGTCCGACTTCGGGATCACCGTGCTCATCGGGGTGTCCCAGTTCCAGCCCACCGCGCTGCAGGAGCAGGCGAGTACCAGGACCGCGCCCAGCAGGCACGCGAGCGTCCAGTCGAAGCGCTTCCGGGGGTGGGGGCTCGTCGCGGGTGGCTGGATCATGGCGTGGTCTGGGTTCCTCTAGCGCGGGGTCGCCGCCGACTGGGTCGACGGGCCGGTCGCCGCGACGGCGGGCCGGTGGACGTCGACCACGACCACCCAGCTCCGGGCGGCCAGGAAGAGCACGAGGAGCACCGGGATGCAGGTCCACAGCAGATCGGTCCTGCGGCGGGCGCTCCGCGACGACACCGCCCGGCGCGACCTCAGGACGAAAGCCAGCGATTTGGCCTGGGCGACCAGGAAGACGGTCAGGACCAGGGCCAGCAGCAGGTGCACTATCGTGGGCACAACATCCTCATTGAAGTGATGGCGCCGGAATCAACGCGGAGTGTACTTGATCCCGCGGACCCTTGCCAAGTGGAAACTTTCACATGCACGCGCCGCCGGCCGGCAGCGCGCTCACCCGGCCAGGCGCAGGAGCGTGTGGAGGAGCGCGTTCGTGCCTCGGCCGATCGCCTTCCAGTCGCTCATCTCGTCCGGCCGGTGGCTGCGGCCGCCGCGGGACGGGATGAAGAGCATGCCGGAGGCGGTGACCCCGGCCAGGTTCTGCGCGTCGTGGCCGGCGCCCGAGGGCATCCGCCGGGTGCGCAGCCGCAGGGCGTCGCACGCCGCCTGCACCGCGTCCATGACCAGTGGCGCGCAGCGCGCCGGCTCGGTGCGCGAGAGCATGTCGACGACCACGCGCAGGCCCCGGCGCCGCGCCACCGTGCGGGCGAGGGTGACGCACTCGCGATCGAGCCGGGCGAGGATCCGCGGGTCGAGCTCGCGCATCTCCTGCATCAGCACCGCGCGGGCCGGGACGATGTTGGAGACGCCGGGGGAGAGCTCGATGCGACCGAAGTTGGTCACGCTCCGGCCGCTGCCCTTCCGGACGATGTGCTCGCGCGCCTTCAGCGCGTACTCGCAGGCGGCCAGGAAGGCGTCCTTCCGCCTGGCCATCGGGGTGGTGCCCGCGTGGTCGGGCTCGCCGATGAACGTGAGGCGGTTCCGGCGGATGCCCACGATGCCCTCCACGAGCCCGATGGGGACGCGCGCCTGCTCGAGGTGCGGGCCCTGCTCGATGTGCAGCTCGACGTAGGCGTGCAGGGTGCGCGGGTCGCAGCGCGCCTCCGCGACACGGGTCGCGTCGTACCCGGCCCGCGCCATCGCCTCCACCAGGGACTCGCCGTCGAGCGCGCGCAGGGTGGGGAGCTGCGCCAGGTCGAGTCGCCCGGTGAAGGCGCGCGAGCCGAAGAGGCTGCCGTAGCGGCCCTCCTCGTCGCTCCACGCCACCACCGCGAGGGGCCGCCGCACGGGCAGGCGCCCCTCCTTCACGGTCTGCAGGCACTCGAGGCCGGCCAGGACTCCCAGAGCGCCGTCGAGGGGCCCACCCTCGGGGACGGTGTCGATGTGGGAGCCGGTGAGGACCGCCGCGCCCTCGCCGGGCAGCATCCCGAAGGTGTTGCCGGCCGCGTCCACCCGCGTCTCGAGCCCCGCGGCCTTCATCTTCGACAGCAGCCACGCCCGCGCCTGCTCGTGGGCCGGGCTCCAGCAGGACCGCGTGATGCCGTGGCCGTCGGCGTTCCTGCCGTAGGTGGAGAGGGTCTCGATGTGTTCCTTCAGGCGCGGCAGGGAGATGCCCGAGGTGGCCATGGACGCCGCGAGTATACCGCACACTCCGGATGCGCCGGGGCGGCCGGCGAAGACCTTGACACTTTCTCGCGCGGGCTCGTATCATGGTCACTGAATCTTCGTTCAGCCTCATCTCGGTCAACCTCGGTGAGCCGCACCAGCGCGCGGGAGGGTGTATGGATTTCACGCTGACCCCTGAGCAGGAGTCCTTTCGCGACGAGGTGCGCGGCTGGCTGTCGAAGCAGATGCGACAGGACTGGGTGGCGCGCCTGAGCCGGGGCTCGGACATCCCGCGGCCCGAGGCCTACGATCTGCTGCGCCGGTGGCAGCGGCAGCTGTACGAGGCCGGCTTCGTCGGCCTCACCTGGCCCAAGGAGGCGGGCGGGCGGGGGCTCTCCTTCATGGAGGAGATGATCCTCCAGCAGGAGATGGCCCTGTCGAAGGCGCCCCCGGTGCTCAACATCCTCGCCATCGGCATGGCCGGGCCCACCATCATCGCCTACGGGACCGACGAGCAGAAGAAGCGCTACCCGCCGAAGATGCTCTCGTGCGAGGAGATCTGGTGCCAGGGCTACTCGGAGCCGAACGCGGGCTCGGACCTGGCGTCGCTGCAGACCCGCGCGGTGAAGGACGGCGACCACTACGTGGTGAACGGCCAGAAGGTGTGGACGTCGCTCGCCCACGTGGCGGACTGGATGATGCTCCTGGCCCGCACGGACCCGGAGGCGCCCAAGCACAAGGGCATCACCTACTTCCTGCTGGACATGAAGAGCCCGGGTGTCAGCGTGAAGCCGCTCAAGCAGATGACGGGCGACGCGGAGTTCAACGAGGTCTACTTCGACAACGTCCGCGTCCACGAGTCGCAGATCCTGGGCGGTCTCAACAACGGCTGGGCGGTCGGGCTCACCACCCTGATGTACGAGCGGCTGGCCCTCGGCTTCGGCCTGCAGGTGCGGCTGCGCATCGCGCTGGACAGCCTGGTCGACATGGCGCGCGCCACCAAGAAGAACGGGATCCCGGTCACGCAGGATCCGCTGATGCGGCAGAAGCTGGCCCAGATGTGGATCGACACCGAGGTGTTCAAGTACACCGGGGCGCGCGCGATCACCAAGCTCTTGAAGGGCGAGCTGCCCGGCCCCGAGGCCTCCGCCGGCAAGATGATGTGGGTGGAAGGCCACCAGCGCGTGCAGGAGCTGGCCATGGAGATCCAGGGCTCGTTCAGCCAGCTCAGCCACGGCAGCGCGTGGGCGGTCGCCGACGGGCTCTGGCAGCACACCTTCCTGCGCTCGCGGGCCAACTCCATCGAGGGCGGCACCACCGAGATCCAGCGCAACATCATCGGCGAGCGCGTGCTCGGCCTCCCGAAAGGCTAAGGCCATGAACTTCGGCTTCAACGACGAGCAGGAGCTCCTGCGGAGCACCGCGCGGAAGTTCTTCGAGAACGAGTGCGGCTCCGACACCGTGCGCCGCCTCATGGAGACCCCGGAGGGCATCAGCCCCGAGCTGTGGACGAAGATCGCCGAGCAGGGCTGGCTCGGCCTCGTCTTCCCGGAGGCCTACGACGGCATGGGCCTGGGCCTGGTCGACCTGGTGGTGCTCATGGAGGAGATGGGCCGCGCGGTGGTGCCCGGCCCCTACTTCTCCACCGTCCTCCTCGGCGGCCTCGCCGTCCTCGAGGCGGGCAGCGAGGCGCAGAAGAAGGAGTGGCTCCCCAGGATCGCGGCGGGCGACAAGCGGGTGGCGCTGGCCTGGATGGAGCCGAGCGCCCAGCTCGGCCCCGCCGGGGTGACCCTCACCGCGACGGAGAAGGGTGGGCGCTACACGCTCTCCGGCACCAAGCTCTTCGTGCACGACGCGCACACCGCCGACGCGCTGGTGGTGGCGGCGCGGACCCGGCCGGGCGCGGGCGCCGAGGGCGTCTCGCTGTTCCTGCTGCCCCGGGACACGAGCGGGCTCCGGGTGACGCTCCTGCCCACCATGGACCAGACCCGCAAGCTCTGCGAGGTGACGTGCTCCGACGTGACGGTCGGCGCCGATGCGCTGCTCGGGGCGGCGGGGGCGGGCTGGGCCCCGCTCGGCCGCGTGCTCGACCGCGCCACCGTGGCCCTGTGCGCGGAGATGTGCGGGGGCGCCCAGAAGGTCCTCGACATGACGGTGGAGTACGCCAAGATCCGCCAGGCCTTCGGCCGGCCGATCGGCTCCTACCAGGGCGTGAAGCACCGCGCGGCCGACATGCTGGTGGACGTGGAGAACGGCAAGTCCATCACCTACTACGCGGCGTGGGCGCTGGACGAGGGCGCCGCGGAGGCCCCGCTCGCGGTGAGCATGGCCAAGGCCTACGTCTCCGACGCTTTCCGCCGGGTGGCCGCGGCGGGGATCCAGCTCCACGGGGGCATCGGCTTCACGTGGGAGCACGACCTCCACCTCTACTTCAAGCGCGCGAAGGGCTCGGAGTTCACCTTCGGTGATGCCACCCACCATCGCGAGCGGGTCGCTCAGCTCGTGAACCTGTAGCCTCCGCTCCGTCCATGATCAAGCGGGTCCGGGAGCACATGGGCCGGTGGATCCGGCGCGACCCCCGCGAGATACCGCCGGAAGCCCTGCTCTTCGCCGATCACGAGGAGATCCAGGACATCGCGCGCCAGATCCGCCGCACCAAGGTGGAGATGGACCGCGCGGTGCTCGCGATGCGCAGCTGGGCGCGCGACCTCGGGCGCCGGCTGGCCGACGCGCCGCGGGGGCTCTCCCGGGGCGAGGACCTGCGGGCCCTCGGCGAGACGGTGGGCGGCCTCGCGCACAACTTCAACAACTCCCTTGCCGCGATCCTCGCCTACACCGAGCTGATGCTCCGCGAGAGCGAGTCGGAGGCGGCCCGGCGCCGGCTGGTGGTGATTCGCGACGTGGCCCTCGAGGCCTCCGCCACGGTTCGCAAGCTGCAGGAGTTCGTCTCCCGCCAGCCCCAGGTCGCCTTCGGGCCGGTGGGTCTGCCCGCGGTGATCGCGGAGGCGCTCGAGCTGACCGCGCCGCGCTGGCGGGACGAGGCGGAGCGCAAGGGCACCGTCATCGCGGTCACCCAGGACATGGAGGCGCTGCCTCCGGTCGAGGGCAACGCCTTCGAGCTGCGGGACGCGCTCGTGCGCCTGATTCACAACGCGGTCGACGCCATGCCCAAGGGCGGCTCGCTCGCGATCCGGGCCGCGGCGGAGGCGTCGGGCTGGGTGGTGGTCGAGGTGCGCGACTCGGGGGTGGGGATGTCCGAGGAGACGCGGCGGCGCCTGGCCGAGCACGCGCGGAGCCTCCAGCCCGGGCGCGGGACCAGCCAGGGCCTCGCCCACGTCTACGACATCGTCGAGCGCCACGGCGGCAGCGTGGCCATCGAGAGCGAGGTCGGCAAGGGCACCACCGTGCGCCTGCGCCTGCACGCGAGCCGCTTCCAGATCATCCCCGCCTCCGAGGGGCTCGCCGAGCGGCAGGTCTCGCCGGACCAGGCCGCGCGCGTGCTCCTGGTGGACGACGACCCGCGGCTCCTGAGCGTGCTCTCCGACGTGCTGGACAGCGAGGGCCACGCGGTCACCACCGCCGCCAACGGCGAGGAGGCGCTCGCCGTCTTCGACCCGGGCGCCCACGACGTGGTGATCACGGACCTGGGCATGCCCAAGATGAACGGCTGGGAGGTCGCCCAGCGCATCAAGGCCCGCTCCCCCGGGACCGCCGTGTTCATCCTGACCGGCTGGGGCGAGGGCGTCTCCGCGCACGAGTCCATGCAGTTCGTGGACCGCGTGATCGCCAAGCCGGTGTCGGCGGAGGCCCTGCTGGAGCAGCTCGCCGGACTCACGCGCTCGCGCATCCCGCCGGCGTGACCGCGCCCGCCGGCCCGCCGGTCGCCCCGCGCCCCGCCGCCTCCGTCCTCCTCGTCCGCCCGGGGACGAGCTGTCCGGTCGAGGTCTACATGATCCGCCGCCAGAAGAGCATGCGCTTCCTCGGCGGGTTCTACGCGTTCCCCGGCGGCAAGGTCGAGCCGACCGACGGCAGCGATGCGGCCTTCGGGCGATGCCGCGGCGTCTCGACCGCGACCGCCCTCGCCGCGTTCCCCGCCTCCGACGGCCTGCCCCCGCTCGCGTTCTGGGTGACCGCCGCGCGCGAGCTGGTGGAAGAGACCGGGCTCCTGGTCGGCTGCGACGCCGACGGCCGCCCGGTGGACACGCGCGATCCCGTGGTCCGCGACCGGGTGGAGCGGGTGCGGCGCGCGCTGGCCGCCGAGGGCGCGGCGTTCCACGCGCTGCTCGAGGGGGAGGGCTGGCACCTCGATCTCGCGCCCTTCCGCTACCTCTCGCACTTCATCACGCCGCCGTCGAGCCCCATCCGCTTCACCGCGCGCTTCTTCCTGGCCCCGGTTCCCGCGGGGCAGGAGCCGCGCCTGCTGGGCGGCGAGGCCTCCGAGGGATTCTGGATCGATCCCGCCGAGGGCCACCGTCGCTTCCTCGCGGGCGAGATGCAGATGGCCGAGCCGGCGGACTGCGGGCTCCGCTACCTGGCCGGCTTCGACGACCTGGACGCGGTGTGGGACGCCCACACCGACGGGCGCCACAAGTTCCACGGCGTCACCGACCGCATCGAGGCCGCCGGCTTCTCCATCCCGCGCGGCAAGCGCTCCGGGCAGGGCTGAGCCGGCCACCCACATGGACAACGCGGCCCCCCTCTTCGTCGACGCCCCCGTCGAGGAGGGCCACGGGGAGCACACCGCGCTCGTCACGCCGGCGGGCCGCGTCACCTACGCGGGGCTGCGGCGCCTCACCGATCGCGCCGCGCGGGCGCTGCGCGCCCTGGGCGTCGAGCCCGAGCAGCGCGTCGCGCTGCTCATGGCCGACGGCCCCGGCTGGGCCGCCACGTTCTTCGGAGCCCTCAAGCTCGGCGCGGTGGCGGTGCCGCTCAACACGCGCCTCGGCCGGGCCGACCTCCGCACCATCCTCGGGGACTGCCGGCCCCGGGTGCTGGTGGCCGATCGGCCGCTGCTGGCGGCGGCCGGGATCGACGACGCCGCGGTCGGCGCGCACGCCGTGCTGGACTTCGACACGCTGGTGCGCGACGCCCCGGACGGCCCGGTACCGGCGGAGCCGGTCGGCGCCGACGCGATGGCCTTCTGGCTCTACACGTCGGGGACGACCGGGTCGCCGAAGGCGGCGGTGCACTGCCACCGGACGCTGCCCGCGTGCCGCCACTACCTGGACCTCGTCGGCGTGACCCCGGCCGACCGGGTGTTCGCCACCTCGAAGCTGTTCTTCGCCTACGCGCTCGGCAACCTGCTCCTGATCCCGCTCTTCGCCCGGGCCGCCTCGTACCTCCATCCCGGCTGGCCGGACCCCGCCGCGGTGGCCACCGTGATGGGAGAGTTCGCCCCCACGATCTTCTTCTCGGTGCCCACCATCTACGCGCGCCTGCTCCGGGCGGACCTGCCTGCCGACACGTTCCGCTCCGTGCGCTTCTGCGTCTCGGCGGGCGAGCGGCTGCCCGGCGAGGTCTACGACGCCTGGCGGGCGCGCTTCGGGGTCGAGATCCTTGACGGCATCGGAGCGACCGAGACCGTCTTCATGGTGCTCTCCAACCGGCCGGGTCAGAGCCGCGCGGGCTCCTCCGGCGTGCCGGTGCCGGGTAGCGAGGCCCGTCTCCTCGACGCGGAAGGACGGCCGGTGGCCGACGGCGAGGAGGGCGTGCTCTGGGTCCGGACGCCCTCGCTGGCCGCGGCGTACTACAAGCGCCTCGACCATTCCCGCCGGACCTTCGTGGGGGACTGGTTCCGGACCGGCGACGTCTACCGCCGCGAGGCCGACGGCCACCACGTGCACTGCGGGCGGGAGGACGACTTCTTCAAGGTGGCCGGGCAGTGGGTGTCCCCGGTCGAGGTGGAATCGGTGCTGCTCCGGCACCCGGAGGTCGTCGACGGCGGCGTGGTGGGCGCGCCCGAGGCGGGCGGGCTGATCAAGCCGTTCGCGTTCGTGGTGCCGCGCGACCCGGCCGGCTCGGTGGAGGCGCTGCGGGCCGACGTGCGGCGGTTCCTGGAGACGGCGCTGGCGCCGCACCAGCGGCCGCGGGAGATCCGGATCGTGAGCGAGCTGCCGCGCACCGCGACCGGAAAGCTCCAGCGCTTCCGCCTGCGCGAGCTGGCTGATAGCCCGCCCGCGCCCAATAAGCACACAAATCCGTAGGTGCCCTCCCGCCCGCGCCCCTAGCCTACCTGTCAGAAGCGCCTGTCCTTTTCGTCGCGGATCTGGAGGCCTGGCATGCGGACGCTTGCTCGAATCGTCGCGCTGTTGCTCCTCGCCGGCTGCGCCACCACCACCGCCGAGCCAACCGCCGAGGCGAAGGATCGAGCCGAGTGCAAGGAGTGGGGAAGACGCTTCGCCCAGGATCCGGGCCGCATGAAGGACGCGTGTCTCATCAGCCGAGGCTACAAGCAAAGCTACTCGACCGTGCTGGCGGAGCTGTGGGTGCGGTCGACCGCTGAGCCGCGTCAGGCGGCCGAAGTCGTGGCGAACGATCTGAAGACGTGTGCGGATGCCACGGACCGCTGGAACAATGCAGGCTGGAAGCAGTTCGAAACGTGCATGACGCCTCGGGGCTATGCCGTCACGCTCAACTGACGCCCGAGAATCCGGCCGCCCTCCTCGGTAGCGGCGGGCCAACGTCGCGCCCGGCTCCCGCCGGGTTAGATGGTAGGATTGCGCGGGTCATGGCTGTCCTCCCCGAATCGTCGATGACGCGGCGGCCAGAGAGCGCCTCCCGGCCCCATGGTGAGTAACGCGATCTCGGTGAAGGTGCGCTGGAGCGAGGCGGATCCGGCCGGCATCGTGTTCTACCCGCGTTTCTACGAGTGGTTCGATCTCGGTACCGAGGCCCTCTTCGAGTCGCTCGGGCTGCCGTGGCCGGAGATGTTCCCGGCCGAGCGCATCGTCGGGGTGCCCATCGTGGAGTCGGGCGCGCGCTTCGCGTCTCCGGTACGCTACGGGGATCTGGTGCGGATCGAGACCGCGGTGCGCGAGGTGCGCGAGAAGACGTTCCGGGTCGAGCACGAGGTGTCGGTCGGCGAGCGGCGCTGCGCGACCGGCTTCGAGGTGCGGGCGTGGGTCGGCCTGCCCGAGCGTCCGGGCGGCCCGCTGGCGGCCCGGGCCATTCCGGCGGGCATCGTGGCCCGCCTCAAAGGAGGGCTCCGTCCATGAAGCCAGAAGTCGTGTTCACCAAGGCCGCGCCCAAGACCGGCTTCTCCGAGGGCACCGAGTCGCCGATCGCCCAGGGAGTCAAGTGCGGCGGCTTCCTGTTCGTGTCGGGGCAGGGGCCGCTCGACCCGGTGACGAAGACCATCGTGTCGCAGGACATCGCCGAGCAGACGCGTGTCACTCTCGACAACGTGAAGGCGGTCCTCGAGGCGGGCGGCACCTCCATCGCCAACGTGGTGCGCGTCGGCGTCTACCTGCGGAACATGGACGACTTCGGCGTCTTCAATCGGGTGTTCAAGGAGTACTTCCAGGGCGTGCAGCCGGCCCGCACCACCGTCGAGGCCGCCCCGCCCCGGAAGGGCGTGAACGTCGAGATCGACGCCGTGGCCTGGGCCCCGTGAGCGTGGGCCCGGATCTCGCCGCGAGCAGGCTCGCGACGGATGTCCGCCGACGGGCGAGAACGAGTGTCCGCGGCCTGGGGAGAACGAGTGTCCGCGGCCTGGGAAGAACGAGTGTCCGCGGCCTGGGGAGAACGAGTGTCCGCGGCCTGGGGAGAACGAGCGTCCGCGGCCTGGGGGAGTGCGGGGGCCATTTCCGGGCCCCCGCAGATGAAGAGCCTGAAGAAGTAAGCGAGCGTGCGCGGAGCGGAGAGGAGATTGGCCCATGAGCCCACTAGCTGGC
>JBGQHJ010000071.1:0-24624 GCA_041497895.1 Methylomirabilia bacterium
GAGTTCGGCTGGACGCAGGAGGAGCTGGCGCAACGAGTCGCTCGGGATCGGAGCAGCGTTGCCAACTGTCTTCGCCTGCTGAAGCTCCCGGAATTGATCCAGGCCGACCTGCGCGCGGGGCGGCTCACGATGGGCCACGCACGCGCGCTGCTTTCGCTCGACTCCCCTGCCGAGCAGCTGCGCCTTCGAGAGCAGATCCTGGCGCACTCGTGGTCGGTGCGCACGACGGAGGAGGGCGTCCAGGCCAAGCGCGCGCGGCCGGCGCGCCGGCAGCTGCGGCGCTCGGCGGAGCTGGCCGCGGTCGAGGACGCGCTCCGCGTGGCGCTGGCCACGCGCGTGCGCCTCGTCGGCAGCGAGCGCGCGGGCCGCATCGAGATCGCCTACTCCTCCCGCGAGGAGCTCGATCGCCTGGCCGAGCTGATCACGGCGCCACCGCGCTAGAATCGAGCGCATGCAGGAGCGTATCGTCGTCGGCATGAGCGGCGGCGTCGACTCGTCGGTCGCCGCCGCCCTTCTCGTCGAGCAAGGCGTCGAGGTCATCGGGATCACGCTCCGGGTGTGGCCGTGGCGCGAGCCGGAAGAGTCCACCCGGAAGTTCGGCAGCTGTTGCTCGCCCGAGACCGTGGCCGACGCCCGGGCGGTCGCGCGGCGGCTCGGCATTCCCTACTACCTGCTGAACACGGAGCGCGAGTTCGAGCGGGCCGTGATCGAGCCCTTCGCCCGCGCGTACGCGGAGGCGCGCACCCCGGTGCCCTGCGTGGCGTGCAATCGCGACGTGAAGTTCGGCTCGCTGCTGCAGCGCGCCCGCGCGTGGGACGCGGTCGCGGTGGCCACCGGCCACTACGCGCGCATCACGCGGGAGCCGGCTACCGGGCGCTTCCTGCTCTGGCGCGGGCGCGACGCCCGCAAGGATCAGTCGGATTTTCTCTGGCCGCTCGACCAGGCGCAGCTCGAGGCGGCGCGCTTCCCGGTGGGCGATCTCACCAAGGAGGCGGTGCGCGAGAAGGCCCGGCATCTTGGCCTCGAGACCGCCGACAAGCCCGAGAGTCAGGAGATCTGCTTCATTCCAGACGATGACTACCGGGGCTTCCTGCGTCGACGTATGCCCGAGGCCTTCGGGCCGGGGCCCATCATCGATGGGTCGGGCACCGTGCTGGGGCAGCACGAGGGGCTGGCCAACTATACGGTGGGCCAGCGCCGGGGCCTCGGCCTGTCCTCGCGACGCCCCCTATACGTCACCGCGCTCGATCCAGACCGGAACACCCTGGTGGTGGGGGAGGCCGGGGCGGTCGAGGTCGACCGGTTGCGGGCGGAGCAGGTGAATTTCATCGCGATTCCCGCCCTGACAGGCCCACTGGCTGTGGCGGTGAAGATCCGCCACAGCCACGAGGCCGCCCCGGCCACCATCGAGCCCGACGGGGAGGGGGCCGTCCAGGTCCGCTTCGAGCGGGCTCAGCGCGCGCCCGCCCCCGGCCAGTCGGTGGTCTTCTACCAGGGTGATCTGGTGGTCGGTGGGGGGGTCATCGGGCGGCCCGAAGCCCCTTGACAGCCCGGGCCCTCGCGGGGATACTCGGATACCCTTTGTTCCTTCTTTCACAATAGCGCTCGGCCGGAGAACTCACCATGATTCGCGTACTCGCCATCGCTGTGCTTCTGCTCGGGGCGGCTCCGTCGGCCGCCCTGGCCAACGAGGGGGGAGGCGGTCTGATCAGCCTGGACAAGTCGATCCTGATCCAGGCGATCAACTTCGGCTTGCTGCTCTTCATCCTGATCAAGCTGCTCTACAAGCCGCTCATGGCCAAGATGCAAGAGCGAACCGAGGCCATCCGCAGCTCGCTCGAGGAGGCCAAGGCGGCCCGGGCCGAGGCCGAGCGCGAGCGCGCCGAGCATGCGGCCAAGCTGCAGGCCTCGTACGCGGAGGCGCAGGCGATCCGCGCCAGCGCGCTGAAGGAGGCGGCGGAGGAGCAGCGGCGGCTGGTGGAGGCGGCCCGCGCGGAAGCCGCGCGACTGGTGGAGACCGCGCGCAACGAGCTCGCGCAGGACGTTCGCCGGGCACGCCAGGATCTGCGGCAAGAGGTGGCCGACCTCGCGACCACGGTGGCGGAGCGCCTGATTCGCAAGAGTCTCCGCGACGAGGACCATCGCCGCATCATCGAGGACGCAATCGGCCGCGTCGACCGGGTCAGCTAGCCCGTGCGAGCGCACGAAGGCACCGCCCGGCGCTACGCGAAGGCGCTCTACGAGCTGGCCCACGCGAGCGGAGACGCGGAGGCGGTGGGCCGGGAGCTCGAGCAGGCCGCGGCGGTCTACGCCGATGACGCGGGGGCGCACGACGTGTTGACCCGGCCCTGGATCAAGCCGGTCGATCGGCGCGGCGTGGCCACCGCGATCGCCCAGAAGACGGGAGCTCGCAAGCTCGTGCAGGACTTCGTCGGACTCGTGGCCGAGCGCGGCCGCGCCGACCATCTACCCGAGATCATCGCGACGTACCGGCTGCTGGTCGACGCCGGGCTCGGCCGGGCCCGCGCGCAAGTGCGGACCGCGGTGGCCTTCACCGACGCGGAGAAGCAGCAGCTCGCCGGTCGGCTCGAGCGCGCGCTCGGCAAGCGCATCATCGTGGAGGAGCAGGTCGACGCCACGCTCCTCGGCGGCTTCGTCGCCCAGGTCGGCAGCCTCATTCTCGACGGCAGTCTCGACGGCCAGCTCGCGCGGATGCGCGAGCGGCTCGCAAGGGGATAGCACATGATCAAGGCGGAAGAGATCAGCGACATCATCAAGCGCCAGCTCCAGGGCTACGAGGCCGAGATCGACCTCAAGGAGGCGGGGCGCGTGATCGAGGTCGGCGACGGTATCGCCCGCATCTATGGCCTCGAGAAGGCGCTGGCCGGCGAGCTCCTGGAGTTCCCGGGCGGCGTGTTCGGCCTCGTGCTGAACCTGGAAGCCGACAACGTGGGCGCGGTGCTCCTCGGCGACGACACCAAGATCAAGGAGGGCGATCCGGTGGCGCGCACCAAGCGCATCGCCCAGGTTCCGGTGGGCGAAGCCCTGGTGGGCCGGGTGGTCAACGCGCTCGGCCAGCCGGTGGACGGCAAGGGCCCGATCGACTCCAAGGAGTTCCGGGCGATCGAGCGTTACGCCCCCGGGGTGGTCGACCGGCGCTCGGTGAAGGAGCCGCTCCAGACCGGGATCAAGTCGATCGACGCCATGATCCCGATCGGCCGCGGCCAGCGCGAGCTGATCATCGGCGACCGCGGCACCGGCAAGACCGCCATCGCGGTGGACACGATCATCAACCAGAAGGGGCAGGGGGTCTTCTGCTTCTACGTGGCCATCGGCCAGAAGCGCTCCACCGTCGCCCAGGTCGTGAAGGTCCTCGAGGACACCGGGGCGATGGCCTACACCACGGTGGTGGTGGCCTCCGCGTCCGAGTCGGCGCCGCTCCAGTACATCGCGCCCTACGCGGGCTGCGCGATGGGCGAGTACTTCCGCGACTCCGGCCGCCACGCGCTCTGCATCTACGACGACCTCTCCAAGCACGCGACCGCCTACCGCCAGCTCTCACTCTTGCTGCGGCGGCCGCCGGGCCGCGAGGCGTATCCGGGCGACGTGTTCTATCTCCACTCGCGGCTGCTGGAGCGCGCGGCGAAGCTGAACGACGAGCTGAAGGGCGGGTCGCTCACCGCGCTGCCGATCATCGAGACGCAGCTCGGCGACGTGTCGGCCTACATCCCGACCAACGTGATCTCGATCACCGACGGCCAGATCTTCCTCGAGTCCGACCTCTTCTACGGCGGCATCCGGCCCGCGGTCAACGTGGGCATCTCGGTGTCGCGGGTGGGCGGCTCGGCCCAGATCAAGGCCATGCGCCAGATCGCGGGCAAGTTGCGACTCGACCTCGCCCAGTACCGCGAGCTGGCCGCCTTTGCCCAGTTCGGCTCCGACCTCGACAAGGCGACCCAGCTGCAGCTCGCGCGCGGCCAGCGCATGGTCGAGCTGCTCAAGCAGGGCCAGTACCAGCCGCTGGTGGTCGAGCGGCAGATCGCGATCATCTTCGCGGG
Source organism: Methylomirabilia bacterium (assembly GCA_041497895.1). Taxonomy (GTDB): domain Bacteria; phylum Methylomirabilota; class Methylomirabilia; order Rokubacteriales; family CSP1-6; genus CAMLFJ01. The sequence continues at coordinate 4,059 of JBGQHJ010000071.1, forward strand.
CACCCAGGGCCATCTCGACGACATGCCGGTCGACCAGATCCGCGCGTTCGAGGAGTTCCTCTTCGGCTTCCTCGATCGCAAGCACGCCCAGGTGCTGGGCGACATCGCCAACAAGAAGGAGCTGACCGACGACCTCCGCTCGGCGCTGGGCGCCGCGATCGACGCGGCGAAGGCCGAGTTCATCGCGTCGCGGGGCATCAAGGCCGCCTAGGCACGGATCGCCATGGCCACGCTCCGCGACATCAAGCGACGGATCCGCTCGGTCGAGTCCACCCAGAAAATCACCCGCGCCATGAAGCTGGTGGCCGCGGCCAAGCTGCGGCGGGCCCAGGACCGCATTCTCTCGGCGCGGCCGTACGCGGTGAAGATGGCCGAGCTGCTCTCGAGCCTGGTCCGGCGCGCGGAGGGCGAGGCGCACCCGCTGCTGGTGCGCCGTGAGGCGACGCGCAAGCGGCTCGTGATCATCACCGCCGACAAGGGGCTTTGCGGGGCGTTCAACTCGAACATCCTGCGGGCCTCGCTCGCGTTCCTGCGCGAGCAGGGGGAGACCAGCGTGACCCTGGTGGTGGTGGGCAAGAAGGCGCGCGACTTCTACCGCCGGCGCCGGTACGAGATCAAGTCGGAGATGCTCGGCTTCTTCGACCGGCTGGCCTATTCCCACGCCCAGGAGCTGGCGGACGGCCTGATGCGGGAGTACCTGGCCGGCGAGGTGGACGAGGTCCATCTCATGTACAACGAGTTCCGCTCGGTGGCGGTCCAGCGGGTGAAGCGGGAGCAGCTCCTGCCCATCGAGCCGACCCAGGCGGCGGGCGGAGAAGGGGAGGCGGCCGGCGACTACATCTACGAGCCGAGCCCCGAGGCCATCCTCGCCGCGCTGCTGCCCCGCCACGTGACCACCCAGGTGTACCGGGCCCTGATGGAGTCGGTGGCGGGGGAGTACGGCGCGCGCATGACCGCGATGGAGGCGGCCACCAAGAACGCCAAGGAGATGATCGGCGTGCTCACGATCCAGTACAACAAGGCCCGCCAGGAGCGCATCACCAAGGAGCTCCTGGACATCGTCGGCGGCGCCGAAGCGCTCAGACAGTCGGTCGAGGCCTAGGCCTCGGAGGGATCGATATGAATCAGGGCAAGATCGTTCAGGTCATCGGGCCGGTGGTGGACGTGGAGTTCGAGCCCGGCAAGCTGCCCCCCATCTACAGCGCGCTCGAGGTGCCCGGCGCGGGCAGTACCGACGTCTTCGCGTACTCCGCGAAGCTCGTGCTCGAGGTGGCGCAGCATCTCGGCGAGAGCCAGGTGCGCACGGTCGCCATGGCCGCGACCGACGGCCTCACGCGGGGGATGCCGGTCAATGACACCGGCCAGCCGATCTCGATCCCGGTAGGTAACGGGACACTCGGCCGCATCATCAACATCACCGGCGAGCCGGTGGACAAGATGGGCCCGGTCAAGAGCACGAAGACCTACCCGATCCATCGGCCCGCGCCCGCGTTCGACCAGCAATCCACCAAGGTCGAGATGTTCGAGACCGGCATCAAGGTCGTGGACCTGCTCGAGCCCTACACCCGCGGCGGCAAGACCGGCCTCTTCGGCGGCGCCGGCGTGGGCAAGACCGTGCTCATCCAGGAGCTGATCAACAACATCGCCAAGCAGCACGGCGGCATCTCGGTGTTCGCCGGGGTGGGGGAGCGGACCCGCGAGGGCAACGACCTCTACCACGAGATGAAGGAGTCGGGCGTCATCCAGAAGACCGCGCTGATCTTCGGGCAGATGACCGAGCCGCCGGGCTCGCGCCTGCGGGTGGCGCTGACCGGGGTGACCGCGGCCGAGTACTTCCGCGACGAGGAAGGCCAGGACGTGCTGCTGTTCATCGACAACATCTTCCGGTTCACCCAGGCGGGCTCGGAAGTGTCCGCGCTGCTCGGGCGCATGCCCTCCGCGGTCGGCTACCAGCCGACGCTCGGCACGGAGATGGGCGCGCTGCAGGAGCGGATCACGTCGACCAAGAAGGGCTCGATCACGTCGGTGCAGGCGATCTACGTGCCCGCCGATGACATCACCGACCCCGCGCCGGCCACCGCGTTCGCCCACCTCGACGCGACCACCGTGCTCTCGCGCCAGCTCACCGAGCTCGGCATTTATCCAGCGGTCGATCCATTGGCTTCGACGTCGCGCATCCTCGACCCGATCATCCTGGGCCAGGAGCACTACGGAACCGCGCGCGCGGTCCAATCGATCCTGCAGCGCTACAAGGACCTGCAGGACATCATCGCCATCCTCGGCATGGAGGAGCTCTCCGACGAGGACAAGCTGATCGTGGCCCGCGCCCGCAAGCTGCAGCGCTTCCTCTCGCAGCCCTTCTTCGTGGCCGAGGTGTTCACCGGCCAGCCCGGCCGCTACGTCAAGCTCGCCGACACGATCAAGGGCTTCAAGGAGATCGTGGAGGGCAAGCACGACGAGCTGCCCGAGCAGGCCTTCTACATGGTGGGCGGCATCGAGGAGGCACAGGAGAAGGCGGCCAAGATGCGCGAGGCGAAGTAGTGCTGCTGGAGCTCGCCACGCCCACGCGCCAGCTCGTCTCCGAGGAGGTCGACGAGGTGGTGGCCCCCGGCTCCGAAGGCTACTTCGGGGTCCTGCCCGGCCACGCCGCGTTGCTGGCCACGCTGGGCAGCGGCGAGGTGGTGTACCGGCGCGGGCGCGACGAGGTGCATCTCGCCGTGCACGGCGGCTTCGCCGAGGTCACGCCCGAGCGCGTGATCATCCTGGCCGAGACCGCGGAGCGACCGGACGAGATCGACCGGGTGCGGGCGGAACGGGCGCGGCAGCGCGCCGAGCAGCGCATGACCGGGCGCGATCCGGACGGCGAGGGCGAGATCGACTACGACGACGCGCTCGGCGCCTACCAGCGGGCCCTCACCCGCCTGCTCGTCGTCGCCATCGGGGGCGGCTAGAGCGCCTGCCTCTCCCGCCATGCGGCGGGAGCCGCGCCCTGCCCAGCCCGTCGGGCACTCCCGGGGCGAGTTGATTCCAAGCAGTTGATTCGCCGCACCTTCGTCGGTGGCATGTCCCTCGCAATCAGTGAGGGGCATGATGACCCTCCTGATCGCCGACGATGAGCCCGCGATTCTCGATCTCGTCCGCTTCACCCTCGAAGACCCGCAAGTGCGGATCGTCGAGGCCTCCGACGGCGCCGCCGCGCTCGAGCTCGCCCGGCGGCTGGGGCCGGACGTGGCCCTGCTCGACGTCAAGATGCCACGGCTCAGCGGCCTCGACGTGTGCCGGCGCCTGCGCGAGCTCCCGGAGTGCGCGCATACCCGGGTCGTCCTCCTCACCGCAGCGGCGCAGGCCGAGGACCGACGCCGTGGCCTCGCCGCGGGGGCCGACCACTACCTGACCAAGCCGTTCTCGCCGCTGGCCCTGTTGACGCTCATCCGATCCCTCATGCCGGAGGTGTCGATATGGCCGGCAGTGTAGGTCTCTCGCAGGCGCTGTCCTACGCGCGGGATCTCAAGTCGCTGTACGAGACCGCGCGCGCGCGGGAGCGGGAGCTCGAGCGGGCCCAGGAGCGCCTGCGACACGCTTACGCGCAATCGCGCCAGTACGCGGTCGACCTGCGCAAGACGTACCGCCGGCTCCAGCACGCCATCTTCCAGAGCCTGCTCGGCCTGGCCAACGCGCTCGAGGCCAAGGACCCTTACACGCGGGGCCATTCCGAGCGGGTGGCGACGCTGGCTCGCCGGGTCGCGCTCGCGGCCGGCGTCTCGCCCTCGGGGGCCGACACCATCGCGCAGGCCGGGCTGCTCCACGATCTCGGCAAGATCGGCATCCCCGAGCAGGTGCTGCGCAAGCCCGGTCCGCTCGACGCCGAGGAGTGGGCGGTGATGCGGCGGCACCCGATCGTCGGCGCGCAGATCGTGGCCCCCCTCGAGTTCTTCGCCGATGGCGCGATCATCGTGCGGCACCATCACGAGCGCCACGACGGCAGCGGCTATCCGGACGGGCTCCGCGGAGAGCTGATCCCGCTGGGCTCGCGCATCGTCGCGGTCGCCGACGTCTACGACGCGCTCACGTCGGACCGCCCGTACCGGCCGCGGCTCTCGCGGGAGGAGACGGTGTGGCGGCTCGAGGCGGAAGCCGGACGCACGCTCGACGCGCACCTGACCACGCTGTGCATCCAGCTAACAGCCGATGCTGCTGCTGAGCGCGCCATTTGACCCGGCGGCGGTATCGCCGCGGCTCCCGATCCGAGCCTTCGCGCGGACCGGCGCCGCGGCGACGCTGGTCGTGGCGGCGGGAACGGGGGCGGAGGCGCTCGGGGTCGTGCCGGCCGGGCTCGGCCGCGCGCTGGCGATGGGCGCGGTGCACGCGGGGCTGATCGGTCTCGGCTGGGTGCTGGCCACGGGTGGCGCGCCGGGTGGGCCCGGGCCCGTCGTGAGACTGGGGGTGGCCACGACGCTCGTCACGGTGGCCGCCCGCCTCACGCCCTGGGGCGCGGTCGCGTTCGGACTGATTCCGCTGCTCCTTCTGATCGAGGCCCATCGGGTGCCGGCCCTGCGCGCGCTCGGCATCGGGGGCTGCCGCCCGATACGCGCGGTCGCCGGGCTGGCCGCCGGAGCGTTCCTCGGGGCGCACGTGCTGATCACGGCGTCGCTCACGTTCGGTCATCGCGTGCACATCGGCAGCCTGGCCGCCTACGCGAGCGCGCTCGGCTATGACGTGGGCGCGAATGTCCTCTCGGCCGAGTGGCTGTTTCGCGGCGCGGTCTTCTCGTGGGGCTGGCGCCGGTTCACGTTCTGGCCCGCGGCCCTCGTCAGCACCGCGCTCGCGGTGCTGCGGTACCTGCTCGACCCGGCGCTCCCCCACGCGGCGGAGGCTCGAGTCGGCGCGATCTTCTACCTCGGCCTCCTCGGAATGGTCGCGTGCGCGCTCCGGGCATGGAGCGGAAGCCTGCTGCCGGGCTACCTGGCCGGGGTGGCCTTCTTCGCCGCTTACCGGACCCTCGCGCCATGATCGCGCCGTCTCTCGCGCTGGTGGCTGCCCTGGCCGGGATCATGGCCCTCACAGGCGAAGGCGCGGACTCGGTCCTACGGCATCTCTATCTCGTGCCCACGGTCTGGGTGGCGCTCCGGCGGGGGGTCGTCGCGGGGGGCCTGGTCGGCGCGCTGGCCGGTCTCGTCCATGCGCCGATCGTGCTGCCGGCGGTCGAGCGCGATGGGCTCACCTCGCAGACGCTCGATGGCTTCCTCTCCCTCGGCCTGCCGGTGCTGACCGGTCTGCTCGTCGGATATCTCGCCGACGGCGCGCGGGCCCGCGCAGCCCGTCTGAGCGCCGTCCTGGCCATCCAGCGGCGGCTGGCGGCGCCGGGCCCGCTCCAGGCCGCGCTGGCTGGCGTCGCCCAGGAGCTGCGGCTCACGCTCGGGGCGCGGTGCGTCGCGCTGCTGGTCGGGCGCGACGTGCGGACGGCACTCCTGGCCTCGGTGCCCGTGGGCACGCTCGTCGAACCGGGCTCCGCGGGGGCCTTCACCCTCGCGACGGGCGCGCCGGTGACGAGCCGCGACCTGCGAGCAGATCCCCGCGTCAGGAGCGACGGCCCGCCCGAGTCGACGCCACGCCGAGCGCTCGCCCTGCCGCTCGTCTCCGGGGTGGGGGTGATCGGGGTCATGGCGGTGGAATGGGCCGGCGAGCTGTCGCGCAATACCCGCGCGGCCGCCGAGGAGCTGGCGGTGCACGTCGGATTGGCGGTGGAGAACGCGCGGCTCACCCTGCGCCAGGAGCGATTTGCCGAAGAGCTGGCGGAGAAGGTCGAGGCCGCGACCGCACGGCTGCGCGAGCTGGACCAGGCCAAGACCGAGTTCCTCTCGGTGGTCTCGCACGAGCTGCGGACGCCGCTGACCGCGCTCCAGGGGTTCAGCGAGCTTCTGCTCCGGTCGACACTCCCGCCCGAGAAGGCCCACCGCTGCCTCGTCTACCTGCACACCGAGGCGTGCACCCTCGGGCGCATCGTCGGCGAGCTGCTCGATCTCTCGCGCATCGAGGCGGGCCGTCCGCTCGACCTGCATCCTGAGCCGGTCGACCTCGACGCGCTGCTCGAGCGCAATGTCGAGCTCTTCGCGACGGAGCACCGCCAGCATCGGTTCGAGTGGACACGGACCGCGCCCGGCCTCGCGCTGCGTGCGGACCCGGACGCGCTCGATCGGATGATGAAGAACCTGCTCTCCAACGCGGTGAAGTACTCTCCGCGCGGCGGTCGCGTGATCGTATCCGCGAGCCCGGCGCCGGACCGGCCGGGCATGGTGGAGGTGGCGGTCGAGGATGACGGAGTCGGGATCCCGGCCGAGCAGCTGCCCCGGATCTTCGACAAGTACGTGCGGGTTGCCCATCCCGATACCACCGCGGCCCGGGGCCTCGGGCTCGGCCTGAGCCTGGTGAAGGCCCTCGCCGAGGCCCACGGCGGACGAGTCGAGGTGGACAGTCTCCCCGGGAAAGGCTCCCGATTCCGCCTGCTTCTGCCCGAGGAGGATGGCCACTTTTGACCTATTTTCCGTATAGTTGTGCTTGACACTCCGGTTCACGCCCGTGTAACCTGTCACTTCGGGCATGGCACGACGGGACGAGGTGGCGGGCCGGATGGCCGAGGCCGTGGTCAAGCGGCTGGTCGGGCGCAAGCTCGCCGACGTCCGGGACGAGACGCGGGCCCGCGAGGTCGTGCGTCGCATCCTGCTCGAGAACTTCCAGGCCGAGGAGAAGATCGACGCCGACGCCCGTACCCTCCTGATGGACAACGCCAAGCTGATCCGCGACTCGGCCTCCGACTACAAGCGGCTCTTCACGCTGGTGAAGGCCAAGCTCGCGAAGGAGCGGGGGTTCACCCTGTGACCCGCATGAGCCGCGAGCGCATGTTCGCGCTGGCCGACCGAATCGTGGCCGACCTGACCGCCACCGAGAGCGTGATGATCAGGGCCGCCGACGACAAGGCGCAAGGCCAGCTCCGCACCGAGGTCTTCCGCGTGCTGGAGGACGAGTCCAAGCTCGAGGAGTCGATCGACCAGGAGGTCCGCCGCGCGCTCAGCACGTATTCGCGTCCGGCGCCCGAGGGCAGCGCGGAGTGGGAGCTCCTCTACCAGAAGACGCGTGACGAGGTCTACCGGCGGAGGTTCCGGCTGTGAAGCGTCTGGTCGTGGGGATCAGCGGCGCCTCCGGCGCGATCTACGGCATCCGCTTCCTCGAGCTCCTGCGCGGCATCCCCGACGTCGAGGCGCACCTGATCGTCTCCGACGCGGGCCGGCGCACCATCGTCGAGGAGACCGACTACTCGGTGGAGGCGGTGGAGGCGCTGGCTCCGCGTCGCTACCGAAACCGTGACATCGGAGCAGCAGTGGCGTCGGGCTCGTTCAAGACCGACGGCATGGTGATCGTGCCGTGCAGCATCAAGTCGGCCGCCGCGGTCGCGCACTGCGCCGCCGACACCCTGATCGCCCGCGCGGCCGACGTGACCCTCAAGGAAGGTCGGCCTCTGGTGCTGGTCGTGCGCGAGACGCCGCTCCATCTGGGCCATCTCCGCGTGCTGACCGCCCTCGCCGAGATGGGGGCGGTGATCCTGCCGCCGATGCCGGCGTTCTACAACCGCCCCAAGCAGATCGACGACCTGGTGACCCACACGCTGGCCCGGGTGCTCGACCGGCTCGGCCTGCCGCACACGCTCGCACCGGAATGGCAGGGCACCGCACCGCGCGTGCCTCCGCCCAGCGCGTGACGTCCTCCGACCCGCCGACCGCGGTCGGCGCCCTCGATCTCTCCATCGTCGTACCGGTATACAACGAGGAGGAGAACCTCCCGCTGCTGTGGTCGGAGATCCGCCAGGTGCTCGAGCCGGCCGGGCTGCGCTACGAGGTCATCTTCGTGGACGACGGCAGCCGCGACCGGAGCGCGGAGATCGTCCGCGGCTTCCGCGAGCAGGACCCGCGCGTGCGGCTGGTGCGGCTGAAGGCCAACGCGGGGGAGACCGCCGCCACCGACGCGGGTATCAAGTCGGTACGCGGCCGGTACGTGGTGGTGATGGACGCGGACCTCCAGAACGATCCCCGCGACATCCCGGGCATGCTCGCGCACCTGGACCAGTGGGACGCGGTGACCGGGTGGCGCGTCAACCGGGCCGCGGGCGACTCCTGGGTGCGGCGTCTCTCCTCCCGGATCGCCAACCGGGTGCGCAATCGCCTGAGCGCGGAGACGATCCAGGACAGCGGGTGCACGTTCCGCGCGTTCCGGCGCGAGTGTCTGCGCGACCTGGCCCTCTACAAGGGCTTCCACCGGTTCATCCCGACGCTGCTCAAGATGCGGGGCTTCCGGGTCCTGGAGGTGCCGGTCAACCACCGGCCGCGCCGATTCGGCGTGTCCAAGTACGGCATCGGCAACCGGGCGGTGCGCGCCTTCGTGGACCTGCTGGTGGTCCGCTGGATGAAGGACCGGCTGCTGCGCTACGAGATCGCCGAGGACGTGGGCGGCGAGGGCGGGGACCCGCGGTGAGGGTGCTGCTGATCGGGTTGGGTCGCTGGGGCGAAAAGCACCTGCGCGTGCTCGGAGAGCTCGGGGTGGAGCTGTGGGTCGCCGACGTCTCGGCCGAGCGCCGCGCGTTCGCGGTCAGGGCCGGCGTAGTCGCCACGCGCGCGGTGGAAGACTTCCGGCTCGCGCTGCCCCACGTGGACGCGGTCGATATCGTCACGCCCGCCGACAACCATCTGGACCTGGCCCGGGAGTGCCTGCGCGCGGGCCGCGACTGCTTCATCGAGAAGCCGCTGACCCTCACGGTGGACGAGGGACGGCGTCTCGCCGGCGTCGTCGCGGAGACCGGGCGCGTGCTCCAGGTGGGCCACATCTTCCGGTTCCACCCGGTGACCACCGCGCTGCGCGACCGTCTCACCGCGGGTGCGCTCGGCTGCGTGCGCTACTGCACCGGGCGCTTCGCCGGCTTCAAGCGCCCGCGCGCCGACGTGGGCGTGACCCAGACCGACGCCATCCACTACTTCGATCTCTTCGCGTATCTGCTCGAGCGCGAGGCGACCGCGGTCACCGCGACGCTGCGCGACTACCTGGGCCGCGGCCTGGACGATTGCTCGTTCACCACGGTGGAGTACGGGGACGTCCCCGCCTTCGTCGAGGCGGGCTACTTCGCGCCCGGCACCTACCGCGATTGTGTGATCGTCGGCGAGCACGCCACGCTCGACGCCGACTTCGGGACCTCGGAAGTGCGCGTGCTCGCCAACCGTCACGTGGAGACCGCGACGGGCTGGCAGGCGCCCGAAGGCGCGGTCGAGTGCTTCAAGGCCTCGGGCCCCGAGCCGCTGCGGCGCGAGCTCGAGCTGTTCCTCGACGCGGCGGCCCGTCGCGACCGTCCCGCGGTGGACGTCCAGGCGGGGCTGGCCGCGATGCGCACGGTCGAGGCGGCGCAGCGCTCGTCCACGCTCGGCCGTCGCGTCACCCTCGCCGAGCTCGCGTAGCCTTGGACTCGCGGCCCCGCCGCGGACGGGCTCGGGTACACTCGGATCGTGGATGCTTACCGGGAGGATTCTACTGGTGCCGAAGGGGGGACTCGAACCCCCACACCCTTGCGGGCACATGACCCTGAATCATGCGCGTCTGCCAATTCCGCCACTTCGGCCCGGGCAAGGACTTCATCTTACGGACCGCGACCATGAAGTCAAGGGGCCGAGCGGGCCGGGGGCGCTGAGCGGGCCATGGCCGACGAGAAGGTAATCTCCACCAACCGGAAGGCCTTCCACGACTATTCCATCCTCGAGACCTACGAGGCGGGGCTCGTGCTGAAGGGGACCGAGGTGAAGTCGCTCCGGGAAGCCCAGGTCAACTTCAAGGACTGCTACGCGACCATCGACAACAACGAGGCCTGGCTGATCGGCTGCTACATCAGCCCCTACCACCACGGTACGGACGCCAATCACGATCCGGAGCGACGGCGCAAGCTGCTGCTCCACAAGCGGGAGATCTCGCGGCTGCTGGGCAAGATCGCCGAGCGTGGGTTGACCCTGATCCCCCTTCGTCTATACTTCAAGGAAGGGCGAGTGAAGGTCGAGCTCGGCCTGGCCCGCGGCAAGAAGCTCCACGACAAGCGCGCGACCCTCCGGGAGCGCGAGAGCCGGCGGGAGATGGAAAAGGAAACACGCGCCCGGCAACGGGCGTAGAAGGGGGCGACTGGTTTCGACGGGGATCAGTGACGCACAGGTGGCATCACGAGGTGCTCTCTCCTCGTAAAACTGGGGGCACGGTTATAGCTGCCGACACTCAGCTAGCTCTGGCGGCCTAACACCCGCTAGCGTTCTCCGGATCGGGTCAACGGGGTCCGGGTCAGAACGTCATATACCGGTGACTGGCTCCGATCCCCGCTCCGGGGTGAGGGGCGAGAACTACAGGAGCTGGCTGATCGGTGACCCGGCCGGTTGGGGGGCCGAGAGGCGAGACGCACGAGATAACCGGCTAATGATGTAGATGCCTGTTGCCGAGGGTTTCCGGACGTGGGTTCGATGCCCACCGCCTCCACCATGTGACGCCGCCCGCCGGTCGCGATCCCGACCGGCGGGCGGTGCTGTGTTCACTCCTGGTGACAGGCCATGCAGGCGAACGCCGAACGGACCATGAGCGTCGGCGCACCGGACGCCGGCTCGGCGCGGCGGAAGGCCTCGACGTTGGCGGCTGCGCTCGCGATCCGCGCCTCCAGCACCGCGCGGTAGGGCCACGTCCCGACCTCGCGCGCGAGCCGGGCATTGCGATACATCACCACCGCGGTCTCGGGCCGGCCCGCTTTGACCAGCATGTCGCCGAAGTTGAGGAAGAAGCCCTCGAAGTTGTGCGGGGCGATCCACGAGTTCCAGCACACCCGCCTCGGCCCCTCCCGCGTCTCGAGCCGCATGTAGCGCGCGTAGTCCGGGTTGGCGCGATCGACCGTCTCCCCGACGCAGACGTCGAGGTTCCGCCACTGCTGTTCGAGCGCCTCGCGGTAGCGCTCGGACTCGACCGCCTGGGTGGAGGCGGTGTAGCCGGCGGTGAACAGGTTGAACTCGGGCCAGGCGGTCACCGCGTCCTTCATCGTGTAGTAGCCGCGGCGCACCATCTTCTCGTCCTTGTGGATGGTGCCCTCGGCCATCAGCAGGCTCGCGTAGAAGCCCAGGTAGCGCGCCTCCTTCGGATCGAGCCGCACCGCCTCCTCGAAGTACTTGCGCGCGAGCACCGCGTCGTCGGTGATCTCGGGCCGGACCGGCTCGTGCCGGACCCGCTCGCCGAGACGCCAGATGTGCATCCACCCCACGTGCGAGGCGGTGACCGCGTCGCTGGGGTTGGCGAGGTAGGCGGCCTTCAGCGCGGTCAGCGCCTCCGGGATCCGATCGTAGGCCCCGCCGTGCAGCGTGGCCCAGAAGATCTTGTCGGCCTCCACGGCGGCGGGGGTGCGCTCGGCGCTGGCGGTCTTCTCCGGCGCGGCCCAGACCGCGACCCGTCCGCAGCCCGCCGCGACGAGCGCGGTGAGCGCGACGACCAGCAATGTTCCCCGGAGCACGTGATGGCGGATCATGGTACCCTCCCGCGCGAGATTGCAGGGCGCGTGCCCGCCGAGCCCGTCGTCAACGCGCACATTAACGATGTTAAGTTATGACTGTCAAGCTCAAGCGCCGCCGTCCACCGTCGCCTCGTCGCCGCGCCCGCGCGGCCGTCGGGAGCTTGCACGACACCCTCGTCGACGCGGCGGTGGCACTGATCGCGCGCAAGGGGCCCCAGGGCTTCAGCCTGCGCGAGGTGGCGCGGCGGGCGCATGTCTCCGAGTCTGCGCCCTACTGGCACTTCGCCGATCGGGAAGCGCTACTGGCCGCGGTGGCCGAGCGGGGCTTCGTTGAGCTGGCGGAGCAGATGATGGAGATCTGGTCGCGGGCCGCCGGGCCGGGCGAGCGCTTCCGCGCGCTGGGTGTCGGCTATGTCCACTTCGCGGTCGCCCATCCCTCGTATCTGCGGGTGATGTTCGGCTCCGACGTCCCGGACAAGGCGGTACACCCCGCCCTGGAAGAAGCGGCGACGCGGACCTTCGGGCTGCTGGTCCAGGCGATCACCGAGTGCCAGGAGGCGAAGCAGGTGCGGGGCGGTGATGCGCAGACCCTTGCGGTGGCCGCCTGGTCGATCGTGCACGGCCTAGCCGCGCTGCTGGTCGACGGCAAGCTGAAGAACCACGCGGGCTCCGCTGCGGCTGCGGAGCAGCTGGCCCAGACGGTCACCGGCATCTTCATGCAGGGCATGGCTCGGCGCCGGTGAGGCGGTTCGGGCTCCTCGCCGGGGTCGTCGCGCTCGTGGTACTGGTGTGCGCGTCCGAGGCGTCCGCCGAACGGGAATGGGCGGCCACCCTGCTGGGCGGCCAGTACTCCGGGAACAAGCTGCTCGATTTCCCCGACGCGTTCGACTTCAAGGACTCCTACGCTGCGGGGCTCTCCGTCTCCTACCAGTTCGTGGACTGGGGGCCCCACATGCGGTGGGAGCTCGAGGGCCAGGTGCTCAAGCACTTCGGCGAGCAGGAGCACGTCGAGCTCGTCGCCTCGATCAACGTGCGCTGGATCACGTTCCCGTGGAACCGCTACCTGGACACCTCGTTCGCCTTCGGCGGCGGTCTCTCGCAGGCCACCGAGGTCCCGGTGCTCGAGCGACGGGATCCGGACAGCAGCGAGGCGTCCGCGCTCCTGCACTACCTCATGGTGGAGGCCGCCTTCGGGCTACCCGGGTCGCCCTGGAGCGTGGTGGCCCGCCTGCATCATCGCTCGGGGGTCTTCGGCCTGTTCTCCCACAGCGGCTCCAACCTGGTCGAGTTCGGCCTGCGCTACCGCTTCTAGGCCGGCGGCCGCCCGGCCTTCGCGTCCTGGATGGCCCGCCAGACGCGGTCGCTGCTGGCGGGCATGTCGAGCTGGCGTACCCCCAGCGGCGCGAGCGCGTCCATCACCGCGTTGATCACCACGGGCAGCGCGCCGACCGTCCCGGCCTCGCCCGCTCCCTTGGCCCCGAGCGGGTTGAGCGCGGTGGGGACCGGATGGCTCTCGATCGCCAGGTCGCAGAAGGTGTCGGCCCGGGGCATCGCGTATTCCATGAACGACGCGGTCAGGAGCTGGCCGGAGCCCGCCTCGTACACCACCTGCTCCATGAGGGCCTGGCCCACGCCCTGCGCCACGCCTCCGTGGATCTGGCCCTTCAGCGTGAGCGGGTTGATCACGGTGCCGACGTCGTCGGCGATGGCGTAGCGGTCGAGCGTGACGTCGCCGGTGTCCGGATCCACCTCCACCTCGCAGACGTGGCAGCCGTTCGGCCACGTGGCCTGCTTCGGCGCGAAGGTCCCGGTCTCGTAGAGGCCGGGCTCGAGCCCGGGCGGGAGCTGGGGGGGCTGGAAGGCGGCGCGGGCCACCTCCTTGAGCGCCACCGCGCGGTCGGTCCCGACCACGGAGAACTTGCCGTCCCCGAAGCTCACGTCGGCCTCGGCCGCCTCGAGGAGCCGGGCCGCGATCTTGCGGCCCTTGGCGATTACCTTGTCGGCGGCCATCCACAGCGCGGTGCCGCCGATCACGGTCGAGCGCGAGCCCATGGTGCCCATGCCGAAGCCCACCCGGTCGGTGTCGCCGTCGATGTAGCGGACGTCGGACGGGTCGAGGCCGAGCCGCTCGTGGAGGATCTGCTTGAAGGTGGTCTCGTGGCCCTGGCCCTGGTTCTTGGTCCCCATGAACACGGTGGCGCTGCCGCTCGGGGCGAAGCGGATCTCGGCGAACTCGGGCTGCGGCCCCGCCGCCTGCTCGATGGCGTTGACCACCGCGAGCCCGCGCAGGCGGCCGCGGGCCCGCGAGGCCTCGCGACGGACGGGGAAGCCGGCCACGTCCGCCAGCCGGAGCGCGCCGTCCATGCAGCGCTCGAACTCGCCGCAGTCGTAGGTGACCCCGAGCGCGGTGCGATAGGGCATCGCGGAGGCGGGGATCAGGTTCAGCCGCCGCAGCGCGAGCCGATCCATCCCGAGCTCGCGGGCCGCGTCGTCGATGAGGCGCTCGATGACGTAGGTCGCTTCCGGCCGGCCGGCCCCGCGGTAGGGCGCGGTCGCGTTGGTGTTGGTCAGCACCGAGTGCACCGCGACGTGCGCGGCCGGGAACGCATAGACCCCGACCAGGGTCGCGATGTTGCTGAAGGTGGCGAGCAGGTTGCGGTCCGACGAGACGTAGGCGCCCACGTTGGCGAACGTCTGCACGCGCAGGGCGAGGAAGCGACCGTCGGCGTCGAGGGCCAGCTCGGCCACGCTCACGTTGTCACGCGCGTGCTCGTCGGCCGGGATCGCCTCCCGACGCTCGCACTGCCACTTGACCGGCCGGCCGATCTTGCGCGCGGCCCAGAGCACCAGGCGATGCTCGGCGTACTGCCAGCCCTTCGTGCCGAACGCGCCGCCCACGTCGCCCGCGATCACCCGGATCTGGTGCTCGGGGATCTTGAAGATGTTGCCGGCCAGTGCGTTGCGCACGCGGTGCGGATACTGGACGTCGGCGTGGAGCGTGTAGCGATCCTCGCCCGGGTCGTACACCCCGAGCGCGCCCCGCGGCTCCATGTACTGGGCGTGCACGCGCGTGATGACGTAGCGGCGCCGCACCCGGTGGGCGGCCCGCGCGAAGGCGGCGTCGGTGGCCGCCTTGTCGCCGAGCTGGTGCAGGTTCGACACGTTGTCCGGGCACTCGTCCCAGACCGGCGGGGTGCCCGGCTGCGAGGCGGTGGCGGTGTCGGTCACCGACGGGAGCGCCTCGTAGTCCACGCGAAGCAGCTCGGCCGCGTCCTCGGCCTGCGCGCGGGTCTCGGCCACCACCATGGCCACCGGATCGCCGACGTGGCGCGCGCGGTCCACCGCCAGGCCGCGGTGAGGGGGCGCGAACATGGGCGAGCCGTCGGGGCGCGTGCGCTTGAGGGTCATCTTCATGGTGCCGAGGCCGTCGCGCGCCACGTCGGCCCCCGTAAAGACGGCGAGGACGCCCGCGGCTCGCCGCGCCGCGTCGGCGTCGATCGAGCGGATGCGGGCGTGGGCGTGCGGGGAGCGGACCAGCACCGCGTGGACCTGGTTGGGCAGGTTCACGTCGGCGTGGAAGCGCCCTTCGCCGCGCAGCAGGCGGACGTCCTCGAAGCGCTTGATGGACTGGCCGATGCCGAATTGGCCCATGACGGCGCAGCCTATCACAAATCCTCCTTAGCGGCCCCGACGCTCCGTTGCTAGAATGACGGATGCTCCGGGTGCGACGATCATGACGCGACGACTGACGACGGGCGTGCTGCTGAGCGTGCTGATGGGGCTCCTCGTCGGCGTGGCGCTGGCCGCTCGCCTGGAATCGGTGGAGGTGAGGGATCGGTCCGGGCGCCTGGGGATCCTCTCCATCACCGTGATGGACGACGGCAGCGCCTACATCTCCCCCGACCACCTGGCCGCGCTGTTGAAGGGGGCCTGGTCGGTCAAGGGGGACCGCGGGACCCTCACCGTCCAGACGCGCACCGTGGAGTTCGTCCGGGGGCAGACCCGGGCCACCGTCCAGGGCCAGGCGATCGCGCTGGACGCCGCCGCGCGCGTGGTGGGAAGCAGCTGGCTCGTCTCGCGGGACTTCCTCGGCAAGGGCCTGCCCCGGCTCGCTCCCGGGGTGTCGATCGCCGCGGTCACCGAGGCGCGCAAGCCGGTCGCGAAGGCGGTGCAGGGAGCGGTGCCGCTCGAGGAGCTTCGCTACCGCTCCTATCCCACCTTCACGCGCATCGTCATCGAGACCGGCGGGCGCCTCGCCTACGCGGTGGTTGCGACCGACGAGGAGGTGCGGGTGCGCCTGCCCGGCCTGTCGCTCGGCCGCTCGCGGGTGGAGGAGATCGGCGACGGGCTCGTGCAGGAGGTGCGGCTCGAACCGGTGGGCGACGCCGCGGTGCTGCGCGTGCTGCTGGAAGGGCAGGCGGGCGAGATCAAGCACACCGTGCTCCAGGATCCCTACCGCCTGGTGCTCGACGTCTATCGGCCCAAGGAGTCGACCGGGGGCGGCGAGCCGGGCCGCGGCGGAATGCAGCCCCTCCGCCTCGTGGTGCTGGACGCCGGCCACGGCGGCCACGATTCGGGCGCGATGGGCCCGAGCGGGGTGATGGAGAAGGACGTGGTGCTCGACGTGACGCGGCGGGTGGCGCGCATGGTCGAGGGCGGGCTCGGGGTCAAGGTCGTGCTCAGCCGGGACAGTGACGTGTTCGTCCCGCTGCGGGAGCGCACCAACTTCGCCAACAAGCAGGGCGCCGACCTCTTCGTCTCCATCCACGCCAACGCGCACCCGCAGGCGGTCTCGGAGGGCGTCGAGACCTACTTCCTCTCCTCCGAGGCCTCGGACAACGCGGCCCGCCAGGTGGCGGCCACCGAGAACAACGTCGTCCAGCTCGAGAGCCCGGGCTCGCGGAGGCAAGGGGACGTCCTCAAGAGCATCCTCTGGGACCTGGCCCAGTCCGAGTTCCAGGAGGAGTCGAGCTTCATGGCCGAGACGGTGCAGGACTCGATGAGCAAGTCGCTCAACCTGGTCAGCCGCGGCGTCAAGCAGGCGGGGTTCTACGTGCTGGGCGGCGCCGCGATGCCGGCCATCCTCATCGAGGTCGGATTCCTGACCAATCGCAAGGAGGAGAAGAAGCTGGCCACCCCGGAGTATCGCGAGGCCCTGGCCCGTGCCATCTACGCCGGCCTCGCCGAGTACAAGCGTCGCTACGATCAGCGCTTGCGCACCGCCCAGACCCAGAGCCCGGCCCCGAAGGGATTGCCCAAGCGATGAGCACGATGCATCTCCGGCACGACGGCCGACGCCCGGACCAGCTCCGGCCGGTCATGATCACGCGCGACTACCTGCGGCATCCCGAGGGCTCCGTCCTGGTGGAGTTCGGGGATACGAAGGTCATCTGCACCGCCTCGCTCGAGGACAAGGTGCCGCCCTTCCTGAAGGGGCAGGGCAAGGGGTGGGTCACCGCGGAGTACGGCATGCTCCCGCGCTCCACCAATACCCGCATGAACCGCGAGCGGGGCGGGCCGAGCGGCCGCTCCCAGGAGATCCAGCGTCTCGTGGGGCGCTCGCTCCGGTCAGTCGTGGAGATGGCCAAGCTCGGGGAGCGCACGGTGTGGGTGGACTGCGACGTCATCCAGGCCGACGGCGGCACGCGCACCGCGGCCATCACCGGGGCGTTCGTGGCGGTGGCCGACGCCATCGCCCGGCTGGTGAAGACCGGCGCCCTGCCCGGCTCGCCGATCCGCGACAACGTGGCCGCGATCAGCGTGGGCATGGTGGGCAACCGGCCGGTGCTCGATCTCAACTACGTGGAGGACTCCACCGCCGAAGTGGACATGAACGTGGTCATGACCGGCGCCGGGGCCTTCGTGGAGGTGCAGGGCACCGCCGAGCAGACGCCGTTTCCCAAGGCGCGCCTCGACGAGCTGCTGGCGCTGGCCGGTGACGGGATCGCCCGGCTGGTCGGCCTGCAGCGGCGCGCGCTCGCGGCGCGTGACGACCGGCAGTTCAGCCTCTGACCGGCGCCTGGTCCTGGCCACGGGCAACCGGGCCAAGGGCCGGGAGCTGGCCGCCCTCCTCGCGGGCGTACCCTTTCGGATCGAGGATCTCTCCGCCCACCCGCGGGTCGCTCTGCCCCCCGAGGGGGGGGCGTCCTACGCGGACAACGCCCTCGGAAAAGCGCGGGCAGTGACCCGGGCCACCGGCCTGCTGGCGCTGGCCGACGACTCCGGCGTCGAGGTGGACGCCTTCGACGGGCGCCCTGGAGTGCTCTCGGCGCGATACGGCGGGGAGGGGCTGACCGACGCCGAGCGCAACGCCCTGATGTTGCGAGAGCTCGCGGGTGTGCCGACCGCGGGGCGGACGGCTCGCTACCGGGCGGTGATCGCGATCACCGGCCCCGACGGCCGTGAGGCCACCGTGGAGGGCACCGTCGAGGGAATCATCCTGGAATCGCCCCGGGGCGCTGGCGGCTTCGGCTACGACCCGATCTTCTACTACCCGCCGTTCGGGGCGAGCTTTGGAGAGGTCAGCGTGGTCGCCAAGCACGCGGTCAGCCATCGCGGACGGGCGATGGCACTCGCCCGCGGCCTGCTGCGGCGCTGGGTGGGTTGAAGGGGCCGCGCGGCGAAGCGTATACTGCTCGCGACGGGCCTCGGGGTGTGGCGCAGCCCGGTAGCGCACCTGCTTTGGGAGCAGGGAGTCGGAGGTTCAAATCCTCTCACCCCGACCACTTCCTACCCTCCGCGGTGTTCCTCGCCGCGTCCCCGCGCCTAGACCCGGACGATCGCGACTCCGCGGGCGGTCAGCCAGCCACTGACCTTCGTCCAGGTCCCGGGCTCCCGGAGCTCCCACGCCTCGACGCTGCGCTGGGGCACCACGAGCCGGGTGTGGCGATCGTGCGCCGCGGCTTCCACGAGCCGGGCGAGGTCGGTGCGAGAGGATCGAAGCTCGCTGAGCAGGTCTTCCGCCGTCATGCTGATCTCCGGAGGCAGAGGACGGTCATGATTGACGCCGCTGCGAATGGTCGAAGTTGCCGGGTCGGTGTGAATGATGAGCGCAGCCTATCGTGGGGGCCGACCGCTGTCAACCCACATCTTGTGCTTACAGGGAAATCGACCGACGCCCGGCGGTGCCCTACCTTCACCCGCAGCGGGTGAGCGACACGCGTCGCTCCAGCGAGGCTCCGATACGAATCGTTCGCGGCCGTTTCGAAATCTCCGCGGGTTCCGGGCTATGCTAGAAGGCGGTCGCGTCACGAATTCTCGTCGGCGAGAGGGGATGGAAGCCTGTTCGGTTTGATGCTCGGCGGCCCGCGTAAGCCAAATGTGAGGATGTTTTCCTTCGTGCCCGTATCCTCATGGCTGACGGCCGGGTTCTCGGTCGTTGCGGGGTTGGCCGCGGGGGCCTGCGGGGCCGGGCTGGTCGCGATCATCAACACCGCGATTCACAGCTCTGGGCCATCGACGAGGCGGCTCGCCTTCGGGTTCTGCGGCTTCCTGGTGGGCCGAACGCTCGCCAACGCGACCGCTCGGCTGCTCCTCAGTCAGTTCACCCAGGAAACGCTTTCTGGACTCGCCCGCAATCTCAGCCGCAAGCTGCTTGCGACGCCGCTCGGGGAGCTCGAGCGCATCGGGATCCCGCGAATCCTCGCGACGTTGACCCACGACGTGGCGATGCTCGGCTGGGCCGCCCAGAACCTTCCGTCCCTCGCCACAAATGTTGCGGTCATCGCGGGCTGCGCGATCTATCTCGGGTGGCTTTCGCCCTCGACCCTGATCGTGTTGACGTCGGTCGTCGTGCTGGGAGCCGTCGTCTATCGGATACTCATCGGGAGAGCGTACCGATACCTTCAAAGGGCGCGTGATACGCGGGACGTCCTGTTCCAGCACTTCCGGGCGCTGACCGAAGGCACGAAGGAGCTGAAGCTGCACGCGCCCCGTCGAGAGGCGTTCTTTTCGGAGCGGATCGAGCCGGCGACGGACACTCTGCGACGCGACGCGCTGGCGGGCGTTCGACACCACATCGTGGCGGATACGTGGAGTCAGCTGCTTTTCTACGGTCTCATCGGCGCCGTCCTCTTCGCGGTGCCCGGAGTGCAGGGTGCCGGGTCACAGACGCTGACCGGCTACGTCGTGGCAATGCTCTATGTGATGACCCCCGTATGGAGCGTGATGGAAGCATGGTCGGTATTTGCCCAGGCGCGCATCTCGCTGACCAAGGTGCAGGCTCTCGGACTTTCCCTGGAAAGCGCGAACACGGTCCAGAGTGGGACCGGGAACCAAGCCGCCGAGGCATGCGATTGGGAGCGGCTCGAGCTCGAGGGCGTGAAGTTCGCATACGCGGCCGACAGCGATGGGCGTGCGTTCGTACTCGGGCCGCTGGATTTCACCCTGAAGAAGGGCGAGCTCGTATTCCTGGTGGGCGGAAACGGCAGCGGGAAGTCGACCTTGATGAAGGTGATGACCGGACTCTATGTACCGGAGGCTGGACAGATTCGCCTGGACGGTCGAACGGTCGGCGATGGGAACCGGGAATGGTACTGCCGACATTTTTCCGCGGTGTTCGCGGATTTCTACCTGTTCGATAGTCTGCTCGGTCTCGACGCTCCGGACCTGGACGAACGGGCCGGACAGTACCTGGCAACGCTGGAGTTGGAGGCGAAGGTCCGCGTCGCGAACGGAGTGTTTTCCACGACGGCCCTCTCTCAAGGACAGCGAAAGCGCCTCGCTCTCCTGACCGCCTTCCTCGAAGATCGGGCGATCTATCTCTTCGATGAATGGGCCGCGGACCAGGATCCGCACTATCGACAGATATTCTATGAGCGCCTCCTCCCGGAGCTCAAGAGTCGAGGGAAGACCATCGTCGTGATCAGCCACGATGATCGCTACTATTCCCTGGGAGACCGAGTGGTGAAGTTGGAGGAGGGCAAGGTTACGCGGGAGATGCTGAACGTCCAAGAGGGGTAAGGGCGGCCGACGTTCCCGTTGACATCATGTCCGCATCCGACAAGC
>JBGQHJ010000072.1:0-24366 GCA_041497895.1 Methylomirabilia bacterium
CCCCCCGCCCGCCCCCGCGCCCCGGCCCTCTCGACCGGAGGAACGCGAGCGAGCTCAGGGTTTACGGAGAAAGAGAACCCAGATCGTGAGGCAGCCGCCGGCGCACATCGACGCAAACGTCAGCAAGCTCCCGAGCGCGAGCGTCGCCGAGTTGGTCAGCCCCTGGTTGATGTCGCATCCCTCCGCGACGAGCGCGGCCGCGCCCATCAGGAGGCCGCCGCAGAAGATCCTCACCAGGCTCGCCGGCGCGGGGAGCCTCCAGCCGAACTGACCGGCGCGCCACGCCGCGACGAACGCACCCACCGCGACGCCCACCGCCGTCAGCATGCTCCAGGTCACCCGGCTCGGGTAGCCGACGAGCGGGTAGGTGAGGAGATGGCCGGTATTGGCGGCGAACGTGATGCCGCCCGGCCGCTCGCCGAACGTCGAGGCCCACCAGCCCGCCACGATCATCACGCCGACCGTCGCGCCGCTCGCCGGCCACGGCCACCTGCCGGACTCGGCCTCGCGAGGGCCGCGCAGCAGCCACGCTCCGCCGGCCAGCCCGAGCGCCGCGATCACGATCCAGGGCGAGAGCCCGGTGAGGCTGGCCAGGGTCGGAGCGCCACCGTCGGCGGTGGTGAGGATGGGCTTCTGGAGCAGTTCGCGGACCGGGGACAGGATGCCGAGGCCGGCGGTCGTGCCCCCGATGGCGAATCCGAGCAGCACCACCCACGCTCCGACGGCGCCCTCCCCGACTCGGTACCAGGCGCTGCCGGGGCCGCCGCCCGACACGATCATCCCCGCGCCGAAGAGGAGCCCGCCCACGACGTTCGACAGCCAGCGGAGCGGCCGGAGGGGAACGTCGACGAGGGAGAGCGTCTCGAGGATCTCCACGCCCACCATGGCCACGAGCAGGGCCAGGACCCAGGCCCGCAGGATGGCGCCATCGCGCATCAGCAGGGCGTTCGAGAGCGCCCGGGTGAGGCAGAAGCCTCCGCGCTCCACCACGTAGCCGAAGGCGAGGCCGGTCGCCAGGGCCGAGGCATAGAGGAGAACCGGCTGGTCGTCCATGGCGCGGCAATGCTAGCGAAAAGCGAAATGTGAGTCAAAGCCTCGTGAAAATTGACTTTTCAAGAATGGAGGTGCTACGGTCGAAAGCATGTCGACTCCGCGACGTGACTTCACCGTGTATACGCGAGGTGTGGCCGCCCTCGCGGTGCTGGCGCTGGCGATGGCGGGCTGCGGCACCGGGGAGAAGGCGCGCCGCGAGGCCGAGATGGCCGCGCTGGTCAAGCAGGTCGACGAGATGAAGAAGGGCCAGGACCAGATGACCCGCGAGGTGGGACGCCTGTCCGGCGAGCTCAAGGCCCTCGACGCGCAGGCTGCGTTCCTGGTGGGCGAGACCAAGGCCGCAGCCCAGGAGCGGGAGCAGCTCAAGGCGGCGCTCCAGCAGCAGGACGGGTCCCTGCGCTCGCTCAGGTCCGGGCTCGACGAGACCAACCAGAAGGTGGCCACGCTCAGCGTCCCGCCGCCCGCGCCCGCCGCGCCGAAGCCGGCGGCGCCCGTCGCGAAGGACGCGACCCCGGAGAAGCTCTTCGCCACCGCGATGACGAGCTTCCGCGCCGAGGAGCACGGGCAGGCGGTGCTCGAGTTCACCGAGCTCATCGAGAAGTTTCCGAAGCACGCGCTCGCCTCGAGCGCCCAGTACTGGATCGGCGAGGCCTACTACCGTCAGCGCGACTTCAACCAGGCCCTGACCGAGTTCCAGAAGGTGCCGGATCTCTACCCGCAGAGCCAGTCGGTGCCCGAAGCGCTCCTGAAGGTGGGCATGTGCTACCGCGCGCTGCACGACGTGCCGCGCGCGCGCGAGACGTGGGAGCAGGTGGTGCGGTCGCATCCGAAGTCCGACGCGGCCACGCAGGCGCGCGCGCTGCTCGCCTCTCTCGGTCGCCCGTCGCGGTGAGCGTGGTTTTGACCCACCTGCCTCGTCCGGTATACTGAAACGCACTGCCCTGATCTGCCATCTGAAGGTGTGAGGCGGACGACACACGTGACGCACGAGTGTATCCACGACGACACGGGGCGCGATCGCGCCGGTGCGCCGCGCGCGATCGAGCGCGGCGACGCGGAGTATCCCGCGCTCCTGCTCGCGGTGCCCACCGCGCCGGCGACTCTCCACGTGCGGGGAGCGCTGCTCGAGGGCGACACGCTCGCGGTCGCGGTGGTGGGATCGCGCCGCGCGACGCCCTACGGGCTCACGGTGGCGGAGACGCTCGCCGCGGATCTGGCCGCGCGCGGCGTGACGATCGTGAGCGGGCTGGCGCGCGGCATCGACACCGCGGCCCACCGCGGCGCGCTGCGGGTAGGCGGCCGCACCATCGCGGTGCTCGGCTCGGGCGTGGACGTGGTGTACCCGCCCGAGAACGCGCGGCTCGCCACGGAGATCGCGGAGCGGGGCGCGCTGGTCTCGCAGTTCGCCCTTGGGATGCCGCCGCTGCCGCATCACTTCCCGACTCGCAACGCGGTGATCGCGGGACTCTCGCTCGCGGTGGTGGTGGTGGAGGCGGCGGAGCGCAGCGGCTCGCTGATCACCGCGCGCCTCGCGGCCGAGCTGGGGCGTGAGGTCCTCGCCATGCCCGGCCGGGCCACCGCGCCGGAGAGCCGCGGGGCCAACCGCCTGATCCAGGACGGGGCCGCGCTCGCGCTGGGCTGGGAGGACGTGGTGGCCGCGCTGCCCGAGCGCTGGAAGGCCTGTCTCGACACGGGGGGGACAATCGGAGCCGCGGGCGAGAATGCCGCCGGGCGGGAGCACCGCGCCGGGCCCGGGGAGGCGGCGGGACGACCGGGCGCGGCGACGCGGCAGGTGCTGTCGCTGCTCGGCGAGGATCCGGTGGAGATCGACCACGTGATCGAGCGGAGCGGGCTCGGAGCCGGCCCGGTGTCGGCGGCCCTGCTCGATCTCGAGCTCGAGGGACGGGTACGGCAGATCGAGGGCAAGCGGTTCGTCCGAGTCGGACGGGCATAGGAGGCGCGCTGGTGGCGAAGAGAAGTCTGGTGGTGGTCGAGTCACCCACCAAGGTCAAGACGATCCAGAAATATCTGGATTCGAAGTACGTCGTCAAGGCCTCGATGGGCCACGTCCGCGACCTGCCCAAGTCCAAGCTCGGAGTGGACGAGAAGAAGGGCTTCAAGCCGGAGTACAAGGTGCTGCCGGCCAAGAAGAAGGTCCTCGACGAGCTCAAGAAGGCGGCCGAGAAGGTGGACGCGCTCTACATCGCGACCGACCCGGACCGGGAAGGGGAGGCCATCGGCTGGCACCTCGCTCAGGAGCTCGGGATCAGCAAGAGCAAGACGCACCGGATCATGTTCAACGAGATCACGGAGCGCGCGGTCAAGGCCGCCTTCCTGCACCCGGGCAAGATCGACACCAACAAGGTCAACGCCCAGCAGGCGCGGCGGGTGCTGGACCGCCTGGTCGGCTACAAGCTCTCGCCGCTCCTGTGGGAGAAGATCCGCCGGGGGCTCTCGGCCGGGCGCGTGCAGTCGGTGGCGGTGCGCCTCATCACCGAGCGCGAGCGCGAGATCGCGGCCTTCGTGCCGGTGGAGTACTGGTCGCTGCACGCCCGCCTCAAGGGCAAGAATCCGCCCGACTTCACGGCCACCCTCAAGGAAGTGAAGGGCCAGAAGGCGGACCTGCCGAACGAGGCGGAGACCATGGCGGTGATGACCGCGCTGCACGGGCGCGCGTGGACCGTGAAGTCGGTGACCCGCGGCGAGCGCCGCCGGAACCCGGCGCCGCCCTTCATCACCTCGACGCTCCAGCAGGACGCGAGCCGCAAGCTCCACTTCAGCGCCAAGAAGACCATGATGCTGGCCCAGCAGCTCTACGAGGGCGTCGAGCTCGGTGAGGAGGGCGCGGTGGGCCTCATCACCTACATGCGGACCGACGCGGTGCGGGTGGCCGCGGAGGCGCAGGAGGAGGCGCGCCAGTGGGTGGCCGGGCGCCTGGGCCAGGAGTACCTGCCGGACGCGCCGCCGACCTACAAGGCCAAGAAGAGCGCGCAGGAGGCCCACGAGGCGGTGCGCCCCAGCTCGGTGGCGCGGGAGCCGAAGGCGGTGGCCCGCTTCCTGAGCAAGGACCAGCTCGCGCTCTACCGGATCATCTGGGAGCGCTTCCTGGCCAGCCAGATGCGGCCCGCGGTCTACGACACGGTGGCCGCCGACATCGACGCCGGGGACTGCCTGTTCCGAGCCCAGGGCTCCACGCTGAAGTTCCCCGGCTTCACCGCGGTCTACGTCGAGTCTCGCGAGGCCACCGACGAGGCCCCCGAGGAGGAAGCGGAGGCGGTGGTGCCGCCGCTCACCGTCGGCGAGGTGCTCAAGCTCCTCGCCCTCGACCCCAAGCAGCACTTCACCCAGCCGCCCCCGCGCTACACCGAGGCCTCTCTGGTGAAGACGCTGGAGGAGCGCGGGATCGGGCGGCCGTCGACCTACGCGCAGATCCTCGGCACCATCCAGGACCGCGAGTACGTGCGGCGCGAGCGGGGGACGCTGTTCCCCACCGATCTGGGCATCCAGGTCACCGACATGCTCGTCCCGCACTTCCCCGAGGTGATGGACGTCGAGTTCACCGCCGGGCTCGAGGAATCGCTCGACAAGATCGAGGACGGCGAGGCGGACTGGGTGAAGACGGTGGGCGACTTCTACAAGCAGTTCTCCCGCGATCTCAAGGCCGCCAGCAAGAAGATGGACAACGTCAAGGTCGGCATCGACGCGGGGCAGGAGTGCCCGGAGTGCGGCAAGCCGCTGCTCGAGAAGTGGGGGCGCTTCGGCAAGTTCCTCGCCTGCTCCGCCTATCCCGAGTGCAAGTTCACCAAGGACATGAGCGGCGGGCGCGAGCGGCCGGCCGATCAGCCCACCGACGAGATCTGCCCGACCTGCAGCCGGCCGATGGTCATCAAGCACGGCCGCTTCGGCAAGTTCATCGCCTGCTCGGGCTATCCGGAGTGCAAGACCACCAAGCCGGTCACGCTCGGGATCACGTGCCCGCAGACGGGGTGCGGCGGTCAGCTGGTGGAGAAGCGCACCCGGAAGGGCAAGACGTTCTACGCGTGCACGAACTATCCCACCTGCACGTTCGCGGTGTGGACGCGGCCGGTGGCCGAGCCGTGCCCCAAGTGCGCGGCGCCGTTCCTGACCGAGAGGATCGCGCGGGGCGGGAAGATCACCCGGCAGTGCGTCCGCGAGGAGTGCGGCTACCGGCAGGAAGTGGCGCCCACGGTCGCGTGAGCGGCGGATGGACGCGGCGGTTGGCTCGTTCCTCGAATACCTCGGTGTGGAGCGCGGATCGTCGCCCCACACCCTCCGCAGCTACGCGACGGACCTGACCGAGTTCACCCGCTTCCTGGCCGACGAGAAGATCGGCGGCCTCGCGGAGGCGGACACCCGGGCGGTCCGGGCGTACCTGGCGCGCCTGCACCAGCGCCGGCTGTCCAAGGCCACCATCGCGCGCAAGCTGGCCGCGGTCCGCAGCTGCTTTCGCTTCCTGGCCCGCCGGGGCGTCCTCGAGGTGAACCCGGCCCGCCAGGTGCGGAGCCCGCGCCTCGGCCGACGGCTGCCGTCGTTCCTGCCCAAGGACGAGGCCACCCAGCTGCTGGACGCGGGGCCCGCGGCCGGCACCGCGGGCCTGCGGGACCGGGCGCTGGTGGAGCTGCTCTACGCGAGCGGCCTGCGGGTCGCCGAGTGCTGTGGCCTGGACGTGGACGATCTCGACGAGGGCCGCCGCACCGTGCGCGTGCTCGGCAAGGGTGACAAGGAGCGGGTGGTGCCGGTGGGCGAGACCGCGCTCGAGGCGCTCGCCGCCTACCTGGCGATGCAGGGGCAGGCGCGCGGGGCCCTGTTTCGCAACGCTCGCGGAGGGCGCCTGACCACCCGGAGCGCGCTCCGCATCGTCAAGAGCCTGGCCCGGCGGGCCGGCCTCGGCCAGCGGGTCACCCCCCACACCCTGCGCCACAGCTTCGCCACCCACATGCTGGGGGAGGGGGCCGACCTCCGGTTGATCCAGGAGCTGCTCGGCCATAGCCGGCTCTCGACCACTCAGCGGTACACTCACGTGAGCCCGGAGCACCTGATGCGGGTGTACGATGCGACGCATCCCCGGGCCACCTGAGAGGAACCGCTCGAAGCGATGACGTCCGCAAGCTCCGTGATCCACGCCACCACCGTGGTCTCCGTCCGGCACCGCGGCCGGGTCGCGGTGGCCGGCGACGGGCAGGTCTCGGTCGGCCAGACCATCATGAAGGCGGGCGCGCGCAAGGTGCGCCGGATGCACCACGACCGGGTGCTGGTCGGCTTCGCGGGCGCCGCCGCCGACGCGTTCACCCTCTTCGCCCGGTTCGAGGCGAAGCTCGAGGAGCACCGGGGCAACCTCGCCCGCGCCGCGGTGGAGCTGGCCAAGGAGTGGCGCATGGACCGGGTGCTGCGACGGCTGGAGGCCCTGCTCGCGGTGGCGGACGCGGAGTCGACCTTCATCCTGTCCGGCACCGGCGACGTGATCGAGCCCGACGACGGCCTGGTCGGCATCGGCTCCGGGGGGCCCTACGCGCTCGCCGCGGCGCGGGCCCTCTGCGCGCACTCCGAGCTCGACGCGCCCCAGATCGCCGAGCAGTCCCTCAAGATCGCGGCCGGTATCTGCGTCTACACCAACGACCACATCACGGTGCTCACGCTCTGATGGGCCCGATGACCGGCCTCACGCCCGTCCAGATCACCTCCGAGCTCGATCGCTACATCGTGGGGCAGCAGAAGGCCAAGCGCGCGGTGGCGATCGCGCTCCGCAACCGCTGGCGACGGCAGAACCTGCCCCCGGAGCTACGGGACGAGGTGGCGCCGAAGAACATCATCATGATCGGGCCCACCGGGGTGGGGAAGACCGAGATCGCCCGCCGGCTGGCCAAGCTCGCCCAGGCTCCGTTCCTCAAGGTCGAGGCCTCGAAGTACACCGAGGTGGGCTACGTGGGGCGCGACGTGGAGTCGATGATCCGCGACCTCACCGAGCTGGCCGTGACCATGGTGAAGGCGGAGATGGCGGCCGCGGTGCGGGAGCGGGCCGAGAGCCTGGCCGAGGACCGGCTGCTCGATCTCCTGCTGCCCCGGCGGCCGGGCGAAGCGTTCGTCAGCGGCACGCTCGAGGAGGTCTCGCCCGACGCCTCGCGCGACGCGACCCGGGACAAGCTCCGCGCCCAGCTTCGCTCCGGCAAGCTCGACGAGCGCCCGATCGAGATGGACGTGCAGGCGCACGCCGGGCCCATGTTCGAGGTGTTCCCGGGGCAGGGCATGGAGGAGATCGGGATCAACCTGAAGGACATGCTCTCGAACCTCATGCCAGGACGCACCCGCCGGCGGCGGGTCAAGATCGGGGAGGCGCGGCGCCTGCTCGCCCAGGAGGAGGCCCAGAAGCTGGTGGACGTCGACGAGGCGGTGGGGCAGGCGATCCGCCGGGTGGAGGACTCCGGGATCGTCTTCCTCGACGAGCTCGACAAGATCGCGGGCCGCGAAGGCGGCCGGGGCCCCGACGTCTCGCGGGAGGGCGTGCAGCGGGACCTCCTGCCGATCGTGGAGGGGTCGACCGTCACCACCAAGTACGGGATGGTCCGGACCGATCACATCCTGTTCATCGCGGCGGGGGCCTTCCACGTGGCCAAGCCGGCCGACCTCATCCCCGAGCTGCAGGGCCGGTTCCCGATCCGGGTCGAGCTGGAGCCCTTGACGCAGCACGATTTTATCCGCATCCTGAGCGAACCTCAGAACGCCCTGACCCGGCAGTACGTGGAGCTCTTGAGGACGGAAGGGGTGGCGCTGCGCTTCACCCCGGACGCGGTCGAGGCCATCGCCGAGATCGCGTGCACCGTGAACCAGCGCGCGGAGAACATCGGAGCCCGCCGCCTGTACACGGTGATGGAGCGGCTCCTGGAGGACGTCTCCTTCGACGCGCCCGACATGAGCGGGCAGGAGCTCGTGGTCGACGCGGAGTACGTGAACTCGCACCTCGCCGACGTGGTGAAGGACGAGGATCTCTCCCGCTACATCTTATAAGGACGGACGAGCGTACGATGGCGATCCCCGAGCTGGTCCAGCGCGCCGAGGTGCTGATCGAGGCGCTGCCGTATATCCGCGCCTTCCAGGGCAAGACCCTCGTGATCAAGTACGGGGGCGCGGCCATGGAGCAGGCCGACCTCAAGGAGCAGTTCGCCAAGGACGTGCTCCTGCTCCGGCTGGTCGGCATCCGCCCGGTCATCGTGCACGGCGGGGGACCGCAGATCGGGGCGCTGATGAAGCGGCTCGGCAAGGAGCCCCGCTTCGTGGGCGGCATGCGCGTCACCGACGAGGAGACGGTCCAGATCGTCGAGATGGTCCTGGTCGGCAAGATCAACAAGGAGATCGTGGGCCTGATCAACCTGCACGGGGGACGGGCGGTGGGGCTCTCCGGCAAGGACGCGAGCCTCCTGCGGGCCCACAAGCGCCTGCACCGGCTGCCCGACGGCACCACCGTCGACATCGGCCTGGTCGGCGAGGTGGAGGCGGTCAACCCGGAGCCGATCCGGCTGCTGGAGGAGAACGGGTTCATCCCGGTGATCGCGCCGGTCGGGGTGGGAGAGGGTGGCGAGACGTACAACATCAACGCGGACCTGGTGGCGGGGGACGTGGCCGCCGCGCTGTTCGCGGAGAAGCTGATCCACCTGACCGACGTGCCCGGCATCAACGGGGAGGACGGGCGCCTGGTCTCGACCCTGACCAAGCGCGACGCGGAGCGGCTGATCAAGGCGGGCATCATCGACGGGGGCATGCTCCCCAAGGTGGAGTCCTCGCTGCGGGCGCTCGCCGGCGGGGCCCAGAAAGCCCACATCATCGACGGCCGCGTCCCCCACGCCATTCTGCTCGAAGTGCTGACCAAGGAAGGCATCGGCACCGAGATCGTCTTGTGAGCCGCAGCCGAAGGCGAGGCGAACGCATTTGAAAGAGGGGTTACGGCAGACATGACGGATACCAAGACGCTGATCGAGTGGGCGGACAAGCACCTGATGACCACCGCCAAGCGCGCCCCGGTGGCGCTGGTGCGCGGCGAAGGGGTGCGGGTGTGGGACAGCGACGGCAAGGAGTACCTCGACTTCACCGGCGGCATCGCGGTGACCGCGCTCGGCCACAGCCACCCCAAGGTGGTGGGCACGATGCGCGAGCAGGCGGCCACCCTGCTCCACGTCTCGAACCTCTTCTACATCCCGCAGCAGACCCAGCTCGCCAAGCTGCTCTGCGACCACTCCTTCGCCGATCGGGTGTTCTTCTCGAACTCGGGCGCGGAGGCCAACGAGTCCGCGATCAAGCTCGCCCGCAAGTGGGCCAAGGAGCACGGGGCCAGCGACCGCGGGGACATCATCACGATGCGGGGCGGCTTCCACGGCCGCACCCTCGCCACCGTCACCGCCACCGCGCAGGAGAAATACCACCACGGGTTCGAGCCGCTGCCGGGCGGGTTCAAGTACGTGCCCTTCAACGACCTGCGCGCGGTGGAGCGGGCCATCGACAGTCACACCGCCGCGGTGATGGTCGAGCCGATCCAGGGCGAGGGCGGGATCAACATCCCGGACGACGGTTACCTTCCCGGCCTCCGCAAGCTCTGCGACGAGGCCGGAGTTCTGCTGGTGCTGGACGAGATCCAGACCGGCATGGGGCGCACCGGACGGCTCTGGGGCTACGAGCATTCCGGGATCGAGCCCGACATCATGACCCTGGCCAAGGCCCTCGCCAACGGGGTGCCGATCGGCGCCACCCTGGCCACCGAGAGCGTGGCCTCCGCGTTCACCCCCGGCACCCACGGCTCCACCTTCGGCGGCAACCCCTTCGTCACCGCGGTCGGCCTCACCGTCTTCACCACCATGATGGAGGAGCGGCTGCCCGAGCGGGCGGCCGCCACCGGCCGCCTGCTGCGGGAGCAGCTCGAGGCGGTGCGCGCCCGGCAGCCCAAGGCCGCCACCGCGGTGCGGGGCCGGGGCCTCCTGGTCGGCATGGACCTGGTGCCGCCGGTCGGCGACGTGATCTCGGCCTGCCGGCAGCGGGGGCTGCTCGCGCTGAGCGCGGGCGACAACACCCTGAGGCTCGCGCCGCCGCTGGTGGTGGACGAGGCCTCGGTGCGGCGCGCGGTCGAGATCATCGACCAGGCCCTGGCCGGTTTCGTGCGGTGAAGCACTTCCTGTCGATCCGCGATCTGGCGCGGGAAGACCTCCCGCGTCTCTTCGCGCTCATGGCCGAGCTCAAGGCCCGGACCAAGGCGCGCGACCGCTCGACCCCCCTGCCTGGGCGGACGATGGCGCTCATCTTCGAGAAGCCGTCGCTGCGCACGCGCGTGACCTTCGAGGTCGCGATGGTCCAGCTGGGGGGCGCGGCGGTGTACCTGGCCGCGCAGGAGATCGGGATGGGCAAGCGCGAGTCGGTGCCCGACGTGGCCCGCAACCTCTCGCGCTGGGTGGACGTGGTGGCGGCCCGGGTGTTCTCGCACAAGACCCTCGAGCAGCTCGCGGCCAATGCCTCGATCCCGGTGATCAACGGGCTGTCGGACCTCGAGCATCCCTGCCAGGCCATGGCCGACTTCTTCACGCTCTGGGAGCGCGGCGTGGACCTGGCCAAGCTGCGGCTGGCCTGGGTGGGCGACGGCAACAACGTCTGCAACTCGCTCCTGCTGGTGGGGGCGATGCTGGGCGCCACCGCGGTCGTGGCGACCCCGCCCGGCTACGAGCCGGACGCGCGGGTGCTCGAGGCCTGCCGGGCGATGGGCGGGCGCGTGCGGCTCACTACCGAGGCTCGCGAGGCGCTCGAGGACGCCGACGTGATCTACACCGACACCTGGATCAGCATGGGACAGGAGGGGGACCGCGAGCAGCGGCTCGAGGCGTTCCAGCGCTACCAGCTCAACGACCGGCTCCTGGGCTTCGCCCCCGGCGACGCGCTGGTCATGCACTGCCTGCCCGCCCACCGCGGGGAAGAGATCACCGACGCGGTGCTCGACGGGCCGCGCAGCCTGATCCTGGAGCAGGCCGAGAATCGCCTGCACGCGCAGAAGGCCATCATTCTCAACCTGCTGGGTGGGGACCAATCGTGAACAGGACGGTCAAGAAGGTCGTGCTCGCGTACTCCGGAGGCCTCGACACCTCGGTCATCCTCCGCTGGCTCATCGAGACCTACCGCTGTGAGGTCGTCGCCTACTGCGCGGACCTGGGGCAGGGCGAGGAGCTGATTCCGGTGAAGGAGAAGGCCCTCCGCACCGGCGCCTCCACCGTGCACATCGTCGACCTCCGAGAGGAATTCGTCCGCGACTTCGTGTTCCCGATGCTGCGGGCCAACGCGGTCTACGAGGGCTCCTACCTCATGGGCACCTCGATCGCGCGGCCCCTCATCGCCAAGGCTCAAGTGGACGTCGCGCGAAAAGAATCGGCGGACGCGGTGAGCCACGGGGCCACCGGCAAGGGCAACGACCAGGTGCGCTTCGAGCTGACCTACGCGGCGCTGGCCCCCGAGCTGACCGTGATCGCCCCGTGGCGGGAGTGGGAGCTCAACTCGCGCACCGCCCTGATGGAGTTCGCGCGCCACCACGACATCCCGGTCCCGGTGACCGCGGAGCGGCCGTACTCGACCGACCGCAACCTCTTCCACATCTCATTCGAGGGCGGCATCCTCGAGGACCCGTGGAACGAGCCGCCGCCCAAGATGTTCCTGCTCACCAACTCCCCGGAGTCGGCGCCGGACGTGCCGGTCTACGTCGAGGTCGAGTACGAGGCGGGCAACCCGGTCGCGGTGGACGGACGGCGGCTCTCTCCCGCCGCGCTGCTCGAGACGGTCAACCGGCTGGGCGGCGAGCACGGGATCGGTCGCGTGGACCTGGTGGAGAACCGCTTCGTGGGCATGAAGTCGCGCGGCGTCTACGAGACGCCCGGGGGCACGATCCTGCACGCGGCCCACCGCGCGCTGGAGTCGATCACGCTCGACCGCGAGGTGCTGCACCTGCGCGACTCGCTGGTGCCCCGCTACGCGGAGATGATCTACTACGGCTTCTGGTTCAGCCCCGAGCGCGAGGCGGTGCAGGGGCTCGTCGACGCCGTGCAGCGCGACGTGACCGGCACCGTCCGTCTCAAGCTCTACAAGGGCACCGTCACCGTGGCGGGGCGGAAGTCGCCGCGGTCCCTCTACCGGACCGACTTCGTCACCTTCGAGGCGGACCAGGTCTACCGGCAGCGCGACGCCGAGGGCTTCATCAATCTCAACGCGCTCCGGCTGAAGATCCGGGCCCTGCGGGACCGCGCCCGGTAGGCGGTCCCGCGCTCTCGTGATGCGGGTGCACGTGGCGCTGAGCCCATCCGAGTTCGCCGACGCCCCGGTGTCCGGCCGCACCGTGCTGGCCGTCGACGTCCTGCGAGCCACCAGCGCGGCGGTGGCGGCCTGCGAGGCGGGCTGCCGCCGGGTGGTGCCGGTGCCGGACGAGGCGGTCGCGGAGGCGCTGCGCGACGGCGCCGGCGTCGTCCTGGCCGGCGAGCGCGGTGGAAACCCGATCCCCGGCTTCGATCTCGGCAACTCCCCGGACGAGTTCACCCGGGCCCGGGTCGAGGGGCGCACCGTGGTCCTCACCACCACCAACGGCACCGCGGCCATGATGCGGGCCGCCACCGGAGCCGCCGCCGCGCTCGCCGCGCTCACCAACGTGACCGCGGCGGCGGACTGGGCGCGCGATCAGCGGCGCGACGTGACGATCCTGTGCGCGGGCGACAACGGCGCCTTCTCGCTCGAGGACGCGGTGTGCGCCGGTCTCCTGGTCGTCCGGCTCACCGAGGGCGTGTCCGCGGCGGAGCTCTCCGGAGGGGCGGAGGCCGCGCGCGCGCTCGGCCGCCACTACGCGGGGCGCCTGCCGCGGCTGGCCGCGGACTCGCTGTGGGCCCGGAGGCTCGCCCACCAGGCCCGCGAGGTCGACCTGGCCGCGTGCCTGCGCCAGGACGTGAGCGCGGTGGTGCCGGTCTTCGTGGACGGCGGGTTCGTGGGCGGACGGTCGGAGCCGACGGGGCTCGCGGTCGGCGCGCCCGGCCGCGGCGGGACGGGGGCCGGCGCGTGAACCTGCCGATCGCGCTCACCCTGTTCCGCATCGTCCTGGTCCCCCCGATCATGGTGTTTTTGATCTCCTCCTCCCGGGTCAGCGTGCTCATCGCCGCGGTCATCTTCATCGCGGCCTCGGTGACGGACTGGCTCGACGGCCTGATGGCGCGCCGGTGGAACCAGGTCACCAAGCTCGGCACCCTGCTCGATCCGGTGGCCGACAAGCTGCTGGTGGCCGCGGCCCTGGTGTCGCTGGTCCACGTGGACATGCTGGCCGCGTGGATGGCGGTGGTGATCATCGGGCGCGAGCTCGCGGTGACCGGGCTGCGCGGGGTGTCGCTGTCGATGGGCACGGTGGTGCCGGCCTCGTCGCTGGGGAAGGCCAAGACCGTCTCGCAGTACACCGCGATCACCCTGCTGATTTTGGAGAAGGGAGTCTCGGTGGACCTCGCGGCCTTCCATCTCGTCTCGCGCACCGCGCTCTGGGCCGCCCTGGCGCTCACCGTGTTCTCCGGCGCCGACTACTTCTATCGCTTCTTCCTGCACACGAATCCCAAGGACCTCGTCCGGGACCGCGAGCGGTGGCCCTGACCGTTCTGGGGGTGCTGGCCGCCTACCTGATCGGGGCGATCCCGGTCGGCTTCCTCGTGGCGCGCGCCGCGGGCGGCACCGATATCCGCCGGGCGGGCAGCGGCAACATCGGCGCCACCAACGTGCTGCGCACGCTCGGGATCGGTCCCGCCGTGCTCACCCTGGTCGGGGACATCGCGAAGGGCTATCTCGCGGTGACCGCCGCGCGCTCGATCGGGATCGGCGCGTGGGCCGCGCCGGCCGGCGCGGTGGCCGCGGTCGCGGGCAACTGCTGGCCGGTGTTCCTCGCGTTCCGGGGCGGCAAGGGCGTGGCCACCGGGCTCGGCGCCTTCCTGGCCCTGATCCCGTGGGCGGTGGTCCCGGCGGCGGGTCTCTGGATCGTGGTGACCGCGTCGTCCCGCTACGTCTCGCTCGCGTCGATCGTGGCCTGCGTGAGCCTCCCGGTGGGCGCCGCGCTGCTGGGCTACCCGCGCCAGGCGGTGATCGCGGCGGCGGTGACCGCGGCGATCATCATCTGGCGGCACCGTGAGAACATCGCCCGCCTGGCCAGCGGGAGCGAGCGTCGCCTGGGCGAGCGGGCCCGGACCGCGTGAGCAGCCGGCAAGACGATGGCGTCGCGCGCGCCCCGGTGGCGGTGCTCGGCGCCGGGAGCTGGGGCACCGCGCTGGCGATCCACCTGGGCCGCGTCGGCGTGCCGGTGCGGCTCTGGGCGCGGGATCCGGCGCTGGCCCAGGCCGTGCGCGCCGCGCGGGAGAACGCGCGCTATCTCCCCGGGCTCGCCCTGCCGGACGCGGTGAGCGTCACCGCGGAGGCCGAGGCTGCGCTCGACGCCGTCGGCACCGTGCTGATCGCGGTGCCATCGCACTTCGTCGAGGCAGTGCTGGCCCGGGTGGCCGATCGGGTGACCCCGCGCGCGGTGCTGGTCTCGGCGACCAAGGGCCTCGAGCCCCGGCGGGGCCTGCGCATGTCCCAGCTCCTGGCGGATCGACTGCCCGGTCGTGTGGTCGCGGTCCTGTCGGGGCCGTCGTTCGCGCGCGAGGTGGGCCAGGGCCAGCCGACCGCCCTGGTGGTGGCGTGCACGAGCGAGGAGGTGGCCGCGGATCTCCAGCGCCGTCTGGCCGGGCCGGCCCTGCGTATCTACACCAACCGCGACGTGCTCGGCGTCGAGCTGGCCGGCGCGCTCAAGAACGTCATGGCCATCGCCACCGGCCTCGTGGACGGGCTCGGGCTCGGCGAAAACGCCCGCGCGGCCCTGATCACGCGAGGGCTGGCCGAGATCGTCCGCCTCGGTACCGCGGTGGGCGCGCAGCCGGCGACGTTCGCCGGCCTCGCCGGCCTCGGCGACCTGGTGCTGACGTGCACCGGCACGCAGAGCCGCAATCACGCGCTCGGCCGCGAGATCGCCCGCGGCCGCCCGCTCGGCCTGGTCGAGGCCGGCACTCCGATGGTGGCGGAGGGTGTGCGCACCGTGTCCTCCGCGATCCGCATGGCCCGCGCGGCGGGCGTGGAGATGCCGATCTGCGAGGAGGTCGCGGCGGTGCTGTTCGAGGGCAAGGCGGTGGCGGAGGCCCTAGCCTCGCTCCTGGCCCGCGAGCCCCGGCCCGAGGAGGAGCGGGTGCCGCATGCCTGAGCTCCGTCGGGATCCGGTGGTGGGCCGCTGGGTGATCATCTCCACCGAGCGGGCGCGTCGCCCCTCCGACTTCGCGCCCCGCCCACGCCCGCGCAAGGGCGGGCCCTGCGTGTTCTGTGGAGGGCAGGAGCGGCAGACCCCCGAGGAGGTCTGGGCGCTCCGGCCGGGACGCGGGGGGCCCAACACGCAGGGCTGGCTGCTGCGGGTGGTGCCGAACAAGTTTCCCGCGCTGCGGATCGAGGGCGAGCTCGAGCCGAGCGGGGAGGGGCTCTACGACCGGATGAACGGGGTGGGGGCCCACGAGGTCGTGATCGAGTCGCCCGAGCACGAGGCGGTGATCGAGCAGCTGCCGATCGCCCACCTGGGGGAGGTCTTCCGCGCGTACCGCGACCGGATCGTGGATCTCTCGAAGGACCCCCGGCTCGAGTACGTCATGGTCTTCAAGAACCACG
This sequence comes from Methylomirabilia bacterium, assembly GCA_041497895.1. GTDB lineage: Bacteria > Methylomirabilota > Methylomirabilia > Rokubacteriales > CSP1-6 > CAMLFJ01. Next base: position 15,787 of record JBGQHJ010000072.1, read on the forward strand.
GCGACCTGGCCGGCGCCTCGCTCGAGCACACCCACTCACAGCTCGTCGCCACCCCGGTGGTGCCCCTGATGGTGGAGGAGGAGATCGCCGGGGCGCTCCAGCACCTGCGGATCAAGAAGCGGTGCATCTGGTGCGACATCATCCGCCAGGAGCGCCAGGAGGGCGGCCGGCTGATCGCCGACCAAGGCGGATTCATGGCCCTGGCCCCCTTCGCGCCCCGCTTCCCCTTCGAGACCTGGATCCTGCCTACCGCCCACCGCTCGCGGTACGAGGAGACCCCGGTGGAGGAGTTCGCGGCGCTGGCCGCCGTGGTCAAGCAGGTGCTCGGGCGCATGAGCGAGTTCCTCGAGGACCCTCCGTATAACTTCATGCTCCATAGCGCGCCCCTCCGGGCGCCGGCCCTGGACCATTTCCACTGGCATCTCGAGATCATCCCGAAGCTCACGCGGGTGGCGGGGTTCGAGTGGGGCACCGGGTTCTTCATCAACCCGACCCCACCCGAGGAGGCGGCGAAATATCTGCGCGGCGAGGCCCCAGGATTGGCCCTAAGTTGACACTACGCAAGGCTTTTGTTAGAGTCCGTAGCGGTTCTGTGACAGGCGGGCTTTGCGGGAATAGCTCAGTGGTAGAGCACAACCTTGCCAAGGTTGGGGTCGCGGGTTCGAATCCCGTTTCCCGCTCCATATACGTGAGAGGCTGGAAGGGCGGCGTAGCCAAGTGGCTAAGGCGGAGGTCTGCAAAACCTCTATTCAGCGGTTCGAATCCGCTCGCCGCCTCCATTTCGTGGGAGGCGGTCCAGCGGTCGGGTGGGCCGGGGTGGCGGAACTGGGAGACGCAGCGGACTTAAAATCCGCTGGTCCGTAAGGGCCGTGGGGGTTCGATTCCCTCCCTCGGCACCAGAGCTGCAGCGCACTCAATCAGGGAGGCTGACAAGGTGGAGACCTTGAAGGTAGTCCGGAAGACCTTCACGATGTTGAGCGAGAAACGGACACAGGTCCTGGACATCACCAAGCAGATCCGGGACATCGTGCTGGGCGCCGACATCAAGGAGGGAATCATTCTGGTCAACTCCCTCCATACCACCTGCGCGCTGTTCGTGAACGAGTTCCAGGGGGCACTCGTCGAGGACCTCAAGACCATGATGGATCGGCTGGTGGCCGACGGCGCGGGGTACAAGCACGACGACCCCCGCTTCTCGGACTGCGAGCGCGGCAACGCGTCCTCCCACCTCCGCGCGGCGCTCCTCGGCCGGAGCGTGGCGGTGGGCATCAGCGGCGGTGAGCTCTCGCTGGGCCGCTTCCAGTCGATCCTCTTCGCGGAGCTCGACGGACCGCGGTCGCGAAGCATCGACATCCAGATCATGGGAGTCGGGCCGGTCGGGGGGGAGTAGGCTGTTGCTGGGCTGTCGACCGGGCGGGCTCATATTGGTCTAAGTCTTCAGGCTTTTTCTCATGCGGGGGCCCCGAAATGGCCCCCGCGCTCCCCCAGGCCGCGGACATTCGTTGATGTCGCGCGCGCCCCGCTCTCGATCCTGCCCCTGGTGGGCCGCCCCTGCCCGGTGCGGCCGTCTTGCCCATGGTAGACTGACTCGCGCTATGTCCTGGAAACTCAAGAAGAAGGCTCAGGGGCTCGTCGCGTCCGAAGAGGGCGTGGCGCAAAAGGACTGGGGCGGGCGGGTCCGGATCGCGCTCGTGTATCCGAACACCTACGCGGTTGGCATGTCGAACCTGGGCTTCCAGACCATCTACGACCACCTGAACGCGCTGCCGCACGTGGTCTGCGAGCGCGTCTTCTTCCCGGACGCCGAGGACCTCGACGAGCACGCGCGCACCGGCACGCCGCCGTTCTCGCTCGAGTCGCAGCGCCCGCTCATCGACTTCGATCTGATCGGCTTCTCGATCACCTACGAGGGCGACTACGTCAACACGGTGCGCCTCCTGCGCATGGCCGGGATCCCGGTGCGCGCGGCCGACCGGGGGCCCGGCGACCCGGTGATCCTGATGGGCGGGGTGTGCGCCTTCTCGAACCCGGAGCCGGTCGCCGCGTTCATGGACGTGATCGTGGTCGGCGAGGGCGAGGAGGTGGTGGGCGAGCTCGTGGAGGCGTGGACCGCGAGCGGTCCTGCCGACGACGGCGGCCGCCGGGCCCGCTTCATCGACCGTCTCAAGCCGCTGGCCGGGATCTACGTGCCCGGTGCCTATCGGGTGGCCTATGGGCCGGAGGGCCACATCGCGGGCGTGAGCCCGGTGGAGCCCGACGTCCCCGCGGTGGTGGTCAAGCGCCGCCTGAAGGACGTCAACCGGTTCGAGACGCGCTCGTCGCTGAAGACGCCCAAGGCCGAGTACGGTCACATGGAGCTCCTCGAGGTCGGCAAGGGCTGCGGGAGAGGCTGCCGCTTCTGTCTCGAAGGTCAGGTCTACCGGCCGGTACGGCACCGTAGCCTCGACTCTCTCCGGGAGTCGGTGGCCCGCATCGCGAAGGAATCGAAGCGCGTGGGGCTGGTGGGCGCCTGCGTCTCCGACTATCCCTGGATCGGCGAGCTCATGCAGGTGCTGGAAGAGCACGGCGTGGAGGTGTCGATCTCCTCGCTCCGGGCCGACAGCCTGACCGAGGAGCTGGTGGCCTCGCTGAAGCGTGGCGGCCACCGTACGCTGACCATGGCGCCCGAGGCCGGCACCGAGCGGCTGCGCGGAGTGATCCGCAAGGTCATCAGCGACGCGCAGCTCTACGAGGCCTGCGACCTGCTGCGCCGCTACGGCATCCCCAACCTCAAGTGTTACTTCATGATCGGGCTGCCCACCGAGACCCGCGAGGACGTGGAGGCCATCCCGGACCTGGCCGCCCGGCTCCTGGAGCGCTTGCAAATCAGGGGCCCCGACGGGCATCCGTTCGGCAAGCTCACCCTCTCGATCTCCTCGTTCGTGCCGAAGCCCTGGACGCCGTTCCAGTGGGCGAGCTTCGACGACGCCCGGGCGCTCGAGGCCAAGCTCGACGTCATCAAGCGGGCGGCCCGGCGACTCGACACCATCCGGGTCGTGCACGAAAACCCGCGGGAGGCCGCGCTACAGGCGCTGCTCGCGCGCGGGGACCGGCGGGTGGCCGACTTCATCGAGCTGGCCGCCGGCCTCGACGGGGACTGGCGCCGTGCGCTTCGCGAGTGGGACGGCGACGCGGCCTTCTACGCCCGCCGGACCCGCGACGTGGGCGAGATCCTGCCCTGGGATCACTTCGACGTCGGGGTGAAGAAGGCGGGCCTGCGGCGCGAGTGGGAGCGGGCCTGGGAGGTCGCGGCTCCGGCCGCGGCCGGGGTCTAGGGCGAAGCCGCCGCCATGGCATCCGTGAAGGTCGCGAAGACCACCGACGTGCCGGTCGGGCAGGGCCTCGTGGTGCAGGCCGGCGCCAAGACCCTCGCCCTGTTCAACGTGGACGGCGCCTTTCACGTCACCGACAACACCTGCCCCCACCGGGGCGGGCCGATGGGCGACGGAGACCTCGACGGACGGCTCGCCATCTGCCCCTGGCACGGCTGGCGCTGGGACGTGACCACTGGGGCCAACGCCAACAATCCCGCGGTCAAGATCGCCTGCTTCCCGACCCGCGTGGTCGACGGTGACGTCTACGTGGAGCTGCCGTGATCCGCGACGCCCTCGATCGGCCGTTGCGCAACCTGCGGCTGTCCGTCACGGACCGCTGCAACCTGCGCTGCCAGTACTGCATGCCCGAGGAGGAGTACGTCTGGCTGCCCCGGGACGACGTGCTGAGCTTCGAGGAGATGGCGCAGCTCGTGGAGGTCTTCGCCGACCTGGGGGTCGACAAGGTGCGCCTCACCGGCGGCGAGCCCCTGCTGCGGCGGGACCTCGACCACCTGGTGCGCCTGCTGGCCGACAATCCCCGCCTGTGCGACCTCGCCCTCACCACGAACGGGGTGCTGCTGGCCGAGCAGGCCGACGCGCTCCGGGCGGCGGGGCTCCATCGGGTGACGGTCAGCCTGGACACCCTGCGCGAGGGCCGCTTCCGGCTGCTCACCCGTCGCGACACGCACGCCCGGGTGCTCGAGGGCATCGCGGCGGTCGCGCGGAGCGGCTGGCCCGGGCTCAAGATGGACACGGTGGTCATGCGCGGAGTGAACGACGACGAGCTGGTCGACCTGGTCGAGTACGCGGGCGGCGTCGGGGCCGAGGTGCGCTTCATCGAGTACATGGACGTGGGCGGGGCCACCCACTGGAGCATGGAGCGGGTGGTCTCGCGGCGCGAGATGCTCGAGCGGCTCACCCTGCACTACGGCGCGATCGCGCCCATCGCGGAGGAGACCTCCGCGCCCGCCGATCGCTTCCGCCTGCCGGACGGCCGCGTGTTCGGGATCATCTCCTCGACGACCGAGCCCTTCTGCCGCACCTGCGATCGCAGCCGGCTCACCGCCGACGGCCTCTGGTATCTCTGCCTCTACGCGACGCGGGGCCTGGACCTGCGCGACGCGCTGCGGGCGGGCGCCTCGCGCGACGAGCTGCTGGGCCTGATCCGGTCGACGTGGCAGGGGCGACGCGACCGGGGGGCGGAGGAGCGGCTGGCCCTGCCCGAGCGACGGCCGCTCATCCAGATCGGCGAGCTCAAGCGCGATCCGCACCTCGAGATGCACACGCGGGGAGGATAGGCCGTGGACGGAGCGGGCGTCGACGTCAGGGAGAAGGGCGCCAACCAGCAGGTCTCCGACCGGCGCCTGTTCGTGCAGCTGCAGGTCTGGACCGGCTGCGGCGACAGCAAGCCGCTGGTCGCCGCGATGGAGCGGAGCCGGATCGAGGGCGTGCTCTACCATGACCTGAACGACCCGGCGGGAGTTGGCCTCCTGACCCTCCACGAGAACCCGGCGTTTTTCGCCACCGGGCTCCGGGACGCGCTCCACGGCGAGCCGTTCGGCGCGCTCCGGCACCGCCCGGAGCTCACCATGCTCGGTCGCACCTATGCGTCCGGCTTCGAGTCCGACCTCGAGGACTGGCTGCTCGCCCGTCCGCGCCGCAGCGTGCTGAACCCGGCCTGTCCCTGGGGCATCTGGTATCCGCTCCGGCGCACCGGGGCGTTCGCGCGGCTCTCGCCTCAGGAGCAGGGGGCGATCCTGAAGGAGCACGGCACGCAGGGGCGTGCCTACGGGGAGGCCGACCTGGCCCACGACATCCGGCTCGCCTGCCACGGCCTCGACACCAACGACAACGACTTCGTGATCGGCCTCATCGGCCGCGAGCTGCACCCGCTCTCCCACCTCGTGCAGGCGATGCGTCGCACCGCCCAGACGTCGCAGTACCTGGCGAGACTCGGGCCCTTCTTCGTGGGCCACGTGCTCTGGCAGAGCCCGGCGCGATGAGCCGGCCCGGCCGGCGGGCGCTCGGCGCCGGGCTGTTGCTGGTGGCCCTGCTGACGCCGGCGGGGTGCGCGTCGCTGCCGCCCGCGCGCGCGGTCAACAACGTCGCGCTGATCGCCGGGCGCTGGCAGGGGCAGATCGCGTTCGCCCGGAGCTCGTACCAGCTCTTCTACCTGACGATCAATCCCGACGCCACCCTCGTCGCGTCCTGGGACGGGGTGACCCGCTACGGCAAGGTCACCCTCGAGGGCGCGCGCACGCGCTTCACCTTCTACATCTGGAGCGGATCCCTCGACTACCTCGAGGGGAACGGCGAGCGCGTCATCCTCCTGAAGGAGGACTTCGGCGCCTGGGACGCGATCGTCCGGCCGCTCAGCTAGGGCGGCCCGCCGCCTGCCACGCGGACACGTTGGCATCGATCTGTCGCGCGTGGTTCTCCAGATGCTCGGCGTAGATGGTGAGCCAGTCCTCCGCGGTGTATCGTCCCGACGCGGTGTGGCGCCCCTCCCGGCTCCAGGCGGACTCGGGCAGGCGGCGGAGCAGGGCGGTGGTGTGTGCCCGCACCGCGCGCACCGTGTCCAGCGCCGGCTCCAGGGGATGACCGTGGTAGTCGAGCGTCACCGCCCAGACGCTCTCCTCGTAGGCGAGCACCACCGGCTGGGGCTCGCACACCACGTAGCGGATGCGGGCGGCCGCGTTGACCTCCGAGTCCGCGCAGTGGCAGGCCACCTCGTGGGCGGACCACTCGCCGGGCGCCGGGCGCCACTGGCGGGCGGCGGCGGGGACCGCGGCCAGGGCGCCCTCCAGGCGCGCGGGACCGTCGGCGTACTGCTGGATCAGGCGCTCTCGCTTGGAGCGGGTGAGGGGCATTGGTGAGGGCCTCCATTGGCGATGGGGTGCGACGCGGCGGGCTCGCCGCCGCGGTGATCGGGCTCTGCCTCTGCCTGCTGGCCACCGTCGCCCACGCCCAGCCCGAGCGGGCGGGAGGCCGTCTCGACACGGCCGGGCTCCGCGCGGCGCTGGGGGCGCTCGGCTACCAGCCGCGCGAGGTGCGCAACGAGGCGGGCGTCGAGTACGAGATCGTGCTGCGTCTCCGCACCGGCGCCGCGGTGACCACGCGGGTGACGCTCTCCCGGGACGGTAGCCTCGTCTGGCTGGTGGCCTGGCTCAAGAAGGTGCCGCCCGGCCGCACCGTCAACGGCAACGCGGTCCTCGACATGCTCGTCGAGAACGACGCGATCGGGCCCACCCATTTCTCCTACAACGAGCGGGTGCGCTGGTTCTTCCTGAACAGTCCAGTGGTCAACCAGGACCTGACCACCGAGCGCCTGCGCGGTGAGATCGATCACGTGGCGGGCATCGCGGCGCGCACCGAGCCGCTGTGGGATTTCGAGCGCTGGCGCTAGGCGCCGGCCGGATCAGGTGAGCGGGGCGGGCAGGTCCGAGGCGCCCATGAGGTAGCGGTCCACCCCGCGGGCCGCGCTGCGCCCCTCCGCGATCGCCCAGACGATCAGCGACTGGCCCCGCTGCATGTCGCCCGCGGTGAACACTCCGGGCACGCTCGTCATCCAGTTCTCGTCCCGCTTGACGTTGCCCCGGTCGGTGAGCGCGACCCCGAGCTGCTGCAGGAGCCCGGGTCGCTCCGGCCCGACGAAGCCCATGGCCAGGAGCACCAGCTCGCAGGGGAGCGTGCTGGTCGAGTCCGGGACCTCCCGGAAGATCAGCCGGCCGCCCTCACGCACCGGCTCCACCCGATCGAGCTCGAGGGCCTTCAGGTGGCCGCGCTCGTCGCCCAGGAAGCGAAGCGTCGAGACCGAGTAGACGCGCTCGCCTCCCTCGGCGTGGGCCGAGGAGACCCGGTAGATGTTGGGCCACTGCGGCCACGGGTTGTCGGCCGCGCGCTCGTCGGGCGGCCGCGCGAGGATCTCGAGCTGGTGCACCTCGAGCGCCCCCTGCCGGTGCGCGGTACCCAGGCAGTCGGCTCCGGTGTCGCCGCCTCCGATGATGACCACGCGCTTGCCGTGGGCGGTGATGAACCCCTCGTCCGCCACCGGGTCGCCCTCGCACCGGCGGTTCTGCAGCGTGAGGTAGTCCATCGCGAAGTGGACCCCGCGCAGGTCCCGGCCGGGGATCGGCAGGTCGCGCGGCGCGCAGGCCCCGCCGCAGAGCACGAGGGCGTCGAACTCCCGCCGCAGGTCCTCCGCCGGCCGGTCCACTCCCACGTGGGCGTTGGCCACGAAGCGCACGCCCTCCGCTTCCATCTGGGCGAGCCGCCGGTCCAGCACCCGCTTCTCCATCTTGAACTCGGGGATGCCGTAGCGGAGCAGGCCGCCGACGCGGTCGGCGCGCTCGAAGACCGTCACCTGGTGGCCGGCGCGGCAGAGCTGCTGGGCGGCCGCGAGGCCGGCCGGTCCCGAACCCACCACCGCGACCGTCTTGCCGGTCCGGACGACGGGCCGCTCCGGGCGTACCCAGCCTTCCGCGAAGGCGCGGTCGATGATGGAGACCTCGATCCCCTTGATGGTGACCGGGTCGTCGTTGATGCCGAGCACGCAGGAGCCCTCGCAGGGGGCGGGGCAGAGGGTGCCGGTGAATTCCGGGAAGTTGTTGGTGGCGTGCAGCCGGTCGATGGCCTCGCGCCACTTGTCGCGGTAGACCAGATCGTTCCAGTCGGGGATCAGGTTGCCGAGCGGGCAGCCCTGGTGGCAGAAGGGGATGCCGCAGTCCATGCACCGCGCGCCCTGCTTGCGCAGGGCGTCGGCCGGCCAGGGCAGCATCACCTGCTTCCAGTCGTGGACGCGCTCCTCGACGGGCCGGTACCGCTGCTTGTCCCGCTTGAACTCGATGAAGCCGGTGACCTTCCCCATGACCTAGTTATGGGCGCTCGCCATCACGGCCTCGTCGGCCGACATGCCGGTCTCCTGGGCCTTCTTGATCGCGGCCATCACCCGCTTGAAGTCCTGCGGGATCACCTTCACGAACTTCGCCTGACTGCGCTCCCAGTCCACGAGCAGCCGCGCGGCCACCGGGCTCTGGGTGTAGCGGATGTGGCGCGCCAGCAGGTCCTTGACCAGCTCCACGTCCTCGGTGTCCACCAGCGGCTCGAGGTCGACCATGCCCAGGTTGCAGCGCCGCTTGAAGTCGCCCGCCTCGTCCAGCACGTAGGCGAGCCCTCCCGACATGCCGGCGGCGAAATTCCGCCCGGTGCCCCCGATGACCACCACGCG
>JBGQHJ010000073.1:0-23634 GCA_041497895.1 Methylomirabilia bacterium
CGGTACCACGTCACCGCCACCGGGAAGTCGCCCAGGTCCTCGTGCAGCGAGCCCAGGTTGAACGCGGCCTGGCAGCAGGTGTCGTCGGCCTCGAGCGCGGCCCGGTAGCACTCCCCCGCCCGCTCGTACTGCCCCATCCGGTGGTGCAGGAGCCCCAGGTTGTTCCACGCGGCCGCGTAGCCCGGATCCATGTCGAGCACGCGCTCGTAGGCGTCCACCGCGGACTCCCAGCGCTCCGGATCGCCGTCCCACTCCGACGCCCGCTGGAACCATACCTCGGCCGCGTCGGCGGGCGGGATGAGGGGCCGCACCATGCCGGTCAGCAGCGACTCGCGCGTCTCGAGCTCGAGATCGCCGGCCGCGAAGTCGAGCAGGGTCTGCCCGGTGCCCGGATCGAGCCGCAGGCGGTCCTGCTCGACGACCACCCGGCGATCGTGGAGCACGAGCCGCAGCTCGGCGAGCGGGGTCTGCACCTCCGGGACGAGCCGCCGCGCCCCGTCCAGCGCGGCCCGCACCTGGCGCACGCTCGCCCCGCTCTCGAGGAGCTGGGCCGCGGCCCGCGCCGAGACCAGCTCGCGGAAGCGCAGGCCCCGCGGGTCGTCGCGCAGGAGCCCGAGCCGGCGGAGCTGCGAGCGCCGCTTGGGGGACAGCCGCAGGAGCCGCGTCAGCTCGCGCAGCGAGAAGACCCGCTCGGGAGGATGACTAGTGCTTGAAATGGCGGATCCCGCACACCACCATGGCCATGCCGTGCTCGTCCGCGGCCGCCACGACCTCCTCGTCGCGGAGCGAGCCGCCCGGGTGGATCACCGCGGTGGCGCCGGCCTTGGCGACCACGTCGAGCCCGTCCCGGAACGGAAAGAACGCGTCGGAGGCGCACACCGAGCCCTTGGTCTCGAGCCCGAGCTCTCGCGCGCGCATCACCGCGAGCCGCGCCGAGTCCACCCGGTTCATCTGGCCGGCCCCCACGCCCACCACCTGCTCCGCGGTGGCGAGCACGATGGCGTTGGACTTGGCGTGCTTGCCCACGCGCCACGCGAAGCGCAGGGCGGCGAGCTCCGCCGCGCTCGGCACCCGGCGCGAGACCACCTTGAGCGAGGCCTCGTCCAGGTCGACGAGGTCGGCGTCCTGGAGCAGCACGCCGCCCCACACGCTCCGCAGCTCCTGCTGCCGCGCCGGGTAGTCGCGGCGGGCGCACGGGAGCTGGAACACGCGGCACTTCTTCTTGGTCCGGCGGATCTCCTCGAGCGCGTCCGGCTCGTAGGCGGGCGCGAACAGGATCTCGAGCAGGATGCCGGAGAGCTCCTTCACCACCTCGAGGTCCACCGTCCGGTTGAGCCCCACGATGCCGCCGTAGATCGAGACCGGGTCGCAAGCCTTGGCGCGGCGGATCGCCTCCCCGGCGCCCTGGCCGAGGGCGACCCCGCACGGGTTGGTGTGCTTGATCACCACCGCGGCCGGCCCGTCGAACTCGAGCAGCAGGCCGAGCGCGGCCGACCAGTCGAGCAGGTTGTTGTAGGAGAGCTCCGGCCCGTGGAGCTGGCTGGCCGCGCTCAGGCCGAGCCCGCCCGCGGCCGGGCGGTAGAACGCCGCGGCCTGGTGCGGGTTCTCGCCGTAGCGGAGGGACTGCACCCGCACGCCCTCGAGCGCGAGGCGCTCCGGGAAGCCGCCCGCGGGCGCCGACCGCCCCGACGCGGCCGGGTCGCGGAGGTACGCCGCGATGGCCGCGTCGTACTGCGCGGTGCGCCGGAAAGCCTCCGCGGCCAGGCGGAAGCGCGTCTCGTCCGAGAGCGCGCCGTCCGACTTCCGCAGCTCGTCGAGCACCGGGCCGTACTGGGCGGGATCGGTCACCACCGCGACGTGGGCGTGATTCTTGGCCGCTCCCCGGATCATGCCGGGGCCCCCGATGTCGATATTCTCGATGGCCTCCTCGAGCGTGACGCCGGCCTTCGCGACGGTCTGCTCGAACGGGTAGAGCGTCACCGCGACCAGGTCGATGGGCCGGATCCCGTGACGCTCGAGCGCGGCCATGTGCTCCGGGATCTCGCGCCGGGCCAGGAGGCCGCCGTGCACCTTGGGGTGGAGCGTCTTCACCCGCCCGTCGAGCATCTCGGGAAAGCCGGTGACCTCGGCCACGTCCACCACCGGGACGCCGGACTCGCGCAGCAGCCGGGCGGTGCCGCCGGTGGAGATGATCTCGGCGCCGAGCGCGGCCAGGCCGCGCGCGAACTCCACCACCCCGGTCTTGTCGTGCACGCTGATCAGAGCGCGTCCCAGTCGTGTCATGGTCTCTCCCTGATGTCCACCCGACGGCCGCGGATCTCGAGCCGCCCCTCCGCGAACAGGCGCACCGCCTCCGGGTAGATCCGGTGCTCCTCGACCAGGAGGCGCGCCGCGAGGCTCTCCTCGGTGTCTTCCGGCTCCACCGGCACCGTCGCCTGCAGCACCACCGGGCCGGTGTCGACCCCCTCGTCCACGAAATGGACGGTGGCGCCCGACACCCGCACCCCGTGGGCCAGGGCCTGCCGGTGCGGATGAAGACCCGGGAACGCGGGCAGCAGCGACGGGTGGATGTTGAGCAGCCGGCCCGCGAAGTGGGCGACGAACCCCGCGCTCAGCAGGCGCATGTAGCCGGCCAGGCACACGAGGCCCACCCGGCGCTCGTCGAGCACTCCGATCACCGCCTTCTCGTGCGCCTCGCGCGACGGGTGCTGCCTCGGATCCACCACCACCGCCTCGATGCGGTGCTCGCGGGCCACCGCCAGCGCGGGCGCGCCGGCCCGGTCGGTGACCAGCACCACCACCGAGGCCGGGATGCGACCGGAGGCGGCCGCCTCCGCGAGGGCGCGGAAGTTCGAGCCGCGCCCGGAGGCGAGCACGCCGACCCGCAGCGGCTCAGGCATAGTCCACCCCCGGGTCCCCCACGACGATCTCGCCCACGTCGAACACGCGCTCCCCCGCGGCCTGCAGCCGCTGGGTCGCGGCGGCCACGTCGTCGGCCGCGACGACCAGGAGGAAGCCCAGGCCCATGTTGAAGGTCCGCCGCATCTCCGCGTCGTCGACCGAGGCCGCGCGCTGGATGGCCGGGAAGATCGCCGGCACCGGCCAGGCCGACACGGTGATGCGGGCGCGCCGGCCCGCCGGCAGCACGCGCGGGAGGTTCTCGGTGATGCCGCCGCCGGTGACGTGGGCCATCGCCTTCACGGTCACCTCGCGCAGCAGGCCCAGCACCGGGCGCACGTAGATGCGGGTGGGCTCGAGCAACTCGTCGACCACCGGCCGCCCCACTCCCGGGATAGGATCGTTGAGCTTGAGCCCCATGCGGCCGAAGATGGCCTCTCGCGCGAGTGTGTAGCCGTTCGAGTGCAGGCCCGAGGAGGCGAGCCCGAGCACCCGATCGCCGACCGCCACGTCGGCCCCGGTGATGAGCAGGCTCTGCTCGGCCACCCCCACCGCGAAGCCGGCCAGGTCGTAGTCTCCGGGGGCGTAGAAGGCGCTCATCTCCGCGGTCTCCCCGCCCACCAGGGCGCAGCCCGCCTGGAGACAGCCCGCCGCGATCCCGCTGACGATGGCCTCGATCCGGTCGGGCTCGACCCGGTGCACCGCCAGGTAGTCGAGGAAGAAGAGCGGCTCGGCGCCGTGCACGAGCAGGTCGTTGACGCCCATCGCGACCAGGTCGAGGCCCACCGTGTCGTGACGGTCGGCCATGATCGCGATCCGGAGCTTGGTGCCGACGCCGTCGGTGGAGGACACCAGGACCGGCTCGCGATAGCCGGCCGGGACCTTGCAGAAGGCGGCGAAGGCCCCGATGCCGCCCAGCACCTCCGGCCGGCGGGTGGACGCGGCCAGCGGCGCGATGCGGCGCACGGCGAGGTCGCCGGCCTGGATGTCCACGCCGGCCGCCCGATACGTCAGCGGATCCATACCCCCTACGAGTCGAACAACCTGAGCTGCGCCAGTTCCTCGGACTCGAAGCCGACCTGGTACTGGCCGGTGAAGCACGCGTGACAGAAATGATTCGGGTCCGACCCGGTGGCCTTGAGCATGCCCTCGAGCGAGAGGTAGCCGAGGGAATCCGATCCGAGGTAGCGCTGGATCTCCTCGACCTTGTGGCTCGCCCCGATCAGCTCGCGCCGGGTGGGCGTGTCGATCCCGTAATAGCACGGCCACTGGATCGGCGGCGACGAGATGCGCACGTGCACCTCGCGCGCACCCGCGGCCCGGATCATCTTGACGATCTTGCGGCTGGTGGTGCCGCGCACGATGGAGTCGTCCACCACCACCACCCGCTTGCCGTCCAGCACCTCGCGGTTCGGGTTGAGCTTCACCTTGACCCCGAAGTGCCGGATGCCCTGCTGCGGCTCGATGAAGGTGCGGCCCACGTAGTGGTTGCGGACGAGCCCGCTGTCGTAGGGTAGCCCCGACTCCTCGGAGAAGCCGAGCGCGGCCCCCACCCCGGAGTCCGGCACCGGGATGACCAGGTCGGCGGCCACCGGATACTCGCGGGCCAGCTGATGGCCGAGCGCCTTGCGCACCGTGTGCACGTTGCGCCCCCACAGCACCGAGTCCGGCCGCGCGAAGTAGACGTACTCGAACACGCACTGCAGCCGGTCGGCGGGTCGGAACGGCCGCAGCGAGGTGAGGCCGCGGTCGTCGACGACCAGGATCTCCCCCGGCTCGACGTCGCGCTCCACCTTGGCCTCCATGAGGTCGAGCGCGCAGGTCTCGGAGGCGAGCACCCACGCCTCCCCGAGCCGCCCCAGGGTGAGCGGGCGGAAGCCGGAGGGGTCGCGCACCCCGATCATGCTGTCGGGCGTCAGCAGCAGCAGGGTGTAGGCGCCGCGCACGCGGGTCAGCGCGCGCGCGAGCTGCTCGGCGAGGGTCGCGCCCTCGGACCGGGCGAGCAGGTGCAGGATGACCTCGGTATCGGACGACGACTGGAAGACCGCCCCGTCCTTCTCGAGCTCTTCCCGGAGCGCCTCCGCGTTCACGAGGTTGCCGTTGTGGGCGATGGCCACCGGGCCGTGCGCGGTGGTGCCGGTGATCGGCTGGGCATTGCGCAGGTTGGAGCTGCCCGCGGTGGAATAGCGCACGTGGCCGATGGCGCGGTGGCCGGGCAACCGCTTGAGCCGCTCCCGGCTGAAGACGTCGGCCACCCAGCCCATCGCCTTCTCCACCTGGAAGTGATGCCCGTCGGTGGAGGCGATGCCGGCCGACTCCTGCCCGCGGTGCTGCAGCGCGTAGAGCCCGAGATAGGCGACGTTGGCGGCCTCGGCGTGGTTCCAGATACCGAAGAGGCCGCACTCGTCATGGAACTTGTCGTCCAGATCGAGTGCCGTCGTCTCAGCTGACGTATCGTTCAAAGCCGCCCCTCCAGGCTAAGGTGACTCGGTCCAGGTGCAGATCCACGAGACTCGTATCGCCCGCCCTGACGACCAGCCGCTCTCCTCCGACCGTGCCGATGAAGCGCCACGGTACGCGGAACTCGCTCATCAGCTGCTCGAAGTGTCGCACCGCCTCCGCCTTCACCGAGACCACCACCCGCGACGGGCCTTCCCCGAAGAGCGTCAGGTCGGGCCGGCTCCCGATCGATCCGAGATCGATCGCCGCGCCCACCGGCCGCGGCCCGCTCACGCAGCTCTCCGCGAGGGTCACCGCCAGGCCCCCCTCCGCGCAATCGTGGGCCGAGGCGAGCAGCCGCGCCCCGATCGCGGCGCGACAGGCCTCCTGCACCGCCCGCTCGACGGCCAGGTCCAGCGGAGCCAGCCGCCCGGCGATCGTTCGCTCGCGCACCCACAGCAGCTCCGACCCGCCCAGGCTGACTGCGTCCGGCCCCAGCAGCACGATCCGGTCGCCCGGGGTCGCGAACCACTGGGTGCTGCGTGCCTCCGCGTCGTCCAGGATCCCGGCCATGCCGATGACCGGCGTGGGAAGGATCGCCTGACCCAGGGTCTCATTGTAGAAGGAGACGTTGCCGCCTACCACGGGGATTTCGAGCGCGCGACACGCCTCACCGAGGCCCGCGACCGCCTCCTTGAACTGCCAGAGGATCTCCGGGCGCTCGGGCGAGCCGAAGTTGAGGCAATCGGTGAGACCGAGCGGGCGGGCCCCGCTGACCGAGAGATTGCGGGCCGCTTCGGCCACCGCCATGGCCGTGCCCACGCGCGGGTCGAGATAGACGAAGCGCGCGTTGCAGTCGGTGGTTACCGCCACCCCGATGCGGGAGCCCTTGATGCGCAGCACGCCCGCGTCCGAGCCGGGCAGCACCAGCGAGTTGATCCCGACCTGCTGGTCGTACTGGCGGTAGACCCACTCCTTCGAGGCGATGCCGGGCGAGCCCAGGAGGGTCAGGAGGGTCTCCGCCGCGTCGGGCGACACGGGCCGCGCGAGCGGGTCGAAGGCGGCGAGCGCGTCCTGCCATGCGGGCCGCGCGGTGGGCTTCTCGTACACCGGCGCCTCGTCGGCCAGCGCGCGGACCGGCACCTCCGCCACCACCGCTCCGTGGAAGCGCACCCGGAGCATGCCGTCGTCGGTCACGGTGCCGATCTCGACCGCGTCGAGCTCCCACTTGGCGAAGATCGCGCGTATCTCTTCCTCGCGGCCCCGGACGGCGACCAGCAGCATGCGCTCCTGCGACTCGGACAGCATGATCTCGTACGGGGTCATGCCGGTCTCGCGCTGGGGCACGCGGGAGGCCTCGATCTCCATGCCGGTCCCCGCGCGCGCGGGCATCTCCGAGCAGGCGCAGGCGAGGCCCGCCGCGCCCATGTCCTGGATCCCCACGATGGCGCCGGTGGCCATCGCCTCGAGGCAGGCCTCGAGGAGCAGCTTCTCGGTGAACGGATCGCCCACCTGCACCGTCGGCCGCCGCTCCTCCGCGGTCTCGTCGAAGGTGGCCGAGGCCATGGTGGCGCCGTGGATGCCGTCACGTCCGGTCTTGGCTCCCACGTAGAAGACCGGGTTGCCCACCCCGTCGGCGCGCGCCCGGAAGATCGCCCGCTTGCCGACGAGGCCGACCGCCATCGCGTTGACGAGCGGGTTGCCCGCGTACTCCGCCGCGAAGCCCACCTCGCCGCCCAGGTTCGGGACGCCGAAGCAGTTGCCGTACCAGCCGATGCCCGACACCACGCCCTCGATCAGCCGCCGCGTCCGCGGGTCGGCGGGGTCGCCGAAGCGGAGCGAGTCGAGGACCGCGATGGGGCGGGCACCCATGGTGAAGATGTCGCGCAGGATGCCGCCCACCCCGGTCGCCGCGCCCTGCATGGGCTCGATGAACGAGGGGTGATTGTGGCTCTCGATCTTGAAGGCCAGGGCGAGGTCTCCGCCCAGGTCGACGATGCCCGCGTTCTCCCCCGGCCCCTGGAGCACCTGCGGCGCCTGGGTGGGCAGGCCGCGCAGGAAGACGCGCGAGTGCTTGTAGGCGCAGTGCTCGGACCAGAGCGCGGAGAAGAGCCCCAGCTCGGTGAAGGTGGGCTCCCGGTCGAGGCGCCGGATGATGCGGTCGTACTCTTCGGCCGTGAGGCCGTGGCTCTGGGCCAGGTCCAGCGTGACCTTAGGCTCGCCCGCGGTCACCCCGCCCCCACCCCGTTCGCACGGTGGCCTACCGCTTGAGGAATGAGCCGTCTTCGACGAGGGTGCCGAGAATCGAGTGGAAGATCAGCGTACCGTCCGTGCCCCCCACCGCCGACTCGGCGGCCCGCTCCGGGTGCGGCATCAGGCCCAGGACGGTGCCCTCCTCGTTGATCACTCCCGCGATGTTGTCGATCGAGCCGTTGGGGTTGGCTTCCTTCACCACGCGGCCGTTCTCGGTGCAGTAGCGGAAGACGATCTGGTTCTTGGCCTTGAGGGAGCGGATCGTGTCGGGGTCGGCGTGATACTTCCCCTCGCCGTGCGAGATGGGCATCTTGAGCACCTGCCCGGGGCGCATCGCGCGGGTGAAGGCGGTGTCCGCGTTCTCGACGATCAGGTGGGTCGACTGGCAGCGGTACTGCAGGCACTCGTTGCGCATCAGGGCCCCGGGGAGGAGCCGGGCCTCGCAGAGGATCTGGAAGCCGTTGCACGACCCGAGCACGAGGCCGCCGCGGGCGGTGAACTCGGGGAGGGCCTCGACCACCGGAGAGCGCCCCGCCACCGCGCCGGCCCGGAGGTAGTCGCCGTAGGAGAACCCGCCGGGGAGGATCAGGCAGTCGAAGTCGGCGAGGTTGGTGTCCCGGTGCCAGACGTAGCGTACCGGCTGGTGCAGCACCTCGCCGATGACGTAGTGAAAGTCGCAGTCACTCCACGTGCCCGGGAAGACCACCACGCCAAAGTTCATGGGACCGTGTGTTCCTCCTTGTGATTGCTACCCCGTCACTCTAACCCGCCGTCCACGATCTGACAAGAGCCTCGGCGCGCGGAATCGTGCGTGAGCGCCCCGTTAGCGACCGTCGCCGAGCATTTCGACCGTGAAATCCTCGATCACCGGGTTGCAGAGGAGGCGCGCACACATTTCGTCGACCCGGCGGCGGGCCTCGTCGGGGCCGAGACCGTCGAGCTCAACGTCCACCACCTTGCCAACGCGCACGTCCTGCACCTCCTCGAAGCCCAGGCCGGCCAGCGCCCGCTTCACGGTGGCGCCCTGGGCGTCAAGGATGGACGGCTTGAGGCGGACGAGGACGCGGGCCTTCACGCCGGGAGCCCGATGCGCCGGTAGATCGCGGCCACGTTGCGCAGGTACCACTCGGGGTCGAAGCACTCGTCGAGCTCCGGCCGGGTCAGATGGGCCATCACCTCGGGATCGGCGGCCAAAAGGTCCCGGAAGGCGGTGCGCTCTCGCCACGCGGTCATGGCGTTGCGCTGGACCATCTCGTAGGCCTTCTGTCGGGCGAGGCCCTTGTCGGTGAGCTTGAGGAGCACCCGCTGGGAGAAGAGCAGGCCGAAGCTCCGCTCCATGTTCTCCCGCATCCGCTCCGGGTAGACCTGGAGGCCCTCGACGATGCGCGTCATCTGGTGGAGCATGTAGTCCACCAGGCACGTGGAGTCCGGCAGGATGACGCGCTCGACCGAGGAGTGGCTGATGTCCCGCTCGTGCCACAGGGCCACGTTCTCGAGCGCGGCGAGTGCGTTGGTACGGACCAGCCGGGCCAGGCCGCACACCTGCTCGCAGGAGACCGGGTTGCGCTTGTGGGGCATCGCGCTCGAGCCCTTCTGCCCCGCGGTGAAGGGCTCCTCCGCCTCGAGCACCTCGGTGCGCTGGAGCGAGCGGATCTCGGTGGCCACCTTCTCGAGCGACGCGGCCGCGATGGCCAGGGCGGTCGAGAACTCGGCGTGGCGGTCCCGCTGCACGATCTGGTTCGAGATGGGCGCGGCCTCGAGCCCGAGGAGGCGGCAGGCCTCCTCCTCGACGTCGGGATCCACGTGGGCGAAGGTGCCCACCGCGCCCGAGAGCTTCCCCACCCGCACCGTCTCGCGCGCCCGCCGCAGCCGCTCGAGGTTGCGCCCGGCCTCGCTGTACCAGAGGGCGGCCTTGAGGCCGAAGACCATCGGCTCGGCGTGGATGCCGTGGGTGCGCCCGACGCAGAGGGTGTCCCGGTGGCGGAGCGCCAGCGCCCGGAGCGCGGCCCGGAAGCGCTCGAGGCCCGCGATCAGCAGCTCGGAGGCCTGCTGCAGCTGGAGCGCCAGCGCGGTGTCCACCACGTCCGAGGAGGTGAGCCCCATGTGGACGTAGCGGGAGTCCGCTCCCAGCGCCTCCTCGAGGTTGGTCAGGAACGCGATGACGTCGTGCCGGGTGGTGGCCTCGATCAGGTCGATGCGCTCGGCCGAGACCTCGGCGCGGGCCTTGATCCGCCCCAGCGCGTCGACCGGGATCAGGCCGCGGCGCGCGTAGACCTCGCACACCGCCAGCTCCACCCGGAGCCAGGCCTCGTACTTGGCGTCCTGGGTCCAGATCCGCGCCATCTCGGGGCGCGCATAGCGGGAGATCACGGAAGCCTCCTAGGCGCGGAGCAGGCCCCGGGGGAAGTTCCGGCGGCTGACCGCCCCCAGGGTCATGAGCGAGAGCTGCTCCTCGTCGAGCACGCGGTGGATCAGGGCGTCCACGTCCTCCATCCGGACCGCGTCGATGGCGGCGAGCATCTCGTCCATGGACATGAACGAGCCGAACCGCATCTCGTGCCGGGCCAGCCGGTTCATCCGGGAAGACGTCGACTCGAGCGACAGCATCAGGCTGCCCTTCAGATGGTCCTTGGACCGCCTGAGCTCCTCGGCGGTGACCCCGTCCTTCTTCAGGCTGCGGATCTCCTTCATCAGCGCGTGCATGACCTTGCCGAAGTTGGCCGGATCGGTGCCCGCGTAGACGTAGAAGAGCCCGGTGTCCCGGTAGGCCTGCTGCCCCGAGTGCACCGAGTAGACCAGGGCCTGCCGCTCGCGGATCTCCTGGAAGAGCCGGGAGGACATGCTGCCCCCCAGGATGTCGTTCAGCAGGTAGAGCGCGTGGCGGTCGGGCGCCGCGTCCGACACCCCGGGGAGCCCCATCACGAGGTGGACCTGCTCGAGCGGCTTCTGCACGGTGTGGACGCCGGGGTGGATCGCGGGCGGGGTGAGCCCGTGCGGCTCGGCCGGCCGATCCCAGCCCTCGAAGCCGGCCGCGAAGAGGTCGGCCACCTGCTCGTGGGAGGCGTTGCCGGCCACCGCGACCACGATGCGGGTCGGGACGTACTCGCGCTCGAAGTAGCCCAGCACGGTGCCCCGGTCGAAGCCCTTCACCACGTCCCACCGGCCGAGGATCGGACGCCCGAGCGGGTGATCCGCCCAGACCCGCTCCGCGAACAGGTCGTGGATGAGGTCGTCCGGGGTGTCCTCCACCATCTTGATCTCCTGGAGGACCACCGCCTTTTCCTTCTCGATGTCGCCCGCCGCGAACAGCGGGTGCCGCAGGATGTCGGTGAGCAGCTCCACCGCGAGCGGCAGGTGCTCGTCGAGCACGCTCACGTAGAAGCAGGTGTGCTCCTTGGCGGTGAACGCGTCCATGTGCCCGCCCACCGAGTCGATCGCTCGGGCGATCTCCTCCGCGGAGCGTGACGCGGTCCCCTTGAAGACTAGGTGCTCGATCAGGTGGGAGATGCCGCCGAGCGCCTCGGGCTCCGCCCGCGAGCCCGTCTCCACCCAGATCCCGACCGCCACCGAGCGCACGTGCGACATCGTCTCGGTGACGAGGCGGATGCCGTTGGGCAGCGCGCTCTTGCGATAGGGCACTAGGCAGAGCCCCCCGCCGCGGCGGGCGCGATCTTGAGCTTCTCCTGCTCCGCGATCGCCGGCTGATCGCGGTGGGCCGCCTTGCGCGAGAGGCGCATCTTGCCGTTGCCGTCGATCTCGATCACCTTGACCGCCACGATGTCGCCCTCGGAGAGCACGTCGCCCACCGAGCGGATGCGGCTCTCCGCGATCTGGGAGATGTGGAGCAAGCCCTCGTTGCCGGGGATGATCTCCACGAAGGCGCCGAACTCCTTGATCGACTTGACCTTGCCCACGTAGATGCGGTCGATCTCCGCCTCGCGGCAGATGTCCTGGATGATGCCGATCGCCATCTGGGCCGCCTCGGCGCTCGGGGAGAACACCGTCACCTTGCCGTCGTCCTCCACGTCGATCTTGGCCCCGGTCTTCTCCTGGATGCCGCGGATGACCTTGCCGCCGGGTCCGATGATCTCCCGGATCTTCTCCGGGCGGATCTTGATGGTCAGGAAGCGCGGCGCGTTCGGCGAGAGCTCGGCCCGGGGCCCCTTGATGACCTCGGCCATCTTGCCCAGCACGTGCAGGCGGGCTTCCTTGGCCTGGGCGAGGGCCTGGCGCATGATGTCGATCGACACCCCGCCGATCTTGATGTCCATCTGCAACGCGGTGATGCCCTTCTCGGTGCCGGCGACCTTGAAGTCCATGTCGCCGTAGTGGTCCTCGGTGCCCATGATGTCGGTGAGGATCCCGACCTTGTCGCCTTCCTTGACCAGGCCCATCGCGATCCCCGCCACCGGGGCCTTGAGCGGTGCCCCCGCGTCCATCAGCGCCATGGAGGCGCCGCAGACGGTGGCCATCGAGGACGAGCCGTTGGACTCGAGGATGTCCGACACCACCCGGATCGTGTAGGGGAACTCCTCCCGGGTGGGCAGCACCGCCTCCACCGCCCGCTGAGCGAGCGCGCCGTGGCCGATCTCGCGCCGGCCCGCCGTCCCGAACCGCTTGACCTCACCGGTCGAGAACGAGGGGAAGTTGTAGTGGAGCATGAAGCGGCGGTAGCCGTTGCCCTCGAACGACTCGATCTTCTGCTCGTCGTCCTTGGTACCGAGCGTGGCCGACACCAGGGCCTGGGTCTCGCCGCGGGTGAAGAGCGCCGAGCCGTGGGCGCGGGGCAGGTATTCCACCTCGCTCCAGATCGGCCGCACCTCCTTGACGCTGCGGCCGTCCACCCGGATGCCCTTCTCCACGATCAGCCGCCGCACCTCGCTCTTCTCCACCTTCTCGAAGGCCTCGCGCACCTTGGCGCGCTGGGTCTCGTCGCCGCCCACCGCGGAGAAGATCTCTTCGAAGATCGCCTCGAGGGCCTTCGCCCGGGCCTGCTTCTCGTGCACCGAGAGCGCCTGCGCCACCTTGGCCGAGGCCAGGTCCTTGACGCGCGCCTGGAGCGCGGGGTCGACGCCCGCGGCCTCGAAGGCCCAGCGGGGCTTCGCGGCGCGCGCCACCAGGTCCTTCTGGATGCGGGCCAGCTCCTTGCAGCGCTCGTGGCCGAAGGCCAGGGCCTCGAGCATCTGCTCCTCGCTGATCTCCTTGCCGCCCGACTCCACCATCAGGATGGCGTCCTCGTTGCCCGCCATCACCAGCTCGAGCGGAGAGGCGGCCACCTGCTTGTAGGTGGGGTTGGCGACCAGCTTGCCGTCCACCAGCGCCACCCGCACCGCCCCCACCGGACCCGCGAACGGGATCCCGGAGAGCGCCATCGCGGCCGAGGAGCCGATCATGGCGAGCACGTCGGGGTCGTTCTCGTTGTCCGCCGAGATCACCAGGTTGATGATCTGGATCTCGTTGCGGAAGCCCTTGGGGAAGAGCGGCCGGAGCGGCCGGTCGATCAGGCGACAGGTCAACGTCTCCTTCTCGTCGGGCCGCCCTTCCCGCTTGAAGAAGCCGCCCGGGATGCGGCCGCCCGCGTAGGCCCGCTCGCGGTACTCCACGGTCAGGGGCAGGAAGTCGCGACCTTCCATGGCGGTCCGCGACGCGACCGCGGTGGACAGCACCACGGTGCCGCCGCAGCGGACGACCACGGACCCGTCGGCCTGCTTGGCCACCTTGCCGGTCTCGATGGACAGCGATGCGTTGTTGATCTTGATCTGCACAGAGTGAGGTGTCATACGGTCAGCGTCCTCCAGCTTGGGTAGGTGCGACTTCCAGAGGGGCCCGGCCGGGCCCGGCGAATGGGATGTCGATCTTGTTGGGCCAATCGGAATCCGCGGTCACTTGCGAATTCCGAGCTTTTCCGCGACGGCTCGGTAGCGTTCCGTGTCCTTCTTCCGCAGGTACTCGAGCAGGCCCCGGCGCTTGCCGATCAGCATCAGGAGACCGCGGCGGGAGTGGTGGTCCTTCTGGTGCAGCTTGAAGTGGTCGGTGAGCCCGTTGATCCGCTCGGAGAGGAGCGCGATCTGCACCTCGGGCGAGCCGGTGTCGCCCTCGTGCACCTTGAACTGCTCGATCAGGCTCTTCTTCTTGTCCTGGGACACCCGCATACGGAGATCCTCCCGGGGGTTCCCCCCCCAATCGCCACGTCCCCAGGGCCCCCGCTGCGGCTCCGTCGGGACGGGTTCGTGAACCGCTCAAACCCGCGTCAAGACAGAGCGGAGTGTATCACGCGCCCCTCGGCCTTTCAACTCGCCTGGGCCCGGAGGAGCCGCCGCGCCTCCTCCATGTCGGCGAAGACCTGCGCGCGGAGCTCCTCGACACCCGGGAACTTGCGCTCGGGCCGGATCCGCCGCAGGAAATCGAGCGTGAGCGGCCGGTCGTAGAGGTCGCCGGAGAAGTCGAACAGGTAGGCCTCGATCCAGTACTGGGACTCGTCGAAGGTGGGCCGGTAACCGAGGTTGACCACCGCGTCGGCCACGTGCCCATCCCAGCGCGCCCGGGCCGCGTACACTCCGGCGGCCAGCACCAGCGGGCGGTCGGGCCGGAGGTTGGCGGTGGGGAATCCCAGCGTGCGCCCGCGGCCGGCCCCGCGCTGCACGGTGCCGGAGACCGAGTAGGGGCGGCCGAGCAGCGCGCCGGCGAGCTCCACGCCGCCCTCCCGCAGCGCCTCGCGGATGGTGCTCGACGACACGGTGAGCCCGTCGACCTGCAGCGGCGGCAGCACGTGGGTGACGAAACCGCGGCGGCCGCCCAGCTCGAGCAGCAGCGCCGCGGTGCCGCGCGCGCCGGCGCCGAAGGTATGGTTGAAGCCCACCACCACCTCGCGCACGCCGAGGGTGCGCACCAGGACCAGGTCCACGAAGGCCTCGGCCTCGATCCGGGAGAACTCGCGGGTGAACGGGATGACCAGCGCCGCGTCGAGGCCGTGGAGCGCGATGCGGGAGAGATTCTCCTCGAGGGTCGCGATGGGCGCCGGCGCGAGCGCGGGCCGCAGCACCGCGGCCGGATGCGGATCGAACGTGCAGGCCACCGCGGACACCCCGAGGGCGCGCGCGCGCTCCACCGCGGTGTCGAGGATCTTGGCGTGGGCGAGATGGATCCCGTCGAACGCGCCCAGCGCGACCGCCGAGGGCCGCAGCTCAGGCGGGAAGGACGGAAGACCCGTGAGGATCCGCATGGAGCAGTCGTTCAGGCTTCACCCGGTCGCCGAGTCCCTGCCCCACCCCGAGCAGCACGTCGTCGGGGCCGTACACCCGCAGCCAGCCCGTCGCCCGCCCGCCCGCGGCCACCGCCTGCCCGTGCGCGAAGGCCCGAGCACCGTCGCCGTCCAGGCGCACCGGCGCGAGCGCGGCCAGCGCGGAGTCGGGCGGCAGGAGCCGGGCCCACAGGGCCTCGCCGCTCCGGGCCAGGCGCACCTCGTCCCAGGAGACGGCGGCCTCGAGCGTGTACGGGCCGACCCGCGTGCGCACGAGGCCGGCGAGCGCGGCGCCGCAGCCAAGCGCGGAGCCCAGGTCGGCGGCGAGCGTGCGCACGTACGTGCCCTTGCCGCAGCGGACGTGGATGACGAAGTCGGGCAGGCTCACCGAGACCAGGCGGATCGAGTGGACGGTGACCTCGCGCGGCTCGCGCTCGACCTCGACGCCCTGCCGGGCCAGCTCGTAGAGCCGCTTGCCGCCCCGGCGCAGGGCCGAGAACATCGGCGGGATCTGGCGGATCACCCCCACGAACGGCGGGAGCGCGGCCTCGATCGCGGTGGCGTCGAGCGGCGGCACCGGCCGGGTCTCGAGCACCGCGCCGGAGAGATCCTGGCTCTCGGTGGTGACGCCGAGGCGCACGGTGGCCACGTACTCCTTGTCGAGGTCGACGAGGTACGGCGTCAGCTTGGTGGCCTCCCCGACCAGGATGGGCAGGACCCCGGTGGCGGTCGGGTCGAGCGTGCCGCCGTGACCGATGCGCGGCGCGCGGAGGACGCGGCGGAGGTGGGCCACCACCTGGAACGACGTGACGCCCGGCCCCTTCTCGACCGGCAGGATGCCGGAGCGATGCCGATCGCTCACGACGCGGTGCCGTCCAGGGCCTGGCGGACCGCGGCCAGCAGCGCCGCCTTCGCCTCGGCGAGCGGCCCCGGCAGGGTGCACCCGGCCGCGTTCTCGTGCCCGCCTCCACCGAAGCGATGCGCGATCCGGTTCACCGGTACGTCGCCCTTGCCCCGGAGGCTCGCCTTCACCCGCCCGTCCGACTCGGCGCGGAGCAGGACCGCCACCTTGACCCCCGCGATCGAGCGCGGGTAGGTCACGAGATCCTCGGCGGCCATGAACTCCTCGGAGGCCGCGCCCTCGGGCACGGTCAGCGTGGCGACCCGGCCGTCCTCGGAGAGCTCCACGCGGCCGAGCAGGCTCCCCAGGACCGCGAGCGCGTCCTTGGGACGGCGCTGGTAGAGGCGGTCCGTCACGAGCGCGGGCTCGGCGCCCGCCGCGGTGAGCGCGGCGGCGATCCGGAAGGTGCGCGGCGTGGTGTTCGAGTAGCGGAACGAGCCGGTGTCGGTGTGGACCGCGGTGTAGAGGCCGAGGGCGACTTCGGGCCGGATCGGCCACCCGAGGGCGACGAGCAGGTCGTGGATCATCTCGCCGGTCGCGGCCGCGGACGGGTCGATCCAGTTGATGGTCCCGTAGCGACGATTGTCCGGGTGGTGATCGATGTTCAGCACCCGGCTGTCCGGACCGCGCACGCCCGCGAGCAGCCCCTCGGTGCGGCCGTCGTTCGGGCAATCGGTGAGCACGATGGTGTCGAACCGCCGCGGCGCGGTCCGCCACACCTGCCAGCGGTCGCCGCCCGGGATGAAGTCGAGGACCGCGGGCACCGGGTCGGGCCCCGCGTAGCTCACCGTCCAGCCGGCCGACTCCATCGCGAGCCCGAGCCCCAGCAGGGTGCCGAGCACGTCGCCGTCGGGATGGACGTGGCCCAGCATGAGGGCCGTGCCGCGGGGCCGGCGGAGCGCGTCGAGCAGCTCCGCGGGCGGCTGCTCGGAGACCACGGTGGTGCCGGGCGGGTTGCCGCTCACCTCACTCGTCCTCCGGCGCGGCCGTCCCCTTGGCGCGCAGATCGGCCAGGAGCGACTGGATGTGCGCGGCGTGCTCCATGGAGCGGTCGGGACGGAAGAGCAGCTCCGGGGTCGTGCGCAGGTCGAGATGGCGACGCAGCCAGCTCCACACGAAGCCGCGCGCGCTCTCGAGGGCCTTGAACGAGGACGCCCACTGCTCCTCGGGGCCGAGGACCGACACGTACACCTTCGCGTGCTTGAGGTCCGGGCTCGTGTCCACCTCGGTGACGGTGACGAACCCGAGCCGCGGGTCCTTGAGCTGGCGCTGGACGAGCATCGAGATCTCTTCCTTGATGAGCTGGTTCACCCGCTCGAGCCGCTTGGCCTGCATTACTCCGGTAGCACCTTTCTTGTATTCGCTCGTCTCGCCTACGCCTGCGCCTCGCCCTGCTACAAGATCTCGACCTGGATGTCGGTCACCCAGCCGTCGACGTGGTCCTCGATGTAGTCCATGGCCTTGGAGATTACCTCGTTGGCGTGGCGGGAATCGCCGGAGACGCAGGCCAGGGCCAGGGTCGCGCGCTGCCAGACGTCGTGATGATCCACCTCCGCGACCGAGATCTCGAACCGCCGTCGCAGGGTGTCCTTGAGTCCCTTCAGGGCGCGGCGCTTGCCCTTGAGCGATCCGATGTCCGGCAGGTGCAGCTCGACGGTGCCGACCGCCACCCGCGCTCCCGACACTGGTCGACGCCCTACAGGGTACGGGCGACCTCTTCGGTGGTGAAGGCCTCGATGACGTCGTTCGGCTGCACGCCCTTGATCCCCTCGATGCCGATGCCGCACTCGAGCCCCTGCAGCACCTCGCGCACGTCGTCCTTGAAGCGCTTGAGCGAGTTGATGGTGCTCTCGCCCAGCACGGTCTCGCCGCGCTTGATACGGGCGCGGGCCCCGCGGACGATCTTGCCGTCGCTGACCGAGGAGCCGTAGATCGTGCCGATCTTGGAGATGGGGAAGAGCTGGCGCACCTGGGCCCGGCCCAGCACCACCTCGCGGATCTCCGGGGCGAGCATGCCGGACAGGGCCGCCTTCACGTCGTTGATCGCGTCGTAGATGACGTTGTAGCTGCGCATGTCCACGCCGTTGGCCTGCGCCTGGCTCGTCGCCTTGGGGTCCGCCTTCACGTTGAAGCCCAGCACGATGGCGTTGGAGGCGGAGGCGAGCATCACGTCCGACTCGGTCACCCCGCCCACCGAGCTGTGGATGACCTTGAGCTTGACCTCGTCGGTCGACAGGCGCTCGAGCGACTCGGTGAGGGCCTCGACCGAGCCCTGCACGTCCGCCTTGATCACGAGGCGCAGCTCCTTGACCTCGCCCGCCGCGATCTGCTTGTGCAGGTCCTCGAGCGTGATCCGGGTCGCGCCCTTGCCCTTCAGCCGGTCGCGCTCGCTGCGCACGGTGGCGATCTGGCGCGCCTTCCGCTCGTCGGCGACGACCAGCATGGTGTCGCCCGCCTGCGGGACGCCGGAGAGGCCCAGGATCTCGACCGGATCCGACGGCCCCGCGCTCGTGACCTTCTTGCCGCGGTCGTTGAACATCGCGCGCACGCGCCCGGCGTGCGAGCCGACCACCACCGCGTCGCCTTCCCGGAGCGTGCCCGACTGGATGAGGGCGGTGGCCACCGGACCGCGGCCGCGGTCGAGCCGGCCTTCCACGATCACTCCGCGCCCGGCCCGCCCGGGATTCGCGCGCAGCTCGAGGATCTCGGCCTGCAGCGCGGTCATCTCGAGGAGCTGCGGGATGCCGTCGCCCCGCTTGGCCGAGGTGTGGATGAAGATGGTCTGGCCGCCCCAGTCCTCCGGCACCAGGCCCTGGTTGGCGAGCTCGCGCTTGACCCGGTCCGGATCGGCGCCCGGCTTGTCGATCTTGTTCACCGCCACCAGGATCGGCACGTTGGCCGCCTTGGCGTGGTTGATCGCCTCCACCGTCTGGGGCATCACTCCGTCGTCGGCCGCGACGACGAGGATGACCATGTCGGTGGCCTGGGCCCCGCGCGCGCGCATGGCGGTGAAGGCCTCGTGGCCCGGGGTGTCCAAGAAGGTGACCTTGCCGTGGCTCGTGTCCACCTGGTACGCGCCGATGTGCTGGGTGATGCCGCCGAACTCGCGCTCCGCCACCTTGGTGGTGCGGATCGCGTCGAGCAGCGACGTCTTGCCGTGGTCGACGTGGCCCATGACCGTGACCACCGGCGGCCGCGTCCGCAGCTGCGCCGGATCGGACTCTTCCTCCTCGAGCAGATCACCCTCGAGCGAGCGGACCTCCACGTCGAAGTGGAACCGATCGGCGACCAGCTTGGCCGCGGTCGGATCGAGCACCTCGTTGACGGTGGCCATGACCCCCAGCTCGACGAGCGCCTTGATCACCTCGGTCGCCTTGTGGCGCATCGCGGCCGCCAGCTCACCGACCGTAACCGACTCCGGCAGCTTTATCAGCTCCCGCTTGATCTCCTGCGGCGGCTCGGGCGGCGGCGGGAGCGGCCGGGACGGCGCGGCGGGCGCGACGGGGGCCGCCGCGGCCGCGACTGCGGCGGCGGCCGGACGGACGGGCTGCGGCGGAGCCGCCGGCCGGGACGGTACCGGAGGCGCGGCCGGGCGAGGGACCGCGGCGGGCGGCACCGCGGGACGGACCGGCGGCGCTGGCGGTGCCATCGGGCGCTTCTGCACCGGCGGCGCCGGACGCACTTCGACGGGCGCCGCGGGAGCGGCCACGGCCGGACGCACGGGCGGCGGCGGCACGAGCGGCGCGGCCGGCTTGGGAGGCGCGGCGGGAACGGCCGGGGGCGGAGCCACCGTGGCGGCCGGGACGATCGGCGGCGCGGGGGCGATCTCGGCCGGCGCCGGAGGCGGTACCGTGGCGGGCGCGGGACGGAAGATCGTCGCCGCGGGCTTGACCAACTCGAGCGCCGGCTTCAGCTCGACGGCCGCGGGCGCCTCCTCACCGACCTTGGCGGCCTTCTTGCCGCGGGCCGGAGCGCCGTCGCCGGCCGGCTTCTTCTTCGGCGCCGCGACCGCCTCTCCCTCCGCCGGCTTCGGCTTGGGAGCGCGCTTGGGCTTCGCCTCCGCGGGCAGATCGCGGCCGCGTCCGAGCTTGACCCGCAGCTCGTTGGCCGTCGCGGCGAGGAGCGGGCTCATGGCCCGCATGCCCTTGTGGCCCATGCCCTCGAGCGCCACGATCAAATCCTTGCTGGTGACGCCCAGCTCCTTCGCCAGGTCGATGACCTTTACCCGTCCCGCCACGCGCGATTACCTCCCCTTCCAGCTCGCCAGAATAGCCACCGGGCTCTCCTGCGGCGGCCGGCTCGGCTTCTTGAACGCGTGCCCGAGCCGCCCCGCCTGCAGCGCCTTCTCCACACACTCGACGGCGGCGCAGATGTACGCGCCCCGCCCCGCCGCCCTGCCCTGATTATCCACCCGCACGTCCCCGCTCTCGCCCCGAACCAGCCGGATCAGGTCCGCCTGCGGCCGCACCGTCCGGCACGCGATGCAGGTCCGCTCCGGCCGGCCGCCTCGACCGCTCAGCGCTCGAGCGGGCTCGGCTCGACCTCCGACCCCCCATCGCCGTCGGCCGCCGTGGAAGGCTCCGTGGCCACCGGGGCCGGATGCTCCGCGATCCACGCGGTCGCGGCGGCCAGGATCGAGGACGCCTTCGTCTCGCCCACGCCGGGAAGCGCCTGCAGCGCGGGCAGGCCCGCGGCCACGATGCGGGCCGGCGAGTGGAGCCCCGCCTCGACCAGCTTCTCCACCAGCTGCGTTCCGACGCCGGGCAGCTCGACGAGATGCTCGCGGCCCTCGGCGCGCTCTTCCTCGTCGCGCCGCCGCTCCTCCTCGATCTCGCCCTCGCTCTTGATGTCGACGCGGAAGCCGGTGAGCTTCGCGGCGAGACGGGCGTTCTGGCCCTTCTTGCCGATGGCCAGCGAGAGCTGGTTGTCGGGCACGACCACCAGCACCGAGCGCAGGTCGTCGCCCTCCTCGCCCTCCGGCCGTCCCTCCACCGTGACCGAGGAGACCTTGGCCGGCGACAGGGCACGCGCCACGAAGACCGCCGGATCGGGCGACCACTCGACGATGTCGATCTTCTCGCCGCGCAGCTCGCGGCTGATGACCTGGATACGCGTGCCGCGCAGCCCCACGCAGGCCCCGATCGGATCCACGTCGCGTTTGGTCGACGACACCGCCACCTTGGCCCGCTCGCCCGGCTCGCGGGCCGCCGCCTTGACCAGCACGATGCCCTCCGCGATCTCGGGAATCTCGGTCTCGAACAGCCGCACCAGGAATCCCGGGTGGGTACGCGAGAGCAGGATCTGCGGCCCCTTGGCCGTCTTCTTGACCTCGAGCATGTAGGCCCGCAGCCGGTCGCCCGGATTGTAGCGCTCGCCCGGCAGCTGCTCGCGCTCGGTGATCACCGCCTCCGCCTTGCCGAGCTCGACGACCACGTTCCGCTTCTCGATGCGGTGCACCGCGCCGCGGACGATCTTGCCTTCCCGGTCGATGAACTCCGCGTAGACCGCGTCGCGCTCGGCGTCCCGTACCCGCTGCAGGATCACCTGCTTGGCGGTCTGGGCCGCGATGCGCCCGAACTCCTGGGGCGCGAGCTCCTGCTCGATCTCGTCCTCGAGCTGGGCGTCCGCGTTGAGCCGCCGCGCCTCCGGCAGCGTGATCTCGAGCTTCGGGTCGGTCACCGCGCCCACCACCTTCTTGCGGGCGAAGACGCGCAAGGTACCGGTCTGGCGGTCGATCTGCATCCGCACATTGTCGGCCGCACCCATGGTCTTCTTGGACGCCGAGAGCAGGGCAGACTCCAGCGCCTCGAAGAGGACCTCTTTCCCGATCCCCTTCTCGCGCCCGATCTGCTCGATTACGTAGATGAGATCTTTGTTCATCATCACTTGGTCCGCCCGAACGCCTGCAGCTGCAGGCGCGCCTTCGTCACCAGCCGGCGCGGTACCTCGCGCCGCGTTCCCACTTCCTCCTCCAGCATCAGCGCGGTCGGCGACACCTCCACCAGCCGCCCCGCGAACTCGGTCCGCCCGTCCAGCGGCTCCCCGACCCAGCAATGCACATCCCGGCCGATGGCCCAGCGGAGCTCCCGATCCTTCTTCAGCACCCGATCGAGTCCCGGCGAGGACACCTCGAGATCATACGCGGGCTCGATCAAGCCGGATACGTCCAGCACGTCGCCGGCCTCCCGGCTGAACGACTGGCAATCCTGGATGCCCACGCCACCGGGCTTGTCCACGAAGAACCGCAGCACCCACCGGCGGCCCTCACGACGCCACTCGGTGTCCACGAGGTCCAGGCCCCGCGAGGCGAGCACCGGCGCCACGACCGCTTCGATCCGGTCGAGCCACTGTGCATCGTCCACCATGCCCTGTCCCCCAGAAAAAAAAGTGGGCGACGGCCCACTTTTTTCAGGACTTTAGCACAGGGATCCGACCCCCGCAAGGGGCCGGAGATCCGGATAGCCTATGAAATCGTTTGCGCCATCTCCCGGATCACCGCGACCACCTCCGCCTTCGGCACCCGCCGATCCGCGCGGGTGGCGCGCTGCCGCACCTCGACCACGCCCTCCTTGGCCAGGGCATTGCCGATGGTCACCCGGATCGGGACCCCGAGCAAGTCGGCGTCCTTGAACTTCACCCCGGCCCGCTCCTCTCGGTCGTCGATGAGGACGTCGAACCCGGCCGCCCGCAGCGCCTGGTAGATCTCCTCGGCGGCCGCCATCTGCCCGCCATCCTTGACCGACACCGGTACGAGGTGCACGTGGAAGGGTGCGATGGCCCAGGGCCAGACGATGCCGTCGGCGTCATGGCGCTGCTCCACCGCCGCCGCCGCGATCCGGGCCGGACCGATGCCGTAGGAGCCCATCACGATCGGCTGCTGCTGGCCCCGCTCGTCCAGGTACGTGGCCCCGAGCGGGACCGAGTACTGGGTGCCGAGCTTGAAGATGTTGCCGACCTCGATCACCCGCTCGATCCGGAGCGGCTTCCCGCAGTTGGGACACCCCTCGCCGGCCAGCGCCACCTGGAGGTCGGCCCACTCGCAGGCGAAGTCCGTCCCCGGGGTCACCCCGACCACGTGGAAGCCCTCGCGGTTGGCGCCCACCACGTAGCGGCCCTGGCGCAGCGACTCGTCGGCGATGACGCGAGCCCCGCGGACCCCGAGCGGCCCGACCGAGCCCGGCGCGACCCCCAGGTGCTGCTTGACCTCCTCCGGATGGGCGGGCCGCCCCTCGGCCTGGAGCGCGCGGGCGAGCTTGCGCTCGTGGAGCGCGTGGTCGCCCCGCACGAGCGCCAGCACCGGGCCGTCGGGCCCGATGAAGACCAGGGTCTTGATGGTGGCAGCGGGATCGATCTTGAGCTGGGCCGAGACCTCGGCGATGGTGCGGGCGCCCGGCGTCGCGACCTCCTCGCGCTTGGCGTCGGAGACGGCCGGGGCGCTCGGCACCCCGCGGGCCAGCTCCACGTTGGCCGCGTAGCCGCAGGCGTCGCAGAGGGCCACGTCATCCTCCCCGGCCACGCTCGGGGCCATGAACTCGTGCGAGCCGGAGCCGCCCATCATGCCGGGATCCGACTGCACCACCACGTAGGTGATCCCGCAGCGGTCGAAGATGCGGCAGTACGCGTCCTTGTGGGCGTCGTAGGAGATCTCGAGCGCGGCCGCGTCCGGATCGAGGGTGTAGGAGTCCTTCATGAGGAACTCCCGCGTGCGCAGCACGCCCGAGCGCGGGCGCGCCTCGTCCCGCTCCTTGGTCTGGATCTGGTCCCAGATCTGGGGCAGGTCGCGGTAGGAGCGGATCTCGTGCGCGGCCAGCCAGGCGATGACCTCCTCGTGGGTCATGCCGAGGCACATGTCGCGCCCGTTGCGGTCCTTCAGCCGGAACATCTCGCCGCCGATCACGTCCCA
>JBGQHJ010000074.1:0-23531 GCA_041497895.1 Methylomirabilia bacterium
CGCTCCCGTGCGCTTTTTGACCCATGCCGTCACCTCCTCGTCGCCGTTTGCCTTCATCATAGCGACCGGGAGGTATTGACACTCCGCTGACCGGAAGGTACTGACACCTGGCCCCTGACCCCTACTGCAGCTCGCGGCGGACGAGGCGGGTGCCCTCGACGAGGGCGGCCAACTTCAGGCGGGTGGCCCAGCGGGGGGTCTCCCAGAATCCGCAGTCGGGATTGAGCCAGAGCTTGTCGGGCGCCACGTGGCGGAGGATCGCGCGGATGCGCCCGGCGACCTCCTCGGCGGTCTCGGCCTTGAAGGCCTTCACGTCGATGACGCCGGCGCCGAGCTCCTTGTCGCTGGCCAGCTCCCGCCAGAGCGGCAGATCGTCCATGCCGCGATTGGCGTACTCGAGCACGACCTGCGAGGCGGTCAGCTCGTGCAGCGCCGGATAGACGTTGCGGTAGCTGCGCACCGGCTGGAACGGACGCCCGTAGAGATTGCCGAAGCAGACGTGTACCGCGATCTTGGCCCGCACGCCCTCCACCGCGCGGTTCACCCCGAGCGTGAACTGAGGCGCCTGACCCGCGTACATGCCGCTGTGGGGCTCGTCGATCTGGATGAAGTCGGCGCCCGCGTCCACCAGGGCCCGGCACTCCGCGTTGACGACGGTCACCAGGTCGGCGAGCAGCGTGTCGCGATCGCGGTAGGGGCCGCCCGGGCGCAGCGGGAACATCAGGGTGTAGGGCCCGGGGACGGTCGCCTTGAGCGGCCGCGTGGTGAGCGAGCGCGCGAGCTTGAACTCCTCCACGATGCCGAGGCCGGCCGGCGCGGTGACCTTCTCCACCACTTGGAAGGGCGTGTTGGTGTCCCAGTGGGGCTGGCCGAGCTTGCGCGGCTCCGGCAGCGCACGGATGCCGTGGAGGTGGTCGTAGAAGCCGATGATGAAGCGCACGCGGCCCATCTCGCCGGTGGTGAGCACGTCGATGCCGGCGCGCTCCTGGTCCAGCAGCGCGACCTGGGTCGCGTCCTCCGTGAGCTCGGCCAGATCCGTGGCCCCGAGGCGCCCGGCCTGGATCGCCTCGCGCGCGAGCCAGACCCAGCCCGGCAGCCCGTGGCTGCCGATCACCGACGTGGGCAGGAGCGGCCGCGCCGCGGTCATCGGCCGGGCTTGGCGGTGCCGGCGCGGATGTCGTCCATCGCCGCGCGGTGCTCGGGCGAGGCGAGGCACTCGCGGAAGCCCGCTTCCATCTCCCGGCGGAACGCGTCGAAGTCGAGATCGAAGGCGCGCGCCATCAGGCGCTTGCTCCACGCCACGCTGGTGGCGGGCAGCGCCAGGAAGCGCTCCACGCTCTCCTCGACCGCGCGCGTGAACTCGGCGCCGGGCACCACGCGGTCCACGAGACCGTACTCGCCGGCGCGCGCCGCGCTGATGGGCTCGCCGGTGAGGATCAGCTCGCGCGCCCGCGCGGCTCCGATCAGGCGCGGCAGGCGGTAGAGGGCCATCGACGGGATGAGGCACTCCTTCACCGCGGGCAGGCCGAGGGTGGCCTCCGCGGCGCCGAGGCGGTAGTCGCAGACGAGGGCGAGCTGGAGCCCGCCGCCCAGGCAGTGGCCGTTGATCGCGGCGATGAACGGGAGCGGGAGGCGCTCGATGGCGGTCATCGCGTCCTCCCAGGCCACGAACTGGGGCAGGGTCATCGCCCCCGCCGCGAGGGCCTTGAGATCGACGCCGGTGCAGAAGGCGCGGCCGGCGCCGCCGATCACCGCGACGCGCAGGTCGGTCCGGGCCGCCACCGCGGCGACCACCGCGTTCAGCTCGGCGACCCAGCCCGGGTCGGCCGCGTTGAGGACCTCGGGCCGGTTCAGGGTGATCCGGGCCACCGGCCCGTCGAGGGCGAGAGCGACGGCAGGGGCGGGCATCGCTCGCGGAGCGTACGCGGGCCCGCACCGGGCTGTCAAGGCGCCCGCCGAGGCTGGCTCCTCCCGGGGTCGCGTGCTAACCTTTGCGCGTTGGCACGCCGCACCAGGCCGAGGAGGATCGAGGCATGCTGAGCCACGAGGACAACGAGCTCCTGACCCGGACCGGACCGGGCACGCCGATGGGCGACCTCATCCGCCGCTACTGGATCCCGGTGGTGGAGTCGAAGGAGCTGACGCCCGGGGGGCGCGTGAAGCGCGTGCAGCTCCTGGGCGAGCGCCTGATCGTCTTCCGGGGCCGGAGCGGGCGGGCCGGCCTCATCGGCGAGTTCTGCCCGCACCGCTCGGCGTCGCTCTTCTACGGGCGCGTGGAGGACGAGGGCATGCGCTGCGCGTACCACGGCTGGAAGTTCGGCCTCGACGGCCAGTGCCAGGAGATGCCGAGCGAGCCGCCGGAGTCGAGCTTCGCGGCCAAGGTGAAGACGGCCGCCTACCCCTGCCTGGAAGCGGGTGGCGTGGTGTTCGCCTACATGGGCCCGGAGAGCGCGCCGCCGCCCTTGCCCGAGCTCGAGTGGACGCTGCTTCCCGACGGGCACACGTTCACCTCGCGGCGGGTGCAGGACTGCAACTGGTTCCAGGCCCTCGAGGGCGGCATCGACTCGAGCCACATCTCGTTCCTGCACGCGCCGATCGACCACCGCGACAACGAGGTCACCCAGGACATGGATCGGGTGAGCTTCGGGGTGGGGGCCGCGGTCTCGACCGGCGACCGCGCTCCGCGCTTCGAGGTGCTCGACACCGACTACGGGGTGCTGATCGGGGCCCGTCGCGCCAATCCGGACGGCCGCTGGTACTGGCGCATCACCCAGTTCCTGCTCCCGTTCCACACGATGCCGCCGACCGACCTCGACGAGCGCGTCGTGCAATCGCACATCTGGGTGCCGATGGACGACACCCACGTGGTGAACTGGATGGTGACCTGGCACCCGGACCGCAAGCTCACCCCCGGGGAGATCCAGCTTCACGTCGAGGGCAAGGGCGCGCACGTGTGCGACTACGCGCCGGCGACCTCCGAGCCCTACGGCGACGTGCGGACCGCGGCCAACCGCGGCAACGACTACTTCATGGACTGGGAGGTGCACCGCACTCGGATGTACTGCGGCATCCCGGGCTTCGGGGTCCAGGACCAGGCGGTGCAGGAGAGCCAGGGGGAGGTCGTGGATCGCAGCCAGGAGCGCCTCGGTTCCAGCGACACCGCGATCATCCAGGTCCGCCGCCGCATGATGGGCGCGGCCCGAGCGCTGCGCGACCACGGCACCCCGGCACCCGGCGCGAACCCGCGGTCGTTCCTGGTGCGATCCACCTCCGTCGTCCTGGCCCCGGGCGAGAGCTGGGTGGACGGCGCCCGGGCGCGGGTGCTGGTGCGGGCGGGGGACCAGCTCACGCTCGCCTGAGCGCTCTCATGCCCGGGCGCATGGCCGGCCGCGTCGCGCTCGTCACGGGCGGCGGTGGCGGCATCGGCGAGGCCACCGGCCGGCTCTTCGCGGAGGAGGGCGCCGCGGTGGCTCTCCTCGATTCCGACGGAGAGGCCGTCGCCAGGGCGGCCGAGAGGATCCGGGGCGCGGTACCGGGCGCCCGGCTCCTGCCGCTCGTTGGCGACGTCACGCGCGAGGCGGAGGCCCGGCGGCTCGTCGAGGAGGCCGCGACGCGCCTGGGCGCCCTCCACACCCTGGTGAACGTGGCCGGGGTGCGGGTGTACGCGCCGCTCGCGGAGGCGGACGCGGCGGACTGGGAGCGCATCATCGGCGTCAACGTCCTCGGCACCGCGCACTGCTGCAAGGCGGCGCTGCGGGGGCTGCGGGCGAGCGGCCGCGGGACGATCGTCAACGTCTCCTCGGTGTACGGGCTCATGGGCCGGACCGGCATGGGTCAGTACGACACCACCAAGGCCGCGGTGCTCGGCTTCACGCGGGCGCTGGCGGTGGAGGAGGCGCCCCACCGGATCCGCGTCAACGCGGTATGCCCGGGCGGGACCATCACCCCGTATCACATCCGTCGCGCCGCGGACCGCGGGGTCTCGGAGACCGAGCTGCGCGGCCAGCGCGCGCAGGACAACCTGCTCGGCCGGTGGGCCGAGCCCCGCGAGGTCGCGCAGCCGATCCTGTTCCTGGCCTCCGACGAGTCGTCGTTCGTCACCGGCGCCACCCTCATGGTGGACGGCGGCCGATCGATCCTGTGACCCCGGAGCCCGGCACCCTCCCCCGCCTCGTCTCGGTCGACGTCCTCCGCGGTCTCACGGTGGCCGCGATGGTCCTGGTCAACAATCCCGGCTCGTGGCGCCACGTCTACTGGCCGCTCCGGCACGCGGAATGGAACGGCTTCACCCCGACCGACATGATCTTCCCGTTCTTCCTCTTCATCGTCGGGGTGTCGATCCCCCTGGCGCTCGGGAGCCGGCTCGAGCAGGACGGCCGCGGACTCGTCGGCCGCGTGCTGCGGCGGTCGGCGGCGATCTTCGCGCTTGGGCTCCTGCTGCACGCGCTGCCCTTCTTTCACCTCGCGACGCTGCGCATCCCGGGCGTGCTCCAGCGGATCGCGGTCTGCTACCTGCTGGCCGCGCTGCTGGTCGTCCTCACCGGAGGCGCGACCGGCTGGCGCCTCCAGGCCGGGGTGGCGGGCGCGCTGCTCGTCGGCTACTGGCTCCTCATGACGCGCGTGCCGCCGCCCGGCGGGGTGGTCGGCGACCTGAGCCCTGCCGGCAACCTCGCCGGCTACGTCGACCGGCTGGTGCTGGGGCCGCACATCTGGCAGGTCTCCAGGTTCTACGATCCCGAGGGCGTGCTGAGCACGCTGCCGGCGGTGGCCACCACGCTGCTCGGGGTGATGGCCGGCCACTGGATCCGTGGCGCCCGGCCTGGGCGCCGGGTGGCCGCCGGCCTGCTGGTCGCCGGCCTCGCCGCGACGGTCGCGGGCTGGGTCTGGGGGCTTGGGTTTCCCATCAACAAGGCGCTGTGGACCAGCTCGTACGCGCTGTTCATGTCGGGCCTCGCCGCGCTCGCGCTCGCCGCGTGCTACTGGAGCATCGAGGTGCGCGGCCGGCGCGGCTGGGCGAGGCCGTTCGTGGTGCTGGGCGTCACCGCGCTGCCGCTCTTCTTCCTGTCGAGCT
Organism: Methylomirabilia bacterium; assembly: GCA_041497895.1. Lineage (GTDB taxonomy): Bacteria > Methylomirabilota > Methylomirabilia > Rokubacteriales > CSP1-6 > CAMLFJ01. The sequence continues at coordinate 5,072 of JBGQHJ010000074.1, forward strand.
TCATGGCCCGCCTGCTGGTGCTGATCCGGGTCGGGCCGGGGGGCCCGCGGCTCCAGGCCTGGCTCTTCGACCGCCTCTTCGCGCCGTGGCTGCCGCCGCTCGACGCGTCGCTGGCCTATGCCCTCGCGTACGTCCTGCTCTGGTGGGGCCTCATGGGGGCCCTCCACCGGAGCGGTGTGCGCCTGCGCGTCTGAGGCGCCCGGCTCAGCGCGCCGCCGGGATCTGCTCCGCGACCCACTCGAGGCCCAGCTCCGCGAGGCGGGCCCGCGTGGGGTAGCCGGTGTCGGGGTCGCAGCCCGCGAGCCGGTAGTAGGTGTCGCGCGCGTGCTCGAACTCCCCGGTGGTGAGCGCCACCCCCGCGGTGGGGCCCTTGCCGCCGAGCGGCTCGAAGAGCTTCTTGGGCAGCACGTCGGCGCTCTTGCCGATGCGCTCGCGGGCGTTGAAGGCGCGGAGCAGGTGGATGCGGCGCTCCCCCATGCGCAGGAGCTCCGCCATCGACGCGTCCCAGCCGGTCCCGTAGCGCACCAGCTCGACGGTCTCGGCGGGCCCGTAGAGCTGCCAGGACGGCCCCCACACGAACTGGCAGAGTCCCAGGCTGTCGAGCGCGGAGTAGAAGCACTGGGTGGTGTAGGCGAAGCGGACCTTCTCGTCCGAGAGGTCGCGCAGGTCGAGGTTGCCGAACTCGCCCAGCTCGGCGAGCCTCCGCTGGTGGAGGCTGCCCGGCTTGCTCTTGAGCATCGAGTCGTGCTCCGACGACTGGTGATCGGCGCCGAAGGGGTTGACCGCGTAGATGAGGCCGAGGGAGCGCTTGTGCTGCGGCATGTGGGCGGGCAGCTCCTGGCCCTTCACGGTGACGGTGAGATCGACGGCGGCCTGGCCGAGGGTCGTCGCGGCGCGGAGGCTGCCCTCGGCCAGCAGATCGCCGACGCCGCGGCGGAGCGCGATCGCCTCGATGGCGCGGAGGACGGCCCGGCCGTCGCCCCACTCGAGGCCGAGGCCCCGATCGTCGAGGAGCCCCTTGGCGCGGGCCTCCATCGCCCACGCGATGGTGGCTCCGGCCGAGATGGTGTCCATGCCGTACATGTTGGCGTCGGCGGAGGCGCGGGCCAGCAGCTTGAGGTCGCCGACCCCGCACATCGAGCCGAAGAAGGTGAGGGTCTCGTACTCGGGCCCGCCGTAGATCGGGTCGACCGGGATCTCCGGGTCCACGACCTCGACCACGCGCTTGCACTTCACCACGCAGGCGTAGCAGGTGTCGCGTTCTTTCAAAATTGTTTTTACCATCGTGGAGCCGTCGATGTCCTTGCACTGCTCGAACGTGCCCTCGGAGTAGTTGCGGGTGGGCTGGCCGCCCATCTTGTCCTGGATGGCGAGCACGCCCGCGGTGCCGTACTCGCCGAACCAGCCGATGCCGGGATTCATCTCCTGCATGGCCTTGAGCCGCTTGACGAGCCCGCGGAACTCCTCGGCCATCACCGGCTTGGGCGACTTGCTCCCGCGAACCACCACCGCCTTCAGGCGCTTGCTGCCCATCACCGCGCCGAGCCCGGTGCGGCCGTTGGCGCGGTTGACCATGTTCATGATCGCGGCGAAGCGCACCAGGTTCTCGCCCGCGGGGCCGATCTGGGCTACCTCGGCCTTGGGATCACCGACCTCCTCCCGGAGCAGCCGGTCCGCGTCGGCGGTCACCTTGCCCCACAGGTGCTTGGCCGGGCGCAGCTCGGCGTGCCCGTCCTGAAACCAGAGGTACACCGGCTCGGGAGACTGCCCGGTGAACACGAAGGCATCGGCGCCGGCCGCGCGCATCTCGGCCGGGAAGAAGCCGCCGCACTGGCTGTCGCCGATCGCCCCCGTGAGGGGCGAGCGCGCGCAGGCGGTCATACGGCTCTGGCCGGAGATCGCGAGCCCGGTGAGCGGGCTCACCGCCATCGCCAGCACGTTGTCGGGGCCGAGCGGGTCGGCGCCGACCGGGATGGCCTGGAGCACCAGGTAGGCGGCGAGGGCGCTGCCGCCGGGGTACTTGCGGTAGACGTTCTCCGGTAGCGTCCTGGTCTCGATCGTTCCGCGGGTCAGGTCGACGTGGTAGACGGTCGCGGTCAGTGCCAAGGCGCTCTCCTGTGGGGTGGGTCGGACCGCCCGAAGCTTACCACTAGTCGCGGGCGGCGCGCCCGCGGCTCACGAACGGGTTGTCGCGGAGCCAGAAGCGCCACGGCCGGTCCACCCACGCCCCCGCGTAGTCGATGCCGACGCGCGGCCCCGCCGCGATGGCCCGCGCGGGCACCCGCGGGCGCGCCTCGACCCAGACCCGGTCGCCGAGCAGGTCGGCGCGGTCGTGGCGGCGGTCGATGCCGAGCGCGATGCAAAGCTTGCCCGGGCCGCTGGTCAGGCCGTGGAGGCCGCCGCCGCGGCGTCGCCTCTGCATGATGGCCAGGCCCTCCACCGGCTCGAGCGCGCGGATCAGCACCGCGTGCGGGATGTCGGCCACGCCGGTGACCACGTTGAACTGATGGTACATGCCGTAGACGAAGTACACGTACGCGGTGCCGCCGGGCGCGTACATCGTCTCGGTGCGGAGGGTGCGGCGGCCGCCGTAGGCGTGGGAGGCGCGGTCCGCGGGGCCGCGGTAGGCTTCGGTCTCCACGATGATCCCGGAGACCCGCCCGGTCCGCGTGGGCACCACCAGGAGCTGTCCGAGGAGGCGCCGGGCGACGGTCACCACGTCGGGGCGGGTGTAGAACTCGCGCGACAGCTTCGGGCCCGGGGGGCTCACGGCCCGCCAGTGTGCCACGAAAGACTCCGCGCGGAGAAACACCGCGGGCGCGGCCGAGAAGGGACCGCGCCCGCGACTCCACCGGACGGTGCGCTCGAGGCGCGCCGGCTCCGGTGACGGGAAGGCCGGAGGTGACGCTAGCGCCGCGCCCCGGCCACGAGGAGCACCACGCCGCCGGCGAGGGCCAGCCCGCCCAGGATCGGCGGCAGCGGGATCGTCTGTTCCTTCTCCTTGGTCGCCTTGATGGGGCCGACCTCGAGGATCTTCTCGCGGGTGGTGTAGGTGATGCCCTGGTACGCGAGCGACACCACGCCGATGGCGATCAGGACGATGGCGATGACGAGGAGTCCGCTCTTCATGGGGGCCTCTCTCAGAAGCGGGCGGTGTAGCGCCCGGCTTTGCTGTCCTTGTGGCGCTGCTCGACGACTTCCCAGTTGACATTGTCGAGGAAGGCCGCGATGTAGTCGGCGCGGCCGCTCGCTCCGTAGTCGACCATGAACGCGTGCTCGAAGACGTCGAGGACCAGGACCGGGTGGAACCCGGCCGGATGGCCCTGCTCGTGGCTCGAGATCCAGCAGGTGAACAGGCCGCCGGTGGCGGGGTCGTGAGAGAGGATGGCCCAGCCCACGCCGCGCATGCCGCCGGTCCTGGTGAAGTCCTCCCGCCACGCGCCGACCGTGCCCCAGGCCGCGCCCACGTCGGAGGCGAGGTCGCTGCCGGGGGAGAGCTTCGAGCCGGACGCGGCCCGGCCCACACGGGTGAGCCGGCCTCGGCGGTGGCCTCGAGCAGGCGGTTGGCGTTCTTCACGTAGCCTTCGTACAGCGCCCAGTGCTGGCCTTGTAATTCATGGCGGCCGGGCTCCTATACGGGTCGTCGGCCCTGGATGATACGAATCAGGACCACCGCGATCGCGATGAGCAGTAGCAGGTGAATGAAGCCGCCCAGGGTATACGAGCTGACCACTCCCACCGCCCACAGCACGAGCAGGATCACGAAGATCGTCCACAACATGAGGTCGCCTCCTCGGGTATCGAGCTTCGGGTATGGATGTCGTCCGTCGGGCGGGTGTATACGCACGCGACGTGCCACCGAGGCGCGTACGGGCAAACTGCCTGTATCCCCGGCAGATGTCACGCGATCCCACGTCAGCGGACACGTGGCCCGTCGTGATCCGGTCAGGACTACCCGGTAGAACCGTCTCGATCACGCGCTCGAAGCCCGGATACGCCGCTTACGACACGGGTGCACCTCTGGCACGCGCTTTGCGATCCCGCGGGCCCATGGTCGGTCGAGCCGAGGATCTGCTAGGAGAATGCCGGGCCGCCGATAGCGGCCTGGCTGCGATCGTGGAGTCGGTGCTGCGCGAGGAAGGACCCTACAAGGTCGTGCCCGCGGCGGGCGTGGAAGCCTGGCGGGAGCGAGAGCCGAATCTCTGGAGGAAGGTGGCGGAGTGGCTGGACGAGCGGGGCGTCACCCTCGTCCCGGTGTGAGCAGGATCCGTCGGACGCCGGCCAGCGGGATGGCCACCCAGTCCGGCCGGTTGTCGCGCTCGTAGCGTAGCTCGTAGCAAGCCTTCTCGAGCTCGAAGGCGGCGCAGGCCTCGATCAGCGCGTCTTCCGACGGCGGGATCAACGCCGCAGGGCTCGCGCCCGCGATGCTCCGGTAGCCCTGCAGGAAGGCGCGCCGAGCCAGGGTCTCCCACGCGGTCAGGCCGACGAGGGCCGGCTCGCGCTTGGCCGCGGGCAGCCCGAAGGCCACCGCGTGCGCCGCGTAGTCGAGCGAGCGGAGCATCCCGGCCACGTCGCGCAGGGCCGACTGCTTGGTCCGGCGCTCCGCGAGGGGCCGCGCCGGCTCCCCCTCGAAGTCGATGATCGCGAAGCCGTCCGCGGTCTTGAGCACCTGCCCCAGGTGGTAGTCGCCGTGGCTCCGGATCTTCACGGTGCCGACCAGTGCCTCGAGCGCGCGGAGGGTCCGGGCGACGGGGTCGGCCAGCGCGCGGCCATCGCCCAGCAGGCCCTGCACGCCGGCGCCCTGCACGTCGCGGCGGATGTCGGCGGCCCAGCGCGCGACGTCCCCGGGGGTGATCGGCTCCGGCGCGAAGTCCGCGTCCGTGTCGTCCGAGGCGAGCGCGGCGTGGAGGCCGCCGGTGATCGCGCCGAGACGCCGCACGTCCTCGACCAGCGGATCGGGAGCAACGGGGCCGGATGAGGCGGCGAGCCGCTCCCGCAGAGCGGTGAGCACGTGCTTCCATCCGTCTCCTGCGTTCGCCACGAACTCCTGGAGCACGGCCAGCGTGGCCGGCCCGTCGGGGCCCTCGTACTCGGCCCAGCCGGCCAGGCGCGGGACGTGGCGGAACGGGGTGCGGGTGGTGAGGAAGCGCGTGATCTCGAGATCCGGGTTGAGCCCGGGCTGCGGCCGGCGCAGCGTCTTGAGCACGAGCCCCCCGCCCAGGATCACCGAGGTATTGCTCTGCTCGCCGGCGTGCCGTCGGGCCGGGAGCGCGTCGGGGTCGGGCGGGAAGGCCCAGCCCGGGGTGGGATGGAAGGCGAAGCGGCCGGCCCGGCCGTCCAGGCGACGCCCGGCCTCGATCGCGGCGAGGACGCGCCGGGCGAAGCGGGGGTCGTCGTGCGCGTCCACCACCGCGGCGCCGTCGAGTCGCGCCATCACCTCGGTGGGGGCGGCGTCCGGCGCGACGGTCACCGGGACGTGGTAGCGATCACCGTCGACGTCGAGGAGCAGCAGGACGAGCGGGCCGTCCGGGTCGAGCGTCGCCCAGTCCCGCACCGCGAGCGCGCCGATCCCGCGGGTCTTGGCCGCGAACCAGCGCTGGCGAACCAGGTACTGGGCGAGGTCGGAGCGGCCGGGGCCCGAGAGTAGCGCGACGACCGATCCGGGGTCAGAGCGGGGCGGCCTCGATGCCATAGAGCGGCTCGGCCGACAGCGGCGGCTGCAGGCGGAACCAGTAGTACCCGTAGGGGGCCAGGCTGATGAAGTAGGGCAGGTCGCCGATGGTGGGGAAGCGGGTGTCGCCCAGCATCTCCACCGGGGTGTAGCCGCGCCACGCGCGCAGGTCCAGCTCCACCGGCTGGGCGGAGCCGGCCAGGTTGTGGACCGCGACGAGGATCTCGCCCTCGTGCTCGCGCACGTGGGCCAGCGCGCTCTCGTTGGCGGGACGGAGGAAGTGGAGCGTGCCGCGACCGAACACGCGGGTCTTCTTGCGCACCTCGATGAGGCGCTTCATCCAGTTCAGCAGCGACGACGGGGTGCGCTGCTGGGCCTCCACGTTGATCGACTGGTAGCCGTAGACCGCGTCCACGATGAGGGGCAGGTAGAGGCGCGCGGTGTCCGCGCGGGAGAAGCCCGCGTTGCGGTCGCCCGTCCACTGCATCGGGGTGCGGACGCCGTTGCGGTCGCCGAGATAGATGTTGTCGCCCATCCCGATCTCGTCGCCGTAGTAGAGGATGGGGCTGCCGGGCAGGGTGAAGAGCAGGCTCGTCAGCAGCTCGATCTTCCGGCGGTCGTTCTCGAGCAGGGGCGCGAGGCGGCGGCGGATGCCGAGGTTCAGGCGCATCCGCGGGTCGGAGCCGTAGGCGTAGTAGAGATGATGGCGCTCCTCGTCGCTGACCATCTCGAGGGTGAGCTCGTCGTGGTTGCGCAGGAAGAGGCACCACTGGGCCGCGGGCGGGATCTCCGGGGTGTGCACGAAGATGTCGGTGATGGGCCGCCGGTCGCCGTGGCGGACGGCGAGGAAGATGCGCGGCATGAGCGGGAAGTGGAAGGCCATGTGGAACTCGTCGCCGTCGCCGAAGTAGGGGCGGACGTCCGCCGGCCACTGGTTGGCCTCGGCGAGGAGGATGCGTCCCTGGTACTGGGCGTCGATGGTGCGGCGGATCTCCCGGAGGAACTCGTGGGTCTCCGGGAGGTTCTCGCAGCTGGTGCCCTCGCGCTCGAAGAGGTAGGGCACCGCGTCGCACCGGAAGCCGTCGAGCCCCTTGTCGAGCCAGAAGCGCATGACGTCGAGCAGCTCGCGGCGGACCTGGGGGTTGTCGAAGTTCAGGTCCGGCTGGTGGTGGAAGAAGCGATGCCAGTAGTAGGCCTTCGCCACCGGATCCCACGTCCAGTTGGACTGCTCGGTGTCGAGGAAGATGATGCGCGCGTCGCGGTAGCGCTCGTCGGTGTCGCTCCAGACGTAGTAGTCGCGATAGGGGGAGTCGGGGGAGCGCCGGGCGGACTGGAACCACGGGTGCTGGTCCGAAGTGTGGTTGACCACGAGGTCCGAGATGACTCGCATGCCGTGGCCGTGGGCCGCCTCGAGGAAGCGGTCGAAGTCGGCCATGGTGCCGTAGTCCGGGTGGATGGCCCGGTAGTCGGCCACGTCGTAGCCGTCGTCGCGCAACGGCGAGCGGAAGAACGGCAGCAGCCAGAGGCAGTCCACCCCCAGCTCCTTCAGATGGCCGAGCTGGCTGGTGAGCCCGATGAAGTCGCCGATGCCGTCGTCGTTGCCGTCCTTGAACGCGCGGACGTGCAGCTCGTAGAACACGGCGTCCTTGTACCAGAGCGGGTCGCGGTCGCTCACGGTCGGCCCTGGCGAAGGCAGGGAGTTCGGTCCGTCCGCCCGCGCACGATTGTCCGGGGCAGTGGCTTGGCGAGGTGCAGCCGAAGGCGAGCCGAGCGGATATATAGAGCTTCTAAGGTTTTCACGCGTAGTAGTCGAAGTCGCGCTCGCGACGGCGCCAGCGACCGAGCCGGTAGACGTGGGCGGAGGCGACGCGCGGGTCGAGGGCCACGGTGTGGCGCGCCCCGCGGACGAGGCGGCGCTGGTCGGTGAGGAGCTCGTGCAGCTCGTAGGTCTCGTCGGCCGCGATGCCGATCTCCTCGAGGGGGATCTCGAGGGTCGCCTCGTGGGTGGCGAACGGGTCGAGGTTCACCGCGGCCAGGATCACGTTATCGCGCCCGGGCGTCATCTTGCCGTAGAAGAGCACGTGGGGGCTGCTCGCGCCGTAGAAGCGGAGGCCGCCCATCGAGTGCAGCGCCCGGTTCTCCCGGCGGATCGTGTTGAGCCGGGCGATGTGGTCCTTGAGGTTGCCGGGGGCGTCCCAGTCGCGCACCCGGATCTCGTACTTCTCGGATCCGCGGTACTCCTCGCTGCCGGGCAGGGCCGCTGCCTCACCCAGCTCGAACCCGCTGTAGACGCCCCACACCGAGGACAGGGTCGCGGCCAGGGTGGCGCGCATGCGGAAGGCGGGCGGTCCACCGCGCTGGAGCACCTCGGGCAGGATGTCGGGGGTGTTGACGAAGAAGTTGCCGCGGAAGTACTCGGCCATCTCCGAGCGGGTGAGCTCCTCCAGGTACTCGGTGAGCTCCTCCTTGAAGTTGCGCCAGGTGAAGTAGGTGTAGGACTGGCTGAAGCCCGCCTTGGCCAGCGCCCGCATCACCTTGGGGCGGGTGAAGGCCTCGGAGAGGAAGATCACGTCCGGATCGCGCTCCTGCACCTGCCGGATGAGCCACGCCCAGAAGTCGAGCGGCTTGGTGTGGGGGTTGTCGACCCGGAAGGTGCGCACGCCCTGCTCGATCCAGAAGCGGACCACGCCCAGCAGCGCGTCCCACAGCGAGGCCCACGCGGGGCTCGCGAAGTTGATCGGGTAGATGTCCTGGTACTTCTTGGGCGGGTTCTCCGCGTACTTGATGGTGCCGTCCGGGCGCGGGTAGAACCACTCGGGGTGCTCGCGCACCCACGGGTGGTCGGGCGAGCACTGGATGGCGAAGTCGAGCGCGATCTCGAGACCCAGGCCCTGGGCCGCCTTGACGAGACGGCGGAAGTCCTCGAGCGTGCCGAGCTCCGGATGCACCGCGGTGTGGCCGCCCTCGGGCGAGCCGATGGCCCACGGGCTGCCCGGGTCGCCGGGCCCGGCGAGGAGCGCGTTGTCCGGGCCCTTGCGCGCGGTGCGGCCGATCGGATGGATCGGCGGCAGGTAGACGACGTCGAATCCCATGCGCCGGATGTCCGGGAGCCGCTCGATGCAGTCGTCGAAGGTCCCGTGGCGGCCGGGCGCCCGGCCCTGCGAGCGCGGGAACATCTCGTACCACGCGGCGAAGGCCGCCTCCGGGCGGTCCACCACGACCTCGAGCACGCGATCGTGACGGGTGAGATCGGGCCGCGGCTCGGCGCGGGCCATGACGTCGCGGAGCTCGCCGTCGAGCAGGACGTCGAGCCGCGCGTCGCGCGAGGGCGCGGCGGCCAGGCGGTCGAGAGCCCGGCCGAGCGCGGGAGCGTCGGGCCCGGCGGCGGCCTGCGCGCGCCGCACCATCTCCGCTCCCTCCAGGAGCTCGCTCGCGAGGTCGGCCTGGCCGCCCGCGATCCGCCGGCGCATCTCCTCCACCCACGAGCCGAAGGTGTCGGTCCAGGCCTCGACGGTGTAGACGTAGCGGGTGTTGGCGTCGAGCCGGAACGAGCCGGCCCAGCCGTCGTTGTCGACCGGCCGCAGTGGGGCCTCCCGCCACGCCGACTCGTGGTGGGTGCGGTAACGGATCCGCGCGGCCAGCAGATCGTGGCCTTCCTTGAAGATGTCCGCGGAGACGGCGAGCACGTCGCCCACCACGCGCTTGGCCGGGTGCCGGCCGTCGTCCACCGCGGGCCGGACGTGCTCGATGACGATGGGGCGGCGCTCGGGCTTCATCGCCAGCGGTCCACCAGGTAGGGCTTCTCCTCCTCGAACATGCCGCCGAGGCGCGCCGCGCTCTGCAGCATGGCCAGCGGCGGGCGCCCCTGGGTCTCGAGGACCACGGAGGCGGCGCGGCCGAGGTAGAGCGGGGCCAGCGACTGCGCGGCGTGACTGCGATAGACGACGCGGGTGCGGTGGGCCAGGACGAAGTCGTAGACCACGCGCGTCCAGAGCCGGTCCGAGAACCGGAAACGCTCGAGGGGGCGGTCGCTCAGCTCGAGCACCTCGCCCAGGTTCTCGGGGGCGAGGATGCGCTCCCAGACCGGGAGCAGGTCCCGCACACCCTGCACGAAGCCCACCTGCATCAGCGAGGGGTCGACCGGCGGGCCGCCGGGGAGGGGCTCGGGCGCGACGCCGAAGCTCACCACCGGCTCCGAGCCGCGGATCTCGAGCCAGAAGCTCTCGGCCCGGTCGGCCAGCTCGAAGAGCGCGCCGGCCACGCGACCCACGGTGCGGCCGAGGGGCGCGGGCGGCCGCGCGGCCGCGGCCACCGTGCGCTGCCCCAGCACCGACTGGCCCACCGTGAGGCCCTGCTCGATGGCGGCCGCGGGCAGCCAGAACTCGAGCCCCTGGCGCCCGAGGTCGGTGTCCCAGATCGGCTGCTGGAGGAAGAAGTCGGCGGCCGCGCCCGAGCACGCGAACTCCTCGGCGAGCGGGTGGGCGAGCTGGCGGCCGAACAGGCTGCGCATGAGCGGCACCACCAGGGCCTGGGTCAGCGTGCCGTCGTAGCGGTAGCGGCGATAGAGCGGCAGCACCAGGCCGTAGTCGTCCTTGAGCACCGGCACCGCGAGGCCGCGCAGCCACTCGCCGGTCATGCTGCTGAGATCGGCGTTGAGCATGACGATCGCGCGGGCCTCGAGCCGTCGCCCCACCGTGAGCACCGCCCGCACCGCGGACGCCCAGTCGAGCCCGTCGTCGCCGTGGGTGCCGGCGGCCGGCACCGGCACGACGCGCAGATCGCCGAGAGCCGCGGACACCACGGCCGCCGTCGCCTCGGACGGGGTCTGGTCGACGTGGACGATCGCGGCGGCCTGGCCCGCGCAGTGGGCGTCGAGTCCCGCGCGCACCGCCGCGGCCACCGCGGCCAGGGCCGGGATCGGCCCGGCGGTGGCGAGGCCCACCACCACCTCGGCGCCGCCCAGCCGCTCGACCGTGGCGTTGACCTCGTCGGACAGGGTGGCCGCGTCCATCACCGGGTGAGGTGCGCGATGAGGGCCAGGTAGTCGCTCAGGCGGCGGGTGACCAGGAAGTTGCGACGCACGTGCTCGCGCCCGGCCGCGCCCATGCGGCCGATGAGCTCGGGGTTGGACAGCAGATGCCGGATGCGGAACGCGGCGCCCTCCACGGTTTCCACGGTATACCCGGTGACGTTGACGACCATCTGAAATGGGATGCCGCCCGCGATCGTCCCGATCACCGGCTTGCCCTTCCACATCGCGGTGGCCACCTCGATGGTGAAATCGGCCTTGAGTGGCTTCTGGATGGCGATGGTGGCCGCGCGCTCCAGGGCGTTCAGCTCGATCTGGGGATCCGGGGGCAGCACGATCACCGCGATGTCGGGGTCGTGGGAGGCCGCCTCCTGCACGTCGCCGAGGGCGTCGCCGCCCGGCGCGGGGGGCGGGCCGGCCAGGACGAGGCGGACGTCGTGGTGCCGCTTCACCAGCCGGTAGGCGTTGATCACGCCCACCGGATCGTGCTGCCGCTCGAAGGGGCCGACCTGGAGCAGGATCGGCTTGTCGCGCGGGACCCGCAGCCGGTCCAGCACCAGGGCCTGCTCGCTCCGCGTCATCTCCCGGTTGCGCTCGGAGAGCGGGTCGATGGCGGGATACACGATGAAGCGGGGGATCGACAGCGGGGCCGCGAATCGGGCCAGGGTGAAGACCGCGGCGTCGTAGCGCTGCACCACCGGCCGCAGCGCGTTCCAGAGCTGGGGCTGGGCCGAGGAGAGATCCTGGTGGCAGGCCCACACCCAGCGGCTGGCCTCCCCGCGCTGCTCCACCAGTCCCACCGGAGGCGCGTCGTGGACCATCACGAGGTCCGCGTCGAGCCGGAGGCGCCGCGCGTTGTCGGCGCCGGTCTCGCGCAGGCGAGCCAGCATGCCCTCGGTGATGACCTGCTCGGTTCCCGCGAGCGCCTTGCCGACCGCCCGGCTCACCTGATCGAAGTCGGCGGTGCCGATGGCGATCTCCCAGGTGGTCTCGACGCCCAGGTCGCTCAGCAGCGTCACCACGCGGTTGAGCCAGTCGGCCAGCGCGCCGTAGCGGGAGGCGCTCACGTGGACGAACCGCTTGCCGCGGAGCCGCTCGCCGATGCGCATGAGGAAATCCACCGTGCCGCGGGGCGCCACCTGGCGGTAGTCGTCGAGCTTGAGCAGCGGGCCCGGGGCCATCAGGCCGCCTCCCCGGAGATGGCGTCGCCGAGGACGCTCAGGTGGCGATCGCGGATGCGCTCGAGGCTGCCCGCGTGCGGATCGATGTGGGCCAGGCGATCGGCCAGGTCGGCCCGGCCGAGGGCACCGCCGACCCACTCCGCGAAGTCGCCGCGGCCGCGTCCGGCGCGGTAGCGCGCCTCGATCGTATGGTAGAAGAGCGCGCTCACGTCGACCTCGGCGAGCGCGTCGCGGAACTCCACGAGCGTGCGGGCCTGGTGGCCGGTGGGCACCGGGACCAGGTGCACCTGGAAGAAGCGGAAGCGCTTGCCCTGGCTGCGCGGGGGCGCGGTGCCGAGGTGCTGGAGGTGATCGGCGATGGTCGCGATCAGCTCCTCGCGCACCCGCTCCATGGAGCCGGCGTGGAAGGGATCGACCGCGGCCAGCCGCTCGGCCAGCCGCACGTCGCGCACCTCGGTGCCCACCCACAGGGAGAAGTCGTTGGGGTAGGCCTCGGCGAGCACCGGACGGTGGAGCAGCGAGGCCGAGGTGTGGCAGAAGACGGACTCGATCGGCACGCGCTCGAGCTGCTCGAGCAGCTCGCGGGCGTCGTGGGCCTCGTGCGGCAGGAGCTCGTTCAGCTCGAGGCAGCCGAGGAACACGAAGGGCTGGGTCTCGCTCATGCGGTAAGCTCTCCCGGAGGACGACGCCTGTGAGGATCCTGCTCCTGAGCCGCGAGTACCCGCCCCACGTCTACGGCGGCGCCGGCGTGGTGGTCGACCACCTGAGCCGCGCGCTCGCCCGTCGCGCGCCGGTCGAGGTCCGCTGCTTCGGCGACCAGGCCGCGGCCGGGCCCGACCTGAGCGTACGCGGCTACGCCCCGTGGGACCGGCTGGCCGGCGGGCCCGAGGCGGCCTACGCGCCCGCGCTGGAGGCGCTCTCGGTCGGGCTCGCGATGGCCCGCGATCCGGTCGCGGCGGACGTGGTCCACACCCACACCTGGTACGTGGGGCTCGGCGGGATGCTGGTGCAGGCCATCCACGACGTGCCGCTGGTGGTGACGCTCCACAGCATGGAGCCGCTGCGCCCCTGGAAGGCCGATCAGCTCGGGACCGGCTACGCGGTCTCGACCTGGGCGGAGCGGCTGGCCGTCGAGCGCGCGGAGCGCGTCATCGCGGTGTCGGCCCAGATGCGCGGCGACATCCTGGCCCACTTCCGCGTCGACCCGGACCGGGTCGTGGTCATCCACAACGGGGTCGACGCGGAGGCCTTCCGGCGGACGGAGCGTCGCGAGGCCCTTGCGCGAAACGGGGTGCGGGAGCCCTACGTGCTCTTCGTCGGTCGCATCAGCGAGCAGAAGGGCATCTTCCCTTTGCTCGAGGCGGCGCGCGCGCTGCCCGAGGACGTCTCGCTCGTGCTCTGCGCGAGCAGCCCCGACACTCCCGAGTTGCTCGCCCGGCTCCAGGCCGCGGTGGCCGGGCGCCCGCGCGTCCACTGGATCAACGCGATGCTGCCGGTCGCGGAGGTCGTCGAGCTTTACAGCCACGCCGCCGTGTTCGTGTGCCCCTCGATCTACGAGCCGTTCGGGCTCATCAACCTGGAGGCGATGGCCTGCGGCACGCCGGTGGTGGCGAGCCGGGTCGGCGGCATCCCGGAGGTCGTGGTGGACAGGGAGACGGGCTGGCTCGTGCCGCCGGGGGACGAGGCCGCCCTCGCCCAGGCCCTCCGCGACGCGCTCGGCGATCCGGCGCGCGCGCGGCGGATGGGCGAGGCCGGCCGCCGTCGCGTCGAGGCCCACTTCTCCTGGGACCGAATCGCGGACCGCACGCTCGCGGTCTACCGCGACGCGATCGCGGCCAAGGCGGCCGCCCGTGGCGGGTCTGCCGGGAGCGGTCACCGCGAGGGCTCCGCCAGGTAGAACGCCACGCTCCAGGGCGGCAGCTCCCGCCAGCCGGCTCCGGGCAGGTCGAGCGCTTGGAGGCGGCGGCCCCAGTCGGGCCCCGGGCCCGGGTGGGGCACCGCGGTCGCACCCAGGTTCGCGACCAGGCGCAGCGTTGCGGCCGGGAACGCCCACGCGACCTCGAGCGCGGTATCGCCGAGGCCCTTCCACGAGGCGGCCGGAACCGGCTCGCCCACGAGCAGCGGCACGATCGCTTCCGTGCGCAGCCGCAGCAGCGCGCGGTGGAAGTCGAGCCAGGCCCGGTGCGCGGGCTCGGCGAGACGGCTCCAGTCGAGCACGGAGCGCGCGCGCGTGGTCTCGGCCTGCGGGTCCGGGATGCGCTCGCGCACCTCCGGCCGGGCGAACTCCGGGAAGCGCGCGAACTCACGGCGCCGGCCCTCGGCCACCGCGGGCCCCACGTCGGGCCCCAGATCGGTGAAGAACAGGAAGGGCTCGGGCGCACCCCACTCCTCGCCCATGAACAGCAGCGGCAGGGCCGGCGCGAGCAGCAGGATCGCGGTGGCCGCGCGCACCGCCTCGGGAGCGGCGAGCGCGGTGATGCGCTCGCCCATCGCGCGGTTGCCGATCTGGTCGTGGTTCTGGAGAAAGCCCACGAACGCGGTCGGGGGCAGGTGGGTGCTCGGCTCGCCGCGCGAGTCGCCGCGATACCGCGAGGGCTCCCCCTGGAACGCGAAGCCCTCGGTGAGGATGCGCCCGAGGTGCGGCAGCGGCGGCTGGTAGTCCTCGTAGTAGCCCCCAGTCTCGCCGGTCAGCGGGACGTGGAGCGCGTGGTGCGCGTCGTCGTTCCACTGGGCCTGATAGAGCGGGCGGCGCCCGGCCTCGCGGCCGAGATAGCGGGCCTGGTTGGCCCCGTTCTCGAGCACCAGGTGCACGGACCGCTCGCGGCCGGGCCCGTCGGCCACCGCGCGGCCGAGCTCCACCAGCAGGTGCGCCGCCGAGTCGTCCACGATGGCGTTGACCGCGTCGAGCCGCAGGCCGTCGAGGTGATACTCCTCGAGCCAGTAGAGCGCGTTGTGGATCATGAACGCGCGGACGATCTCGGCGCCGGGTCCGTCGTAGTTGATGCCGTCGCCCCAGAGCGAGCGGTGGCGCGGGGTGAAGAAGGCGGGGGCGTAGCGGTGCAGGTAGTTGCCCTCCGGCCCGAAGTGGTTGTAGACCACGTCGAGGAAGACGGCGAGGCCGCGGGCGTGGCAGGCGTCCACGAGGGCCTTGAGATCCTCCGGCCGGCCGTAGCGGGCCTCGGGAGCGAAGAGCAGCACCCCGTCGTAGCCCCAGCCCCATCGGCCCGGGAAATCGGCGAGCGGCATCAGCTCAAGTGCGGTGACCCCGAGCGTGACGAGGTGATCGAGCTTCGCCGCGACCGCCGCGTACGTCCCCTCGGGCGTGAACGTGCCCACGTGCAGCTCGTAGAAGACGAGGCGCTCGGGCGGCAGCCCGGCCCACCCGCCATCCCGCCAGGCGTAGGCGAGGGGATCGACGACCTCGCTCGGCCCGTGCACGTCACCGGGCTGGAACCGGGCCGCCGGATCGGGCACCAGCATCTCCCCGTCGATGCGGTAGCGGTAGCGGGTGCCCGCGGGGGCCTCTCGCGTCACGTGCTCGGCCCAGCCGCCCGCGTCGCGCGGCACCGGCACCGCGCGCCCGGTGTCCTCGAGCCAGAGCTCGACCCGGTCGGCGCCCGGGGACCAGAGGCGGAAGCGGGTGCTCCCGTCGTCGCGCAGGCACACGCCGAACGGCATCCGATGGGCGCGTCGGATCGCCGGCGGAGCGGTCATCGAGCGGCGGCCACGGAGGGATCGGCGGCCACGCGCTCCAGGAGCGCCACCGGGAAGTGGGCGAACAGTCGCCCGGCGGGCAGGACCGCGAGCCCGTCCCGCCGCTCGCTCGTCACCTCGAGGCCGGTGAAGCGGTCCCGGTAGACGCCCGCGAGATCCTCGCCGAGCCCGATCGCGGTGTGCTCCCACGCGGCCTCGGCCGGCACGAGGGAGCCGGTGAGCCCGCCGAGCCGCGCGGTGAGACGCGGCACCGCCACCACGACCGCGTCGGCGCCGTCGGTGCGCGCCAGCGCGACCACGTGATCGGCGCGCGGGCCGTCTGCGCCGAGCGCGCGGTAGGCGCCGAGCGCGAAGAGACGCGCGCGCTCGCGCCGGAGCGTCAGTGCGCGGTGGGTGAGGTAGAGCTTCACGCGGCCGTCCGGCCAGGCATCGAGTAGCTCGCGGCAGTGGCCGGTGGCGTCCGCCCCGGCGGCCCGGTCGGCCCCGATGCGGGCGGCGAGCGCCTCCAGCAGCGCCCGCCGCCGCACGAAATCGACCGGCCGGCGGTTGTCGGGATCGACGAGCGAGAGGTCCCACAGCTCGGTGCCCTGGTAGAGATCCGGGATGCCGGGGACGGTGAGCTTGAGCAGGGTCTGGCCGAGCGAGTTCACCGCGCCGTGGGCGGCGATCAGCCGCTGGAAGGGCCGGAACGCGGGCAGGAAGGGACCGTCGGGAGCGAGGAGGGCGCGCACGAAGTCGCGCATCGCTCCATCGTAAGGCTCGCTCGGGTTGACCCAGCTCGTCCGACGCTTGGCCTCCTTGGTGGCCTTCTCCATGTACGCGACGACGCGTCGGGTGGTCGTCTCGAGCGCCTCGTCCTCGTCGCGCGCGGGCCACGCTCCCACCAGGGTCTGGTACAGCAGGTACTCGTCGTTGCGGTCGGGCGCGGCGTGCCCGTCGATCTGGCGCCGCCATCGCCGGGCGATCCCGCGCCAGCGGCGCACCTCCGCCGCCCACGCGGCCGGCACCTCGGAGAGCACGTTGATCCGCGCGCGCACGTCCTCGCCGCGCTTGGTGTCGTGAGTGGACGTGGCCAGCATCGACTCGGGCCAGCGCTCGAGCCGCCGCTCGTTGCGGGCGTGGAAGACGGAGACGGGCTCGCCGTAGCGCGCCGGATCGCCCCCCACCTCGTTGAGCGAGACCAGGCGGTTGTACCGGTAGAACGCGGTGTCCTCGACGCCCTTGGCGGTGACCGGCCCGGTGGTCTGCTGGAAGCGCATCGCGAAGTCGCGCCGCGCGGCGCGCTCCTCGGAGCCGCTCCGGTCCGGGTGGCGCAGCAGCAGCACGTCGCGGACGAAGTCGAAGATCGAGACGTTCACGGTGGGGTTGCGGCGCTTGGCTTCCGCGACCGCCGCCTCGATGTAGCCCCGGTCGCGCGGGCTGGGGGCGTCGGTGCCGTCGTCGCCCACGTAGGTCCGGTAGACCGCGAAGGCGGCCACCACCTCCCGGAGCGCGCGCCCCAGGCTCGGCAGGGTGAAGTCCCGGGAGGAGCGGTCCCGCTCGGACATGCGGTCGAGGTGGTGGCCGAGCTGGTTGATCTCGCTCGCCATCGAGACCTGCATGATGAGGCGCTTGGCCGCGTAGGTGAGGTCCGCCATCCGCGCGTCGTCGCCCGCCACGCGCGAGTAGAGCGCGGTCATCTGCCGGGAGGTGCCCCGGTCGACGAAGAGGCCGTTGACCGCGGCGAGGAAGTCGTAGCCGGTGGTGCCCGCGACCGCCCACCACTCGGGCAGGGGTTCCTCCGGGCCGAGGATCTTCTCGGCTGCGATCCAGAGCGGGCGGGCCTCGAGGGCGGCGGCCGGGTCCGCGGCCCGGGTGCGGTAGAGCACACCCAGCGCGTCCGCCTCGGCCGGGTCGAGCTCGGGCAGGAGGCGCCGCGCGGTCGCCAGCAGCGCGCCCTCCTGCAGGCGACGGAAGTACTCGCCGGGCGCATAGAGGCCGTCCGGGTGATCGATGCGCAGCCCGGTGACCTTGCCCTCGCCGACCAGGCGCAGGACCAGCTGATGGGTCGCGTCGAATACCGCGCGGCGCTCCATGCGGATGGCGGCGAGGTGGCTCACGTCGAAGAAGCGCCGGTAGTTCACCTCGTCGCCCGCCACCCGCCAGTCGGCCAGCCGGTAGGTCTGGCCGGAGAGCACGCGGTCGAGCCCGTCGAACGACGCCGGATCGCCCGGGACGCCGTTGAAGCGCCGCACCGTCTCCTCGATGTGCTCGCGGATGTCCGCCGACTCCTTGGCGAGCGCCATCAGGCGCCGCTTCACGATCTCCTTCTCGCGCGTCCGCTCCTCGACCCGGCGGGGGTCGGTCTCGGTGCGCCCGGGGAGATGCTCGATCGCGGTCAGGATGCTGCGCAGCTCCTGGAGTCCCGGGTCCTCCGGGCCCAGGCGCTCCGCGAGGGGCTCGAGCCCGTCGGTGAGGATCTGCGGATAGGTCCGCGGGGTGATGGGCAGGCGCGCGCCCCCGTACCGCAGGTGGAACGCCCCATCCGCGAACTCCAGCGCGAGCTGTTGCGACTCGAGCACCCGGCCGTACTGATCGGGCAGGATGGGCAGGAGGACGCGGTAGCGCAGCTCGGCCTTGGCCGGCGCCCAGTCGATGTCGAAGAACTCGGCCCGCGGCGAGGCGGGGCCGTTCTCGAGCACGTCGAGCCACCAGGGGTTGGCGTCCCCCGCGATGCCCATGTGGTTCGGCACCACGTCCAGGATGAGCCCGAGCCCCTGCGCGGTCAGACGGGCGGCCATCCGGTCGAAGGTGGCGGCGCTGCCGAGCTCCGGATTGAAGGCGTTGTGGTCGGTGACGTCGTACCCGTGCGAGCTGCCCGGTCCG
>JBGQHJ010000075.1:0-23356 GCA_041497895.1 Methylomirabilia bacterium
CACCGTGTTCGGCCCCTGTACCTCCGGGTACCCGTGTGCTCCCATCTCGGGCACGTCGAGCCCCTCGAGCTCTTCCTCGGCGGACACCCGCATCCCGATCACCGCATCCAGGACTTTGAAGAACACCCAGGAGATCGCGAAGATGAACACGAAGCAGGTCAGCGTGCCGATGATCTGCGCGACGAACTGGCTCGCCCCACCGTAGAAGAGGCCACGGACCGTCCCGTCGACCCCGTTGAACCCGTCGCCGTATGTCCCGTCGGAGAAGAGCCCGAGGCTGAGCACGCCCCACGCGCCGCATGTCCCGTGGACCGAGATGGCGCCGACCGGATCGTCGACCTTCATCGAGCGCTCGAAGAAAAACACGCTCCAGCACACCATGACGCCCGCGACCGCGCCGATGACGAAGGCCCAGAAGCTGGACACGAACGCGCAGGGCGCGGTGATGGCGACAAGCCCGGCGAGCAGCCCGTTCGCGGACATGCTCGGATCGGGCTTCCCGTACTTGAACCACATGTAGAGCATCGAGAAGATCGCGCCGGACGCTGACGCGAGCATGGTGTTCACCGCGATCACCGCGATCCGCAAATCCGTGCCGGCGAGGGTGCTGCCAGGATTGAACCCGAACCACCCAAAGGCCAGGATGAAGCACCCGAGAATGGCCATCGGGATATTGTGACCGGGGATCGCGTTCGGGGTGCCGTCCTTGTTGAACTTGCCGATCCGTGGCCCTAGGACCATGGCGCCCGCGAGGGCGGTGACTCCGCCCACCATGTGGACGACCGAGGATCCCGCGAAGTCCACGTGCCCGTGCCCCAGGCCGAAGTTCTTGCCGAGCTGGGAGAGCCATCCGCCACCCCACACCCAGTTGGCGAAGAGGGGGTAGCTGATCATCGAGATGAAGAACCCGTAGATGATGAAGGACGAGAACTTCCACCGCTCTGCCATCGCGCCGGTCGGGATCGTCGCCGCGGTGTCCATGAACACCATCTGGAAGAGAAACAGGCCGAAGACCGCGACGTCATAGGTGGTACCGGCGAGGAAGAACCCCTTCATCCCGAAGAGGCCGAAATCCTTTCCGAAGAGGCTGATCGTGAACTCGCTGTCGAGGACACCGGTCCCTCCCAGCGTGCCCAAGGCCCCGACCCCGCCCATGTGCAGGGCATAGCCCATGATCCAGTAGCCGGTCATCCCGATCGCGTACACCATGAAGTTCATCATCATGGTGTGGGCCACGTTCTTGGCCCGCGTGAAGCCGGTCTCCGCGAGGGCGAAGCCCGCCTGCATGAACATGACGAGGAATCCGGTGAAGAGCGTCCACACCATGTTGATCGCGACCTTGTTGTGCCCGACCGCCTCCGCGATCTCGACGATGGTCGGCTTCCCGGCCTCCTTGGCAGTGACGTCGGCGATTCCGCCGGTGGCCGTCCCGCTCGGGTCCGGCTTCGAGGGCGGCGGGACGGGTGCGGGCGCCGCCGCGGCGGGCGCGGGCGCCGGTTTGTCCTGCGACAGCACCTTCCCGGCCAGCGCCAGCACCAGGAACACGGCGCACACGGCCAGCTTGACGCTCCACTTCCTGCCAATCGTCATTGTCGGCTCCTTTTGCGGGACGATGGGTGGGTGACTCCCGCGCGTGCACGCGTTGCGATTCCGGTGCCACGCGCTCGTGGAGTCCCGCGGTCAAGGAAGTATCAAGACGATCGACAGTTACGAACGCGGCGCCACACGCGCGCTGAAACTGGCCTTGCCCACTCGGCGGGCATGCTGCTCGCGCGCTAACCAGCCTCGAATGTGGGCACGCGGCGCGCGCGCCGCGGGATACGGAAACCGCCCGGCCCCCTGGCCTCGCCGCCTCGAGGGCGGCGAGCAGGGGGCCGGTGGTGGACGAAGCGAGAGAGCCTAGATGTCGTAGTAGAGGGCGAACTCGTACGGATGCGGGCGCAGCCGGACGGGATCCACCTCGTTCTTGCGCTTGTACTCGATCCAGGTCTCGATCAGGTCGGGGGTGAACACGTCGCCCTTGAGCAGGAACTCGTGATCCTTCTCGAGGTTGTCGAGCACGATGTCGAGGGCGCCGGGCAGCTGCTTGATCTTCTTCTGCTCGGCGGGCGGTAGCTCGTAGAGATCCTTGTCGATCGGCTTGCCCGGGTCGATCTTGTTGGCCACCCCGTCGAGTCCCGCCATCACGCACGCCGCGAACGACAGGTACGGGTTGCACGTCGGGTCGGGGGTGCGGAACTCGATGCGCTTGGCCCCTTCGGCCTTCGAGTACATCGGGATGCGGATGGCCGCCGAGCGGTTGCGCTGGCTATATACCAGGTTGATCGGCGCCTCGTAACCCGGCACCAGCCGCTTGTAGCTGTTGGTCGAAGGGGCGATGAAGGCCAGCAGCGCGGGGGCGTGCTTCAGGATGCCGCCGATGTAGTACAGGCAGGTCTTGGAGATATCGGCGTACCCGCCCCGCTCGTAGAAGAGGTTCTTCCCGTTCTTCCAGATCGACTGGTGGGTGTGCATGCCCGAGCCGTTGTCCTGGAAGAGCGGCTTCGGCATGAAGGTCGCGGTCTTGCCCCACTTCTTGGCGGTGTTCTTCGCGCAGTACTTGTACCAGCACACCTTGTCCGCCATCTTGGTGAGCGTGTCGTAGCGCATGTCGATCTCGGTCTGCCCACCGGTCGCCACCTCGTGGTGGTGCACCTCGACGCGCACCCCGACCGACTCCAGCGCCAGCACCATGTCGGACCGGATGTCCTGGAACTGGTCCATCGGGGGCACCGGGAAGTAGCCCTGCTTGTAGCGGGGCTTGTAGCCGAGGTTCGGTCGGTCCGGCGTGCCCTCGGTGCCGCTGTTCCAGGCGCCCGCGGCGGAGTCGATGAAGTAGTAGCCGGAATTGTAGGTCTGGTCGAAGCGGATCGAGTCGAAGAAGAAGAACTCCAGCTCGGGGCCGATGAAGATGGTGTCGCCGACCCCGCTCTTCTTGACGTACGCCTCCGCCTTCTGGGCCACGTAGCGGGGATCGCGGGTGTAGGCCTTCCCCGAGATCGGGTCCTTCACGTTGCAGATCAGGACCATCGTCGGGACCGCGGTGAACGGATCCATCTGAGCGCTCGACGGATCGGGAATCAGCAGCATGTCCGACTCGTCGATGGTCTGGAATCCTCGGATCGAGGAGCCGTCGAAACCGAGGCCGTCCTCGAAGATTCCCTCGTTGAGCTCCGAGACCGGGATCGAGAAATGCTGCCAGAGACCGGGTAGATCGATGAACCGCAGATCCACGATCCTGACACCCTTCTCCTTGGCCATCTTCAGCACGTCCTTCGGGGTCATCCGTCTGCCTCCTTCGTCGGCTCGTCGTGGGGGTCGATGAAACGGGGGACCGGCGGGCTCACTGTCCCGCTGGCCACCCAACGTTAGTGGTTTGGCATGGACCCGTCAAGGGCCTCGTGCCTCCTAGTGCCCGGCGCGGGCTTCTCCGTACGCCGACGGGCCGCCGAGCGTGTACGCCGTCTCCGAATGCTGCGACAGGTCGAGGCCCGCCATCTCCTCCTCGTCGGTGATGCGAAGCCCCATGATCCCGTCGAGCACCTTCAGGATGATCGTGGTCATCACGAAGCCGAGGACCCAGGTGACGGCCACCGCGATGAACTGGATCCAGAGCTGCTTGGGGTTGCCGTACAGCAGGCCGTCGCCGCCCGCGTCGTTGACGAGCTTGGTGGCGAAGATCCCGGTGGCGAGGGCACCCCAGGTGCCGCCCACCCCGTGCACGCCTACCACGTCGAGCGAGTCGTCGTAGCCGAGCTTCGACTTCAGATTGCAGGCCGAGTAGCAGATGAACCCGGCCACCGCCCCGATGACGATCGAGGCCATCGGGGTCACGAAGCCCGCGGCGGGGGTGATCGCGACCAGGCCGGCCACCGCGCCGGAGGCCGCACCCAGGACGGTGGGCTTGCCGCGCGAGGACCACTCGGTAAACATCCAGCCGAGCGCGGCCGCCGCGGTGGCGGTGTTGGTGGTCATGAACGCGTGGGCGGCGAGGCCGTTGGCGGCCAGGGCGCTGCCCGCGTTGAACCCGAACCAGCCGAACCAGAGGAGACTCGCGCCCATGACCGTGAGCGGGAGGTTGTGGGGTGGCATCGGCTGGTGCCCGTAGCCCTTGCGCTTCCCGATGATCAAGGCGGCAGCCAGCGCGGAGATGCCGGACGAGATGTGCACCACGGTTCCGCCCGCGAAGTCGAGGGCGCCTAGATTGCGAAGCCACCCCCCGGCCCCCCAGACCCAGTGGGCGAGCGGGTCGTAGACGACGGTGGCCCACACCAGGATGAAGACGAGGAAGGTGGAGAACTTCTTCCGCTCCGCGAACGCCCCGGTGATGAGCGCGGGAGTGATCACCGCGAACATCATCTGGAACAGCATGAAGGCGGTGTGAGGGATGGTCGCGGCATAGTCCGCGTTCGGCGTCGGCCCTACCCCGCTGAGACCGATCCATTCGAGGCCGCCGATGACCCCACCCTTGTCGGGCCCGAAGGCGAGGCTATAGCCCCACAGCACCCACTGCACCGAGATCAGCGCCAGGATGATGAAGCTCTGCATCAGGGTGCCGAGCGCGTTCTTCTGCCGGACCATTCCCCCGTAGAAGAGGGCGAGGCCGGGAGCGGTCATGAGCAAGACGAGGGCGGAGGACACGAGCACCCATGCGGTGTCGCCGCTGTCGATCTTGGGTGGCGCGGGCGCGGCGGCCGGGGCCGCCGGAGCCGGAGCCGTCTGAGGCGACGTCGTCGACTGCGCGAACGCGGCCGGCCCGCTCGCCAACACGAGCGCGCACAGCAACAGCGTGATCATCGTTGATCCTGTCCTTCTCATTCCAGCCATGACCTCCTTGTCGGGATGTGGTCCAGCGACGTTCGGACGGGCGCTCAGAGCGCGCTCTCGTCCCGTTCGCCCGTCCGGATACGCACCGCGGTATCGACGGGCTGGATGAAGATCTTGCCGTCACCGATGTTGCCCGTCTTGGCGGCTCCCGCGAGGACGCCCGCCACC
Source organism: Methylomirabilia bacterium (assembly GCA_041497895.1). Taxonomy (GTDB): domain Bacteria; phylum Methylomirabilota; class Methylomirabilia; order Rokubacteriales; family CSP1-6; genus CAMLFJ01. The sequence goes on from JBGQHJ010000075.1 coordinate 5,035, forward strand.
TTGTCGACGAGGTTGTCGGGCACCACGACCTCGACCTTGATCTTCGGCAGGAAGTCGACCGTGTACTCACCGCCCCGGTACAGCTCGGTGTGTCCCTTCTGCCGACCGAAGCCGCGGACCTCCGACACGGTCATGCCGATGACCCCGATGCCGGTCAGGGCTTCCTTCACGTCGTCGAGCTTGAAGGGCTTGATGATGGCTTCGATCTTTTTCATGTAGGCCTCCCGGGCGGGCTGCTCTGCACTCGCCATGCCGGTGACCGCACAGGCGCAGAGCATCGATAAATCACAGTATTGCGGGAGGGGTCCCCTCAAGGGCGAAGGGGAGTGTGACCACTAAATAGGCAGGGCGCCTAGAAGTGCCTTTCGGCTAGGCAGGTCGGATTCGAGCGACTGATGGCTCAGTCCCGCCAGACGCCGTCCTCGGCCGCGACGGCGTGCTTGGCCGGAGCCATCGCCTCGACCGGGGTCGGCACCGCGGTGCGCAGGGCCGCCCACAGCTCCTTCAGGTCGGCCGTCTTGGCGGCCAGGAGCACGCCGGGAATATGGGGTCGCTCGAACTCGGTGAAGGATCCGGAGCACACAATGACCTTGGGTCGAGGGCTGCGCCGGCTGAGCCGCTGGAGGAAGTCCATGCCGTCCATCCTGGGCATGCGGAGATCCAGGACGATGACGTCGGGACGCACGGCGCCTAGAACCGAGAGGGCCTGATACCCATCGGTGGCCTCGAACAGCTCGAACTGCCTCTCGAGGGCCATCCGGTACAGCTTGCGCCAGGCGGGATCGTCGTCGACGAGCAATATGCGCGGCATGATGCCACCTCCAGGCGCATCGCAGACGCAAGACTGTTGCCAAGCCGGATGGCACGATATACCAGGTACTTGAGCAGCCGGCCCTGATAGGCCGCGGCAGGGGGCTGACGGGACAGCCGGACAGGACGTCTTCTGGCGAACGTCAGGCGCGGCGCTGGGGTATCCCGTGCCGCCGCATCTTCGAATACAGGGTGGGGCGCCGGAGGCCGAGCACCTGGGCCGCGGCCTGCTTGTTCCAGCCGGTGGACTCGAGCGCCCTGACGATGGAAACCCGCTCGATCTCCTCGAGCGATCCGGGCGGAGGGGCCGACCCTTCCGGGGAGGCGTTGGCCTGGAGAGACTCCGGCAGGTCGGCCAGGGTGATCTCCTTGCCCCGGGCCACGAGCACGGCCCGCTCGATCGCGTGCTCCAGCTCGCGGATGTTCCCGGGCCAGGAGTACGAGAGGAGCCGCCGGTAGGCCTCGGGATCGATGGTGTCGACCTCGCGGCTATGCTTGAGCCGAAACCGCTCCAGGAAGGACTTCGCCAGGAGCGGGATGTCGCCGGAGCGCTCGCGGAGCGACGGCAGGGTCACCGTCACCGTGTTGATCCGGAAGTAGAGATCCTGTCGCAGGCGCCCGTCGCGGAGGGCCGCCTCCGGCTCGCGGTTCGTCGAGCAGATCAGCCGGAAGTCGACCGGGACCGTCTTGGCCCCGCCCAGCCGGCGGACCGTCCGGTCCTCGAGGACGCGGAGCAGCTTGGCCTGCAGATCGAGCGGCATCTCGGTGATCTCGTCGAGGAGCAGCGAGCCTCGGTGTGCCTCTTCGAGGAGACCGGGCTTGTCGGTAGACGCCCCGGTGAAGGCCCCCTTGACGTGGCCGAACAGCTCCGACTCGATCAGGTCCTTCGGGAGCGCCGCGCAGTTGATCTTCACCATCGGGCCGTCCACCCGGGTGCTCTTGGCGTGGACCGCGTTGGCGGCCAGCTCCTTGCCCGTGCCGCTCTCGCCGACGATCAGCACGTTGGCGTCCGACGAGGCCACCGATTCCAGCATCTCGAAGACCCGCTTGATCGCCGGGGAGGAGCCGAGCATCTCCCCGTAGGCGGCCTGCTCGGCGAGCTTGCGCCGCAGGTCCGAGGTCTCGGCGAGGAGCCGGCGGCGCTCGAGCGCCTTGCTCACCAGCATCAGCATCTCGTCGGCATCGAACGGCTTGGCGACGAAATAGAAGGCGCCTTGCTTGGTGGCTTCCACCGCCTTCGAGATGGACCCGTGCCCGGTCATGATGATGACCTCGATCGACGGGTCCTTGGCCTTGAGCAGCCGCAGCAGGTGCAGGCCGTCCCCGTCGGGCAGGATCAGGTCCACGATGGCGAGGGCAAACTCGCGGGTTTCCATGCGGAGCATGGCGCCGACCGTGTTGGCCGCGGTCTCGACGTCATGCCCTTCGCGCTCGAGGGTCAGGCGGAGATTCTCGGCGATGACCGTCTCGTCATCGACGACGAGGATGCGAGGCTTCATGCGTTTCAGCCTAGCACAGGCCGATTTTTTCCGTGTCACCCACGTGACACTTCACACGCCGCTCCCCCTTCGCTCAACCCGCCGCCGCGCGAAAAGCCCGCGCCTTGACAGGCCGAAAGCTCGCGAGCAATATGCGGGGCATGCATTTCGGCGTCTCGCTGCCGGGCCGTGGTCCGCTCGCTACTCCCGATGCCCTCACCAAGCTCGCCGAGAAGGCGGACGCGCTCCGCTACGCCTCGCTCTTCGTGACCGACCACGTGGTGATCCCGACCTCGAACAATTCCATCTATCCCTACTCACCGACCGGCCGCTTCGCAGGCGACTGGACCAACGGCTACCTCGAGCCCATCGCGCTGATGGGGGTCCTGGCCGGCCTGACCTCGCGCATCAGGCTCGGGACCAGCGTGCTGGTGGTGCCCTACCGGAACCCGGTGGTGACCGCCAAGATGCTCGCGACCCTCGACGTCATGTCGGGCGGGCGGCTGATCCTGGGGGCCGGGGTGGGATGGATGCGCGAGGAGTTCGAGGCGGTGCAGGCGCCCCCGTTCGACGAGCGCGGCCGGGTCACCGACGAGTACCTCCGCCTGATGCGGGTGATGTGGACGAAGGAGCCCGCCGAGTTCACCGGCAAGTACTACCGGCTGCCGTCGGCCAGCGCCCTGCCGAAGCCCCGGCAGGCCGGCGGCATCCCGATCTGGGTGGGCGGCCACACCGACGCCGCGCTCCGCCGCGTCGGCGAGCTCGCTGACGCCTGGCATCCCATCGGGATGCGCCCGCCCGCGATGCTGCACCCGCCGGAATACGCGGAGAAGGTGAAGGTCATCCACGACTGGGCGCGCAAGGCCGGCCGTGACCCGAAGGACATCACGCTCTCGATCCGGGTGCCGCTGGAGCTCGCGCCCCGCCGTGGGACGTGGACCGGCGCCGACCGGCCCGGCTTCCGAGGCACCACCGCCGAGGTGATCGGGCACATCAAGGCCTACCAGACGCTCGGCGTCTCGCACTTCGTGTTCGACCTGGCCCCACCCGATCTCCGCGGCCAGCTGAGCCTCATGGAGCGCTTCGTCGAAGAGGTCCGTCCGAAGGTCCTGCGGGCTCCCCGCTGAACAGCCCCATGCCGTCGACGCTGGCCGCTCCGCTGCCGGGTCCTGTCGCCGGCTTCATCACGAGCGCACGGGTGGGCCGTCTCGCAACCGCCGACGCGGGCGGACAGCCGATGGTGGTACCCATCTGCTATGCCTTCGACGGCACCGCGCTCTACTCCGCGGTGGACGCCAAGCCCAAGCAGGCGCCCCCGGAGGGCCTCAAGCGTATCCGCAACCTTCGCGAGAACCCGCGCGTCTCAATCGTGATCGACGAGTACCAGGAGGACTGGACGAAGCTCCGCTACGTGATCATCCAGGGCCGCGCCGATCTCCTGACCGACGGCCCCCAGTTCTCCCATGGGGTCGACCTGCTGATCGCCAAGTACGATCAGTACCGGACGCTCGGGCTCGGCCGCGAGCGGGGGCTCATGATCCGCGTCACGCCGAGCCGGGTATCTTCATGGCAGTACTCGAGCTGAGCGCGGTCGATCGGGCCCTCGACCGCGTGGCCGAGGGCCGGGCGCCTTCCCCCGCAGAGGCGACCGCCCTGCTCGACACCCCCGCCTCCAGGCTACCGGATCTCCTGGGCGCGGCGGGGGCCCTGCGCGATCGTGGCCGGGGCCGGCGGATCACGTTCTCGGCCAAGGTCTTCATCCCGCTCACCACGCTCTGCCGTGACTACTGCGGCTATTGCACGTTCCGGAAGGATCCGGGCGAGCCCGGCGCCTTCACGATGACACCCGAGCAGGTGCTCGCGCTGGCGCAGGCGGGAGCCCGGCTGGGTGCCAAGGAAGCGCTCTTCTCCCTGGGCGACAAGCCGGAGGCGCTTTTTCCGGAGCACCGCGCCTTCTTGCGCCGCATGGGGCACCGGACCACGCTCGGCTACCTGCGGGCGGTCAGCGAGCGGGTGCTCGAGGAGACCGGCCTCCTGCCGCACGCCAACCCCGGCCTCATGACCGAGCGCGACCTGGCGGCCCTGCGCGAGGTCAACGTCAGCATGGGCATCATGCTGGAGAGCACCTCGTCCCGGCTGCTCGCGCCCGGCGCGGCCCACGATCGCGCGCCGGACAAGGTCCCGGGGCGGCGGCTCAAGACCATCGCCCGCGCCGGTACGCTCGGCATTCCCTTCACCACCGGGATCCTGATCGGGATCGGGGAGACCCACGCCGAGCGGGTGGACGCGCTCCTGGCGATCCGCGACCTCCACCAGCGCCACGGCCACATCCAGGAGGTCATCGTTCAGAACTTCCGCGTCAAGCCGACCATTCCCATGCGCGGCTGGCCCGAGCCCACCGCGGACGACCTGCTTCGCACGGTGGCGGTGGCCCGCCTGCTGCTGGGACCGATGATGAACATCCAGGCGCCGCCGAATCTGTCCGCCGACGGGTACGAGCGCCTCGCCGCCGCCGGCCTCAACGACTGGGGCGGGGTGTCACCGCTCACTCCCGATCACATCAATCCCGAGCGGCCCTGGCCCGGCTTGGCCGAGCTACGGCGCCGCACCGAGTCCGCCGGCCACGAGCTGCGCGAGCGGCTGGCGATCTACCCGGAGTACGCGACCCGCAGCGCCTTCCTCGACCCGCGGCTCGGCCAGCGCGTGGCGCGCCTGGTCGACTCCGAGGGCTTCGTGAGACCCGATCTCGAGGTATGGAGACACTGGTGATGCACACCGACGACCCGACCCCGATCACGCTCGACTGGGCTTCCTCAGACGTCCGCCGCATCCTCGGTCGTCTCCTCGACGGCGGAGAGCTGTCGGTGGACGACGGCATCCGCCTGACCGCGACCCACGGGCGCGACTTCCAGGCCCTCACCCTGGTCGCGGACGAGATGCGCCGCCGCCAGGCGGGCGACGTGGTCACCTACGTCGTCAACCGCAACATCAACTTCACCAACGTGTGCATAAAGCATTGCACCTTCTGCGCGTTCAGCCGCGACCACCGCGAGGAGGAAGGCTACTTCCTCCCCATGGACGAGGTGGTCCGCCGGGCCATCGAGGCGTGGGAGATGGGCGCGACCGAGGTCTGCATCCAGGCCGGCCTGCCCCCCAAGCTCGACGGGCGCTACTACATCGACCTCTGCCGCGCCATCAAGGCCGCGCTGCCCGAGATGCACCTGCACGCGTTCTCCCCCGAGGAGATCCTCTACGGCTCCACGCGCTCCGGCCTGCCCATCCCGGAGTACCTCGCCGAGCTCAAGAAGGCCGGCCTCGGCACGCTCCCCGGCACCTCCGCCGAGGTGCTGGACCAGGACATCCGCGACCTCATCGCGCGCGGCCGCATCACGGTGGAGCAGTGGATCGAGGTGATCACGTCGGCCCACGCCCAGGGCATCCGCACCACCTCCACCATCATGTACGGCCACGTGGAGCAGCCCGTCCACTGGATCCGCCACATGGACCTCCTCCGCCGTATCCAGAAGGACACCGGCGGCTTCACCGAGTTCGTGCCCCTGTCCCTGATCCACCAGGAGGCCCCGATGTACCGACGCGGGCTCGTGCCGGGGGTGCGCCAGGGCGCGACCGGCCTCGAGGTCGTGAAGATGCACGCGCTCGCCCGGCTGTTCCTGGGCCCGCTCTTCCGGAACATCCAGTGCTCCTGGGTGAAGGAGGGGCCGAAGCTCGCCCAGCTCCTGCTGGCGTCGGGGGCCAACGACATGGGCGGCACCCTGATCAACGAGTCCATCTCCACCTCCGCCGGAGCCTCCTACGGGCAGCTGGTGCCGCCGGCGGAGCTGCGCCGGCTCATCCGCGACGCGGGGCGGCTTCCCGCCCAGCGCTCGACCACCTACGACCTGCTCCGGGTCTACGAGGTGGAGGACGCCGCGGACGATTCCCCGCTGGACCACGTCGAGAACGCGGAGGCCCGGTTCGGCTCCTACCGGCTCCTGGCCGCGTCCGGCAAGTTCCGCTTCCTCCATCCCACGCGCGCGCCGCAGGACTGAGCGAGCCTCGACACGCATTCGGCTGTTGAGCGCGCGGGGTGCCTTGAGTAGAATTGGGCCTTGGTTTCACGCGGGACGCGACCATCCTAAACCGGTTGACCTGAGACGGTTGGCCTCGGCGGTCGGCCTTCACGGTGGCCGTTCACTCTCACACCCAGACATGGAGGAATGCACATGGCGAAATCGATGACGAAGTCCGCCATCATCGCTCACCTGGCCCAGAAGACGGAGCTCAGCAAGAAGCAGATCACCGACGTGATGGACCAGCTCCTCTCGCTCGCGCAGAAGGAAGCCAAGAACGTGTTCGTGGTGCCGAACTTCGGCCGCCTCGTGCTGGCCAATCGCAAGGCGCGGATGGGACGCAACCCGCAGACCGGAGAGCCCATCAAGATTCCCGCCAAGCGCGTGGTGAAGTTCCGGCTCGCCAAGTCGCTGAAGGACGCGGTGCTTGGCAAGAAGTAGCACCGGCGACGCGCCCGCTTACCGGCCGCTCGCCGCTCCGTGGGAGGCAGCCCTCGAGCTGTTCCGCTTCGCAGGCGCATGGGCTCCACCGCCGGCCGACGTGGTCGCCGGCTGGGGCGCCTGGGAAGAGGACCGGCTCGTGGGAGCCCTCCTGATGGAGCGGGCGGGCGCCGCGGCGATGCTGCACGGTCCCGTCGTCGTCGCCCCGCCCGCCATGCCCGCCGAGGACATTCTGGGAGTGGCCGGCAGCCTGACCGCCGAGGCCCTGACCCACGCCGCCTCGGCCGGCATCGAGACCGTCTTCGCGCGGCCCCAGAGCCTCGACCGGGTGTGGGTCCGAGCCGGCTTCATCCCCGTTCCGGAAGCGGAACTGCCCCGCCCGCTCCGCGGCCGGCCCGGCCTCGGCCTCTTTGGCTGGCGGGGCGGCACCGCGCTGTGGAGCACCGCCGGGCGCGGCGGCTCCCGCTCCGCCCTCGCCCGCGGCGAACACTGACGGGCCCCACCGCGGCATGAAGATCACCGCGCTCGCGGGCGGCACCGGCGCCGCCAAGCTGCTTCGCGGTCTCGGCCGTGTGCTCGACGTGCGCGATCTCACCGTCGTCGTCAACACCGGGGACGACGCGGAGATCTGGGGCCTGCACGTCTCGCCGGATCTCGACACCGTCTGCTACACCCTGGCCGGCGTCATCGACGAGCGCAAGGGCTGGGGCCTCCGCGACGAGACCTTCCACGCCCTCGACCAGATCGCGCGCTTCGGCGAGCCGGTGTGGTTCAACCTGGGCGATCGCGACCTGGCCACCCACCTCCACCGCACCCGGCTCCTGCGCGAGGGCCGCACCCTCACCGAGGTGACCCGCGCGATCGCCCAGGCCCTGCACGTCACCGCGACGGTCCTGCCCATGTCCGATCAGGCGATACGCACGCGGATCCTCGGCCCCGACGGCTGGCTCGCGTTCCAGGAATACTTCGTGCGCGAGAAGGCGCAGGTCGAGGTGCGCGCGGTGAACTACGCGGGAGCGCCGACGGCGCGCCCGGCGCCCGGCGTCCTGGACGCCCTGCGGACCGCGGACGCCGTGCTCGTCTGCCCCTCCAATCCGATCACCTCGATCGGGCCGATCCTCGCAGTCCCCGGGCTGGTCGAGAGCCTGCGGGCCACCGAGGCCACCGTAGTCGCGGTCAGCCCCATCGTGGGCGGCGACGCGGTGTCGGGACCCGCCGGGCGCCTCATGGCGGGCGCCGGACTGCCGGTCTCCGCGACCGGCGTGGCCCGCGCATACGGCGGCTGGCTCGACGTGCTGGTCTTCGACGAGCGCGATCGGGCCCTCGCCCCGGAGATCCGGGCCGCCGGCGCCGCGCCGGTCCCCGCCCCGACCCTGATGTCGAGCCGCGAGGCCGAGGTCACGCTGGCCCGGCACGTCATCGCGGCCATCCAGGCGGCGCGATGACGGTCATCGCGGCGGTGCCGGTCAAGGACCTCGTCAACGCCAAGCAGCGGCTGGTGCCCGCGCTCTCGCCCGCCGAGCGGCGCGAGCTGGCGCGGGCCATGCTCGGCGACGTCCTCGAGGCGGTGGTGGCCGCGCTCCCGGGCTCGGTGGTGGTGGTCACGACCGACGCCGAGGTGCAGGCCCTCGCCCGCGCCGCCGGCGCGCAGTGCTGGATCGAGAGCGCCAATCGCGGCCACACCGCCGCGGTGGCCTTCGCCCAGGAGGAGGCCGCCGCGCGGGGCGCCACGCGCTTCCTCACGATCCCGGGCGACGTGCCGTGCGTCACCGCAGCCGAGCTGGCCACCCTCTGCGGCGCCCTCGACGAGCCCGCCGGGGTCGCGTTCGTGCCCTCCCGGTCCGGCCTCGGCACGAACGCCGCGCTCCTCGCTCCACCGGGCGTGATGCCACTCACCTTCGGCGAGCCCTCGTTCGCCAATCACCTGGCCGCCGCCCGCGCGGCGGGGCTCGCCCCGCGGGTACTCCACCTCCCCGGGATCGGGCTCGACGTGGATGCGCCCGAGGATCTGCCGGTCCTGCTCGAGCGCGGCCCTCACACGCGCAGCGCGCGGCTGCTGCGCGGATTTTGCTCCGGCGCGCGGCCGGCGGGCGCCCGCTAGCCGTGGCCGCCCGCTACGAGGTGATCGGGGTCGGCGGACTCCCCGAGATCCGGCGGGGCGACGAGCTGGCGTCCCTCATCGTCGAGGCGGCGCGCCGCGAGGCCACCGCGATCCGGGACCGTGATCTCCTGGTGGTGAGCCAGAAGATCGTCTCCAAGGCGGAGGGACGGATCGTGCGGCTGTCCCAGGTCCCGGTCTCGCCGGAGGCCCAGGTGGTCGCCGACGAGATCGGCCGCGATCCGCGCCTGGTCGCGGTCATCCTCGGCGAGAGTCGCCGGATCGTCCGCAAGGACAAGGGCGTGCTGATCGTGGAGACGCACCACGGCTTCGTCTGCGCGAACGCGGGCGTGGACCAGTCCAACGTGGACGCCGACACCGCGTGTCTCCTCCCGGTGGACTCCGATCGCTCGGCCGCCGCGCTGCGCGACCGCCTGCAGGCGCTCACCGGCCACGAGCTCGCGGTCATCGTCGCGGACACCTTCGGTCGGCCGTGGCGGGAGGGCCTCGTCAACGTCGCGGTCGGGCTGGCCGGCCTCGAGCCCATCGTCAGCTATCTCGGCCAGGAGGATCCGGCCGGCCACGTGCTGCAGGCCACCATCCTGGCCCTCGCCGACGAGCTGGCCGGAGCGGCCGAGCCGGTCATGGGCAAGCTCGACCGGGTACCGGTCGCCATCATTCGCGGGCTCGACTGGCCGCGCGGCGACGGCTCGAGCCGCGCGTTGCTGCGCGACCCGGCTCGCGACCTGTTCCGTTGATCCCAAGTCAAGGAGAGCGCATGCGCATCGGCATCGTCGGCGGCACCGGCAAGGAAGGCGTGGGCCTCGGGCTCCGGTGGGCGCAGGCCGGGCACGAGGTGATCATCGGGTCGCGGGACGCGGAGCGGGCCCGGGCCAAGGCCGCCGAGCTCGCCGGGCCCGGCCGCCGGGTGGACGGCAAGTCCAACCGCGACGCGGCCGCGACCGCGGAGATCGTCGTGCTCACCGTGCCGGCCACCGGGCTCTCGGCCACGCTGCCCGAGCTGCGGGAGGCCTGCCGCGGCAAGGTCGTGGTGAGCACGGTGGTGCCGCTCACCTTCGGGGGCGGTCGCCTCTTCACCCCGCCCCCTCAGGGCTCGGCCGCCGAGGAGGCGCAGGAGATCCTCGGGGCCGAGGCCCGCGTGGTCGCCGCCTTCCACCACATCGCGGCCCACGAGCTCTCCGCCGGCGACCACGCCATCGAGTGCGACCTGCTCCTCTGCGGCGGCGACGCGGAGGCCAAGAAGCTCGTCGCCGATCTGGGCGCGTCGATGGGCCTGCGCCCGGTCGACGTGGGGGCCCTCACCAACGCGGGCCCCATCGAAGGCATCACCGCGGTGCTCGCCACGATCAACCGACGCTACAAGCTGAAGAACTCGGGCATCAAGATCACCGGGCTGCCCTGAGGGCGGGTCATGGCCGACACCGACACCGCGGTCATCGTCTCCGTCGATTCACTCACCGCCTTCATCGTCTCGATGCTCGAGGCGCTGAAGATGTCCCCTCGCAATGCGGCGCTCACCGCCGACCTCATGGTCCGCACCGACCTGCGCGGGGTGGACTCGCACGGCATCGGCATGCTGCCCCGCTACGTGGAGTGGACCCGCGCCGGCTTCGTGCACCCGTGGGCCGAGCCGCAGGTGGCGCGCGACGATCTCGCCACCGCGCTGGTCGACGGACAGAAGGGCCTCGGCCATCCGGCCTCGGTCCTGGCCATGGAGCTCGCCATCACGAAGGCCGGCACCTACGGGGTGGGGGTCGTGGCGGTCCGCAACTCGAATCACTTCGGGGCCTGCGCCAACTACTCGATGATGGCGCTCGAGCGCGGGTTGATCGGCCTCGCGGTGACCAACTCTCCGTACGTGGCCATGGTGCCGACCTTCGCCCGGAAGCCCATGATGGGCACCAACCCGCTGAGCCTGGCCGCCCCCGCCGCGCGCCACACCCCGTTCGTGCTCGACATGGCCACCACCACGGTGGCGGTGGGCAAGCTCACGATCGCCTCCCGCTGGGGCAAGCCCATCCCGGAAGGCTGGGGCCTCGACGCTCAGGGACGGCCCACCAGCAGCGCGAAGGAAGTGCTGGCCTCGCGCCTCCTCTCTCCGCTCGGCGGTAGCCGCGAGCTGGGCAGCCACAAGGGCTACGGGCTCGGCGTGATGGTGGACATCCTCTCGGGCGTGCTCTCGGGCGGCGTCTACGGCGACCGGCTCGATCGGAGTGGCGCGCGTGAGCGCAAGGAATCCAACACCGGGCACTGCTTCGCCGCGATCGACGTGAAGCGGTTCCGGCCGCTCGAGGACTTCACCGCCGCGATGGACGACATGCTGCAGGCGCTGAACGGCACCCCGCGCGCCGACGGCCAGGAGCGGGTCTACACCGCCGGGGAGCCGGAGGCCGAGACCGAGCGCCAGCGCCGTGTCCACGGAATCCCGGTGGCCCCGGCCCTCGTCCGGCAGTGCAACGGGCTCGCCTCGGAGCTCGGGGTGAAGCGGCTGGCCTAGGCCCGGTCGCCCAGGAGGGCCCGCAGCACCCGATCGGTGTCGCTCAGGTCCTCGAAGAAGTGGTCGGGCCGGTCGGCGAGCAGAGCCTCGCGCGGGTACTGGCCGGTGGCGACCGCCACCGCGACCGCCCCGCAGGCCCGCGCGCAGTCGACGTCGTGCGGCGTGTCGCCGATCACCACCACCTCGGCCGGCGGAAACTCCCGCCCGAGCAGGGCGTGGGCCCGCCGGGCGGCCAGCGACGGGAGCCGCCGGCGATCCATGTGGTCCGAGCCGTAGGCCCCGACCCGGAACCTCGGCCACAGGCCGGTCGGCTGGAGCTTGATGCGTGCGCCTTCCTCGATGTTGCCGGTCACCAGCCCGAGCACCACGTCGGAGGATCCGGCGAGACGCTCCACCACCGCCGCGACGCCGGGGAGCGTGACCACCCCCTGCCCATCGCCGATCTCGGCCACGAGCCCACCCAGGTAGGCCTCGAAAAAGTCGTCGAGACGCTCGGTCACGCGCGCCGGCTCCCAGCCCTCCGCGCCCATGACGTCGTGCACGATACGCGTGTCGGTCCGCCCGCGCAGGTCGTACTGGTCGATGCCCCCCGCCGTCCCGAACACGCGCTCGAAGGCGACCCGCATCGCCCGCCGCCCGGCACCGCGCGAGGTGATGAGCGTGCCGTCGATGTCGAACAGGACGAGCTTCACGGGCGCGCGACCGGGCTCAGGTGTGCAGCGGAGCGGCCAGCGCGCGCAGCCGGGCCACGATGGGCGGCAGGCGCTCCAGCACCGCGTCCACGTCGGCCGCGGTGTTCCAGCGTCCCAGCGTGAAGCAGAGCGAGCCCTCCGCCTCCTCGGGCGGGCACCCGATGGCGCGGAGCACGTGCGAGGTCGTCTGCGTGAGCGAAGCGCACGCCGAGCCCGAGGAGGCCGCGATGCCGGCCAGGTCCAGGTCGAGCAGGACGCTGTCGGCCTTCACGCCCCGGAGCACCAGGCTCAGGTGGTGGGGCAGGCGCGCGCTCCGCGCCCCGGTGAACCGGCAGTCCGGAATCGCCCCGAGGAGGCCGCTCGCCAGCCGGTCGCGCAGGGCCGCGAGTCGCCCGGCCTCCTGGTGCGCGCCTTCCACCCGCATCAGCTCGGCGGCCACCCCGAACCCCACCATGCCGGGCAGGTTCTCGGTGCCCGAGCGGAAGCCGCCCTCCTGCCCTCCGCCCAGCATCTGCGGGTGGATGCGGAGGCCGGGTCGCACCCAGAGCGCGCCGCTGCCGGGCGGCCCGTAGAGATCGTTGCCGGAGATGGTCAGAAGATCGATGCCCATGGCCTCGACGTTGAGCGGCACACGCCCGAGAGCGCCCACCCCGTCCACGTGGAGCGGCACCCCGGCCTCCCGGGTCACCCGGCCCAGCTCCTTGAGCGGCTGGAGCGTGCCGATCTCGGGGTTCGCGGCCGCGATGGAGACGAGCGTGGTGTCCGGGGTCAGAACCGCGCGCAGCATGCCCGGATCGACGCACCCGTCCCCGTCCACCGGCAGGAAGCACAGGATGGCGCCGGCCTTCTCGAGGTCGCGGCAGGTGTTGATCACCGAGATGTGCTCGACGGCCGACAGCACCACCCGGACCGTGGCCGGGCGCGCGCGCAGTGCCACGCCCTTGATGGCCAGGTTGTTGGCCTCGGTCGCCCCGGAGGTGAAGACGAGGCCACCGGCGGCCCCTCCGCAGAGACGCGCCACCTTCACCCGGGCGGCGTCGAGCGACTCGCGGGCCTCCGCGCCGAGGGTGTGCCGCGCGGACGGGTTGCCGATGCCCGCCTCGAGGAACGGCCGGGTGACCGCAAGGACCCGCGGATCGACGGGGGCGAAGCCCGAGTAGTCGAGATAGACGCGCTCGGGCTCGGTCCCGTTGGACGCCACCGTCTACCGGGTCTTCCGGACCACGAAGCGGTAGACGACCCCGCTCCGGCCGACCGCGAGGAGGTCGTGACCGGTGCTCCGCGACCAGCTCCGCATGTCGGCCTCCGCGGCGGGATCGTCGGACAGCATCTCGAGGACTTCCCCGACCACCATCTGCGTCATGGCCTCCCGGGTCTTGACGATCGGCATCGGGCAGAACAGGCCGGTGCAGTCAATCTGCCTGTCAGGATTGACGAGTTTCGACTCCAGGACCATCGGAAGCTACCGTACCTCACCGGTCGTCGCCCCGTCAAGGAAGCCCCCGGGGGCCGGGGTGGCGCCAGCGGGTGTGAAATTCCCACCCCACCGGTGGCCGGAGGCCGATATTCTGGAGGCGGCCCAGACAATGCCAAAGCGCCCGACGGCCCCGCAGACGCCCGCCGCACGCCGCATCAAGCGCAAGATCCTGGTGGCGATCACCCTCACCGCGTTCCTGCCGATGCTGGTCGTCGCGTACCTCGTGTACTCCTACGCGTTTCCGCTCCTGGACGCGCAGACCCAGGAGCGCGACTTGCCCTGGATGCTCGTCATGCTGTGCGGCACCGGATTGCTGATGGCCTCGGGGAGCTTCATGCTCTGGGATCTCGCCACCTCGGTGGTCCGGCACGCCGACTCGACGGCGGGCAGCCGGCCGGTGCAGAAGCCGGGCACTCCGGCCCCGGTCGCGAGCCCGGAGACGGCAGCGGTGCAGGAGTACGTGCAGCAGAGCGACGAGGTGGACTCGCTCATGCAGTCCTTCTCGCGCATGCTGGCCACCATCGAGCAGCAGGCCGCCGACGTCAACGAGTACGCGCGCCGCCTCGACACCGCGTACAAGGATCTCGAGTCCACCAGCGCCCAGCTCAAGGAGTTCTCGTTCAAGGACGAGGTCACCGGGCTCTACAATCGCCGCTTCTTCTCCATCCGGCTCGAGGAAGAAGTCTCGCGCTACCGGCGCTTCAACCATCCGGTCTCGGTGGTCCTGCTCGATCTCGACAGCTTCAAGGCGGTCAACGACGACCTCGGGCACGCGGCGGGGGACGAGACCCTCCGGGCGATGGCCGACATCCTCCTCAAGCAGTCCCGCGGCATCAACGTGATCTGCCGCTACGGCGGGGACGAGTTCGCGGTGCTCCTGGTCGAGACCTCCAAGAGCGGGGCCCGGCTCTACGCGGACCGCATCCGCTACGTGCTCTCGACTTGGGCCTTCGCCCACGGCCGTCGGGTCACCGCTAGCTTCGGCATCGCCTCCCTGCCCGAGGACGTGGCGCCCGCCGCCGACGAGCTGATCCGCGCCGCCGACGAGGCGCTCTACGCCGCGAAGCGGGCCGGCAAGAACCGCGTGTCCGTCCACGAGGACATCGGCACTGCCCCCGGAGTCCGACCCGGAGCGTGACGGTGACGAGCGCGAGCACGGCGTCTCCCGGAGCCGGCCGCCGGCGCGTCCTCATCGTGGACGACGAGTCCGACATCCGCGTCACGCTGCGCGCCGCGTTCGGCTCCGCCGGCTACGACTGCCGCATCGCCGGCAACGGGGAAGAGGCGATGGCGATGTACGACGACGAGGGGGCGCCGCTCACCATCACCGACCTGAAGATGCCGCTGATGGACGGGCTCGAGCTCCTCCGTCACCTGCGCGCCCGGGACGCCGACGCCGCGGTCATCATGCTGACCGGCGCCGCCGACGTCGCGGTCGCGGTGGAGAGCCTCAAGCAGGGGGCGAGCGACTTCATCCTGAAGCCGGTCGACCTCGACCAGATCCTCCTCTCCGCCGAGCGGGCCCTGGAGCGGCGCGACCTCCTGATCGAGCACCGCGAGCACGAGAATCTCCTCGAGTGCCGGGTGGCCGAGGCCACCCGCGACCTGGGCTCGGCCCTCGCCGAGCTCCAGCAGACCTACCAGGCGACCCTCGAGGCCCTGGGCTCGGCCCTGGCCACCCGGGAGGTCGGCACCGAGCTGCACTCCCGTCGCGTGCACGCCTATTCGCTCGCGCTCGCGCGGGCGCATCGGGTCCCCGAGCCCGAGCTGGAAGCGCTCGGCCGGGGCGTCCTCCTGCACGACATCGGCAAGATCGGCATCTCCGACGCGATCCTCCTCAAGCCGGGCCCGCTCACCCCCGAGGAGTGGGCGACGATGCGGAGGCACCCGGAGGTGGGCCGGCAGCTCCTCGAGCGCATCCCGTTCCTGCGCGACGCGATCCCGGTGGTGTACCACCACCACGAGCGCTGGGACGGCTCCGGCTATCCGCTGGGCCTGGCCGGCCCCGCCATCCCGCTGGGGGCCCGGATCTTCGCGGTCGCGGACGCCTTCGACGCGCTCACCTTCGACCGGCCCTACTCGAAGGCCATGCCCATGGTCGTGGCGCGGGAGCGGATCCGCGTGGCCGCCGGCACCCACTTCGACCCCGACGTGGTGCTCACCTTCCTCGCCATGCCCCTGGGCGTCTTCGAGACGGCCCGCGCCCGCTCGCTCGACCGTCCCACCGCCTGAGCGCGTCGCACCCGCGACCGTGCGGGGCGACCGGCCCGCACGCCTCAGGCGGGGCCGGTCAGGTGATACTTCTCGACCGCGTAGGCCTTCTGCTTGAACTTCTGCACCTTCCCGGAGCCGGTGAGCGGGAACCGATCCACGATCTCCACGTGCTTGGGCACCTTGAAGTTGGCGATCTTCCCGCGGGCGAACGCGGCGATCTCCTCCGCGGTGAGGGTCTGGCCCTCGCGCGGGATGACGAAGGCCATCACCACCTCGCCCATGATCGGATCCGGCACCCCCACGATCGAGACGTCGAGCACCTTCGGGTGGCGGAGGAAGAAGTCCTCGATCTCGGCCGGATACGTGTTGAAGCCGCCGACGATGATCATGTCGGTCAGCCGCCCGGTGATCCGCACATAGCCGTCGGCGTCCTTCACCGCCATGTCGCCGGTGTGCAGCCACCCGTCGCGGATCTTCTGGGCGGTCGCCTCGGGCTTGTCGTAGTACCCGAGCATCAGGGTCGGGCCCTTGATGCAGAGCTCGCCCTCGACGCCCGGGCCGACCTCGGCGCCGGTCGCGGGATCCACGACCCGGTCCTCGATCTCGGACGTCCGCAGCCCCACCGTCGACACCCGCTTCTCGATCGGGTCACCGGATCGCGTCCAGTGAGTGCCGCCGGTGGCCTCGGTGAGCCCGTACACCACCAGCGCGTCCATCCCGAGGCCGCGCTCGGGATCGATGATCCGTCGCATGATCTCGACCGGAACCGGGGCCGCCCCGATGGAGCCGGTCCGCAGGGAGCGCAGGTCGTGCCGGCCGAACGCGGGGTGGCCCAGTATCGTGATGAACATGGTCGGCACACCCGAGAAGATCGTCACCCGCTCCGCCTCGATCAAACGCATCGCCTCGAGCGGGTCGAAGACGTCCATCACCACCTGGGTCGAGCCCACCAGGCAGTTGGCCGCGATCCCGCCCATCGACCCGAAGATGTGGAAGTAGGGCACCGGGACCAGGTAGCGGTCCTCCGCGGTCCAGCGGTGCAGCTCGGTGTAGACGCGGCACTTGAAGTACATGTTGCGATGCGAGAGAAGGCAGCCCTTCGGCTCGCCGGTCGTGCCGGAGGTGTAGAGCATCTCCACCGGATCGTCGGGGCCGACCGCGATCCCATCGAGACCGCGGCCGCCGGTCCGGCCGGCTCGCTCGACCTCCGCGAAGCCGACCGCGCCCGCCGGTCGCCGCTCGCCGAGCACGACCACGTGGCGGAGAGCCGGGAGTCCGGGCCCCGTCGCGCGTGCCTCCCGGAGGATCTCGAGGTAGTCGATCGAGCCGGCCGCGAAGCGGTCCACCATGATCAGCGCGCGCGCGGCGGACTGGCGCAGCACGTACTCCACCTCGACCGCCTTGTAGCGGCTGTTGCAGGTCACGGTCACCGCGCCGATCTTGGCGATGCCGAGGTTGGCGACGCTCCACTCGACGCAGTTCGGCATCCACAGCACCACGTGGTCGCCCGGACCCAAGCCCAGGCCGAGCAGGCCGCGGGCGAAATCGTCGGCGCGCCGCTTGATCTCCGCGTAGGTGACCCGCTCGCCCTTGAACACCACCGCCTCGCGGTCGGGAAACCGCTCGGCGGACCGATCGACCATCTGCCCCAGCGTGAGGGCGGGCCCCGGATCGGTCATCGCACGGGCGTCTGCTCGATGTGCTCCAGGAGCTGGCGGGCCCGCGCGGCCGCGACCGCCAGCTCCTCCGCCGCGATGCCCTCCTCGCGCGCCCGCCGGACGTGGGCGAGGAGCCGCTGCGCCTGCTCGAGCGCGGCCGCCCGGTCGCCGTCGCCCAGCGGCTGCGGGATCAGCTCGAGCCTCTGTCCCGCCATGTCCTCGAGGGTACGCACGAGCAGGTCGCGGGCGAGGGCGCGCCGGCGGGCGTCGAGACCCGGCACCGAGAGAGCCTCGAACAGCGCCCCGACCGCCGTGTCGAAGTCCCCCGCCCGCCAGCGGCGGAGGCCGAGCCGGGTGTGACCGCGCCAGAGGCGCCGGCCCACCCGGCCCCGCGCCTTCGCGGGCAGCCCCGCGGCCGGCTCGCAGTCGAGAAGGACCCGCGCGGTCTCGAGCGCGCCGCCGAGCGGCGTCTCGTCGCCCGCTCCCCGGCGCAGCGCCCGCCGCAGCCGCCACAGCTCGCGCGCGGTCGCGGTGGAGCAGACCTCGAGCAGGAATCCCGCGCTGTCCGGGCTCACGTCACCGCTCGTGACCGCCGACTCCACGACCCGTCGCGCCTCCGTCCACTCCCGTCCGCGCATGAGCGCGGCGGCGCGCTCGCGCCACTCGGGGACCTCCTCGGGGTCCGCCACCGCGGCCGGCGCCGGCGTCTCCACCGGCCTGGGCGCGGAAGGCGGCCGCCGCGCGAGGGCCGGCCGCGCGGGGCGCGCGGGCACGGCTTCCGGTCGCAGGAGCGCCGGCGCCCGCCGCCCCAGCCGGCGGCGGCGGGCGCGCAGCCGCGCGCGGGCGTCGCCTTCGAGCGCATCGGC